>NZ_JBTJEN010000025.1:0-55307 GCF_054456575.1 Pseudomonas sp. Eth.TT006 | reverse complement strand
GCAGCCATGTCTATCAATCCGGTCGCGAGCAGCAACGCCAGCAAGGATTGTTGCGCAGCGATTATGCCTACGACGATCAGGGCCGTTTACTGGCCCATGCGGTAGGCCATCAGCACGCTTCGCTGTACCGCCGCGATTATGCCTACAGCGCTAACGGCAATCTGCAGCACATTGCCGACAGCCGCCACGGCCAGCGCACCTACGCCTACGATGCGCTCGACCGGCTGATCCGCGTACGCCACTCGCGCGATGAACTGCCGGAATCCTTCGCCCACGACCCGGCCGGCAACCTGCTGATGCAGGACCGCCCCGGCCCGACGCGGATCAAGGGTAACCGCCTGCTGCTGCAGGGCGACCGGCATTACGACTATGACGCCTTCGGCAACCTGATCCGCGAACGCCGTGGTCGCGATCAGCAACTCGTCACCGAATACCGCTACGACTGCCAGCACCGCCTGATCGGCCTGACCCGCCCCGACGGCCAGACCGCGTCCTACCAGTACGACGCCTTCGGTCGGCGTATCCGCAAAACCGTCGACGGCCAGACCACCGAGTTCTTTTGGCAAGGCGACCACCTCGTCGCCGAAAGCGGCCCCGACCACCACCGCAGCTACATCTACGAACCCGGCACCTTCCGCCCGCTGGCACTGCTCGACGGCAAAGGCCCGAAACGCGCCTGCCCTTTCTACTACCAACTCGACCACCTCGGCACCCCGCAGGAACTCACCGACTACAGCGGCGAAATCGTCTGGTCGGCGCAATACGACGCCTACGGCAAGGTCTCGGCACTCACCCTCGCCGGCGAAGACTATCTGGACCAGCCGCTGCGCTTTCAGGGGCAGTACTTCGACGCGGAAAGCGGGCTGCATTACAACCGGCATCGGTATTACGACCCGAGGGTGGGACGGTATCTGACGCCGGATCCGGTGAAGCTGGCGGGTGGGCTGAATCAGTATCGGTATGTGCCGAATCCGACGGGTTGGGTGGATCCGTTGGGGTTGACGTCTAATTGTCCGCCGCCGAATAAGCCTGGTTGTAAGGTACCGGGTGGAAGTGATGGTATTAAGGTCGATGAGGGGGAGCCAGAACTACCAGCGCCAAAATTAAGCGCAAGTGAAGCTGCGAAGAAAGAGGTTGTTAGGCTAAATGATACTCAGGGAATGCATATGGTTGGCAAGCATGGCCCGGAGCTACCAGATGAAAAATTTAAAAAAAGGGCTATTGATGGTACGGATCCGATAACGGGTCAACAACGAAGAGGTCGAAATGCGGGTGTCGGTAATCCGAGCTCAAGATTTTATAGTTGGGAAATAATGCTTGAAGCGTACATCCTTGCAACAACTAGGGTTGAACGCGGGCTGCCTCGTTTTACTGGGCACGATAGTCAGGGAGCTAATATTGTGAAGATGAGGCTTCCTCAAACAGGTGAAGGTTACAAGCCAAATAGGAGGGATAAAGAAAATCCTAGATTGGTTACTAATATGGGAGGGTTCGAAATGAAATTTGACCCTATCACAAATGTACCATTCACTCTATATCCGACGGAGTAGTCTTATGTATATTGATCCTGAAACGTCTAAGCCTTACCTGCCGAGTCCTGCATATTTTTTGTGTTGTTTTGATGTTTATGATCGTGAAGAAACTTTGGGTGATGAACTTGAAAAGTATAATCCGAATGTGGCGATAGATAGGGAGGAGCTTATTTTAAAATATTGCATGCCTATGAGGCGGACGTATCGGCAGAAATTCTTACTTGTGGAGTGTCTGAAGTGTGCGCTGCAAGACGAGGAGTACGATTTTGAAGCTCTATTTCAATATGACCCTGAAGCTTGCTCTTCATTTCCGGATGGTTGGGATGCAATGGTCGATTCAAGAGTCTTTTTTGAGGATATATATCGAATAGCTTCGATTGAGTGGGCTGTAGAATTGGAGAAAGCTAGCTTGGAAGACCAAGCTACGTGGTAAATGCAATGTCTAATTATGTTTTTGTGGAGTGGTGGTAATGATGTTCAGAGGTGTCTATAGTTCGCGGTTTTTATCCCATCGAGCACAGTTGAACGCTTACAACGAAGCGATGACAAGGGAGGCAAGGAAGATGCCGCGATTCACAGGCGAGGACAGTATGGGTAACTTGGTTGTAAGAATGCCTGCAGAAAATGTGGGGGAAGGATACGAGCCTAACCCTTTAGATCCGTCGGAGCCTCGCTTCATTAAAAAGATGAACGGATTTGAAATGAAATTCGACTTTGAAACACTGCAGCCATTTGCCCTGTATCCAGTGGAGCATGTTTGATGTTGATGCACCCTTATCTTGATGTGCCGTATAGCCCTCAACTAAAGCATTTTCTCGGAGGCTTCGATATATATGATCGCGAAGAGACGCTTGGCGCGGAGTTGGCGGACTACGATCCTGAGTGTCCCGTCGATCGTGAGGATCTGATTCATAAATTCATTGTGAAAAGATTTTCGGGACTGAGCCATCGGCACAAGTTTGTCTTGTTTTTTGCGCTGGGTGAGGCTTTGAATGGTGAGACGCGTGAGCTCTGTGAGGCTTTTAAACATGATCCCTTCTCCCATTCATTACTTCCAGTTGGCTGGAACGAGATGAAAGATCCGAGAGGTTTTTTTGAACATGTGTACTCTATTCTGTCCGAAGTGTGGATTGACGAGTTATATCTCGCCAGCCAGGAGGATTGCTCAACGTGGTAGTCGACACTAGAAGCTGAATCTACATTGCTTTTACCGCCCCCTTCGCGAGCAAGCCCGCTCCCACAGGGAAATGTGTCGTCTGGATGTTCAGCGTTGGCCCATTAACTGCGGAACATGAACATCAGCTACGGCAAGACTATCAATCACATGCACGCTATACCCCGGAACATTCTTCGCATGATGCTTCGCCTGCGAAGCCATCTCCGCCAACTGGCTGGCATCCAGTTCGGCGCAGGCGGCGGGATGCAGGTGGACGACGCCGATGGACAGTGACAGCAGGGGAAACTCCTGTCGCACCCCCTGTCGGTTCGGCGCGATGAAGCAGCCGGCGTCGAGGTGTTCGGGGCGGTAGAAGCGGCGGCATTGGCTTTGGAAGTCGTCGAGCAATTGGTTGAGGCGTTTGCGCCAGTCTTCCGGGCCCAGCACCAGCAGAAAGTCATCGCCGCCGATGTGGCCGACGAAGTCGCGGGACGGGTCGACGCGTTCGTTCAGGCATTGCGCCAGGCACAGCAGCACTTCGTCGCCACGGCCGTAGCCGTAGATGTCGTTGAAGGGTTTGAAGCTGTCGATGTCGACGTAGCAGATGACTGATTCGCGGCCCTGTTGCAGCAAGCGGGTCAGGCATTGCTGGATCGGCACGTTGCCGGGCAGCAGGGTCAGCGGGTTGGCGTAGCGGGCCTGCTGGATTTTCAGTTCGGTGATCAGTTTGAGCACGTCGATCACCCGACCCAGGCCCAGATAGCTGCCGTTGAGGGTGATGATGAAATCTTCTTCGATGCGCTGGCGGGCGCGGCTGGTGATCAGGCGGCTGACCTGTTGTAGCGACTGGCTCATCTCCACGGCGAGGAAGTCGTCGTTCATCAGGCGGCTGATCGGTTTGCGCGCGAACAGGTCGGTGGCGAACGGTTTGAGCAGCGCGTCGGACAGCGAATGGCGATGGACGATGCCGCACGGCTGGCCCTGTTCGTCGAGCACCGCCAGCGAGTTGAGGTTGGCCTGGCGGCGAAACGCCTCCAGCACGGTCGCGGTCGGGGTGTTGCGAGGCACGGCGGGTTGCTCGTTGAGCAGGGCGCTGAGGTCGCTGCCTTCGTCGTTCAGCGCGACGGCGCTGCTGTCGTGTTTCGGCATCAGGGTGCGGGCATCGCGCAGTGGATTTTCTTGCGGGCGACCGAGCAGATAACCCTGCACCAGATCCACGCCCATCTCGGTCAACACCGCCAGCTCTTCCGGCAGTTCGATGCCCTCGGCGATCACCTGCGCCCGCGAGGTTTTGGCGATTTGCAGGATCGAGCCGACGAACTCGCGTTTCAGCGCATCCTGGTGAATGCCGTCGATGAAATGGCGGTCGATCTTCACGTAATCCGGACGCAGCTCGGACCACAGACGCAGGCTCGAATAGCCGGCGCCCAGATCATCCAGCGCAATCGAAAAGCCCATCGCGCGGTAGTGATGCAGCGCGGTTCGCAACAACTGCACATCGTCGATCGGTGTCTGTTCGGTGAGTTCGATCACCACCTGACTTGGCGGAATGCCGAAATCCTGCAGCAGCTGCAGGGTACGCCCCGGCTGATGCGCGGCTTCGAGCAGGGATTCCGGGGAGACGTTGAGGAACAGCTTGCCCGGCAGTTGCTGTTCGTTGAAACGGCGGCAGGCCGATTGGCGGCAGGCGATTTCCAGTTCGCTCAGGCGTCCGGCCTGACGCGCCACGGCGAACAGTGCGATGGGCGAATGCAGCGGGCTGTTGGACGGGCCGCGGGTGAGGGCTTCGTAGCCGAGAATGCGCCGTTCGGAGAGACTGATGATCGGCTGGAACAGACTGTGCAAACCGCTTTGAGTCAGGATCGAGCTCAAGGCACTCAGCTGTTCGGTCGTGGTCATGGCAATCTCTGGCGATAAAAAAAGGACCGGGAGCGCTCTCGATGGAGAGAGGCTCCCGGTCCTTTATTTCACGACAGAATGATGACTGTTTGATGACGCTCCGAGGAGCGTCAGCACTAAATTGCCATCATCTTACTTTTTGGCCACCTGATTGCTCAGCTTCAGGTAGTCGAGCAGCACGCGCCCGGTTTCGGCCAGGTACGCATCGTCCTCTGGCTTGACCTTGTCCGGCTCAGCGGCCGCCAGGGCGTCTTCGTCTTCTTTCTTCAGCTCTTTGAGCGGCTCTTCGCCTTTGGCTTTGCGACGGATGTTTTCCATCGCCAGTTGCTTGGCGTCGATGTCCGCGTGCTGGGCACGGCGGTCGGCTTCGTTGAGGCTGACGGTTTTTTCTTCCAGCAGCTTCTGCGCCAGGGCCAGCTTGTCGCGGATGAACACGAACTCGGCGTCCTTGGCGGAGCGTACGTCATGCTCGGACTTGAGCTGCGCCAGGTACGGCTTGAACGGATCGACCGCAGGCTTGATGGCGGCCTTGATGGTGTCCCATGGCATGGCTTCCGGCAGGGCGCTTTCGCCGATTTCCTTGGTGTCGATGATCGACGGGTAATCGATGTCCGGCAATACGCCCTGATGCTGGGTGCTCTGCCCGGAAACCCGGTAGAACTTGGCCAGGGTCAGTTTCAGTTCGCCATGGTTCAGCGGCTGAATGGTCTGCACCGTGCCTTTACCGAAGGTCTGGCCACCGATGATCAGTGCGCGATGGTAGTCCTGCATGGCGCCGGCGAAAATCTCCGAAGCCGAGGCCGACAGACGGTTGACCAGCAGCGCCATCGGACCTTTGTAGAACGCGCCCGGATTTTCATCTTCCAGCACGTCGACGCGGCCATCGGCGTTACGCACGAGCACCGTCGGGCCTTTGTCGATGAACAGACTGGTCAGCTCGGTGGCTTCCTGCAGCGAGCCGCCGCCATTGTTGCGCAGGTCGATGACCACGCCGTCGACTTTTTCTTTCTGCAGTTCGGTCAGCAGTTTCTTGACGTCACGGGTGGTGCTCTTGTAATCCGGATCACCGGCACGGAACGCCTTGAAGTCGAGATAGAACGCGGGAATCTCGATGACGCCGAGCTTGTAGTCCTTGCCGTCCTGTTTCAGGTTCAGCACGGATTTTTTCACCGCCTGATCTTCAAGCTTCACCGCTTCACGGGTGATCGGTACGATCTTGCTGGTCTGGTCGTTCGGCGCATTGCTCGCCGGAATCACTTCCAGACGCACCACGGTGCCTTTCGGGCCGCGGATCAGCTTGACCACTTCGTCCAGACGCCAGCCGACCACGTCGACCATCTCTTTATTGCCCTGGGCAACGCCGATGATCTTGTCGGCCGGTGCGACCTGCTTGGTCTTGTCGGCCGGGCCTGCCGGCACCAGGCGCACGACTTTCACTTGATCGTTGTCGCTCTGCAACACGGCGCCGATGCCCTCCAGGGACAGGCTCATGTTGATGTCGAAGTTCTCCGCGTTATCCGGCGACAGATAGTTGGTGTGCGGGTCGTACGACATGGCGAAGGTGTTGATGTACGCCTGGAAGATGTCTTCGGCGCGGGTCTGGTCCAGACGCGCCAGCTGATTCTTGTAGCGCTTGGTCAGGGTTTCCTGAATCTGCTTGGAATCCTTGCCGGCGATCTTCTGCCGCAGCACTTCGTCCTTGACGCGTTTGCGCCACAGGTCGTCGAGTTCAGCGGTGGATTTGAGCCAAGGCGCATCCTTGCGATCGATCAGCAAGGTCTCCTTGGTGGTGAAGTCCATCTTGTCGACGCCCTTGTTCAGCTCTGCAATGGCGAAATCCAGACGCGCCTTGACGCGGTCCAGGTAGCGCTTGTAGATGGTGAACCCGGCGTTGAGGTCGCCGCTCTTGAGGAAATCGTCGAACTGGGTTTTCCACTTTTCGAATTCGGCGATGTCGCTGGCCATGAAATAGCTGCGCGACGGATCCAGCAGCTTGATGTAGCTGTCGTAGATGATCACCGAGCGCGCATCGTCGAGCGGCGGCTTGCTGTAGTGGTGACGCTTGAGCAACTCGACGACGTTGAGACTGGCGATCACTTCGTCGCGATCAGGCTGCAAGTTGTCCCAGCTGTTGGCTGCGAATGTTTTGCCCGACATCGGCAACAGGCCGATACCGATGAAAAGAGCGAGGGCGGTGCTGGGGAGCAGATGCTTCATGCTGATTCGACGCGGGGACAATTGATAACGCATATTAGGCCGTCTTTGAAGTCGCCGGTTCTACGAGAGCCGGTCGCATAATGCAAAAAGCCCGGCGCTACAGCTTCGGGCTCAGTCCAGACTCACTATGGAGGCACTGTGAAGGCATTGCAAGGCGTTGAAGGTCAAGTGGCATGGGTTGAAGAGCCGAGTCCGGCGTGTGATGTAGGACAAGTACGCATTCGCGTGGCGGCAGCCGGCCTCAATCGCGCCGATTTATTACAGAAAGCCGGGCTGTATCCACCGCCGCCCGGCGCCAGTCAGGTGCTCGGTCTGGAGTGCTCCGGGGTCATCAGCGAGGTCGGTGCCGGCAGTTCGTGGCAGGTGGGGGATCGGGTGTGCGCCTTGCTGGCCGGGGGCGGCATGGCCGAAGAGGTGGTGGTTGACGCTCGGCATGTGCTGCCGGTACCGGAAGGCGTTTCGCTGATCGAGGCTGCAGCATTGCCCGAGGTTTATGCAACAGTCTGGTTGAACGTGTTTCAACTGGCGGCGCTCAAGCCGGGAGAAAAAGTGTTGTTGCACGCCGGGGCAAGTGGCATTGGTTCAGCGGCCATTCAGTTGTGCAGGGCGTTCGGCAACCCGTGCTGGGTCAGCGTCGGTTCGGCGGAGCGTCTGGCTTACTGTGAAGCGCTCGGGGCTCAGGGCGGCGTGGTGCGCACCGATGATCTCGAAAGCCTGCGCGACTTCGGCCCTTTCGACGTGATTCTCGACCCGGTCGGTGGTAACTATGCGGCGCTGAATCTCAAGCTGATCGCGCTGGATGGACGTTGGGCGCTGATCGGTCTGATGGGTGGGCGCGAGGCGAAACTCGATCTGGGACAGGTCTTGGGCAAGCGCGTGCAATTGCTCGGCTCGACCTTGCGCAGTCGCGACGATCAGTTCAAGGCGGACCTGTTGAGCGACCTGGGGCAGCAGGTCTGGCCGTTGTTTGCCGAAGGGCGGTTGAAGCCGCAACTGGCGAAGGCGTTTGCGGTGAAGGATGCCGAGGCGGCGTTTGCCGAGCTGGCGAGTAATACCGTGTCCGGGAAGTTGGTATTGGTGATTGACGAAAGTCTGAGCTGATTACAAGGGCAAGATCAAAAGATTGCAGTCTTCGGCAGCTCCTACAGGGTGTACATCATTCCAATGTAGGAGCTGCCGCAGGCTGCGATCTTTTGCTTTTATTTCCAGAGATGAATTGGCCAGCCGGTCTTTTCGGCATGCTCCAGCAACACCGGATCCGGATTCACCACATGCGGGAAATCCACCTTCAGCAGCAACGGCAGATCATTAAAACCTGTGGGAGCGGGCTTGTTCGCGAAGGCGGAGTGTCAGTCGATGAGTTCTTGACTGATTCACCGCCTTCGCGAGCAAGCCCGCTCCCACATTTGCATCCATGGTTACTTCCAGAGGTGGATCGGCCAGCCGGCCTTTTCGGCATGCTCCAGCAGCACCGGATCCGGATTCACCACGTGCGGGAAATCCACCTTCAGCAACAACGGCAGATCATTAAAACCTGTGGGAGCGGGCTTGCTCGCGAAGGCGGAGTGTCAGTCGATGAGTTCTTGACTGACACTCCGCCTTCGCGAGCAAGCCCGCTCCCACATTTGAATCCATGGTTACTTCCAGAGGTGGATCGGCCAGCCGGCCTTTTCAGCATGCTCCAACAGCACTGGATCCGGATTCACCACGTGCGGGAAATCCACCTTCAGCAACAACGGCAGATCATTGCGTGAATCGGAGTAGAAACTCGCGCCCTCGAGGTTTTCTTCCTCGGCATCCAGCCATTCCAGCAAACGGGTGATCTTGCCTTCGCGGTAGGTCAGCGTGCCGACGGTGTGGCCGCTGTAAACGCCATGCGCGACTTCCAGTTCGATCCCGAGAATCTCGTCGATGCCCAGACGCTCGGCAATCGGTTTGACCAGGTGTGTGCCCGAGGCCGAGATCACCAGAATCCGGTCGCCGGCCTTGCGGTGGGCGGCGATGGTTTTGGTTGCGTCGCTGAAGATGATCGGTTCGATGAAGTCTTCCACCCACGGGCCTACCAGATGTTCGACTTCTTCCGGGGTGCGGCCGATCAGTGGTTCGAGGCTGAACTCCATATAGTCTTCCATGCGCAATTTGCCATGGCTGTAGGCGTCCATCAGCTCGTTGTTCTTGCGCATGAACGACTCGGGATCGACCCAGCCCAGACGGCCCATCTGCTCGCTCCAGAGGGTGGCGCAGTCGCCGTGGATCAGGGTTTCGTCCAGATCAAAAATTGCCAAAGCCATCGGTTCTCTCCGAGAACAGCTGCGAGCTACAAGCGTCGAGCTGCAAGAATTGAAATCAGTCACGCCGCAGTCTACCGCTTGAGGCTTGTAGCTCGAAGCTTGCAGCTGCTTTCAAGCCACTTCACACAGGGCCGTCGGATCGATGGAAAGCGCCAGGCGCTGACCGTCGGGGTGCAGATCCGCCGCCGAGCGGTTGAGCACGTCGACCACCAGTTCCACGCCGCGCGCTTCGACCCGATAGCGGATCACGTTGCCCAGCAGGCTGTGGCTGCGGATCTGTGCATCGAGTTCGCCGTTGAGGCTCAGTTCGATGGCTTCCGGACGAATCGCGATGCGGTGGTTGATCGGCCGTTGCAACAGCTTCGAGGCGGCATCGGCGTCGAGCAGGTTGTAGTTGCCGATGAAGCCGGCGGCGAACAGATCCACCGGCGCGGTGTACAGGGTTTCGGCGTCGCCGCTCTGGACGATTTTCCCTTGGTTCATCAGGAAAATCCGGTCGGACATGGTCAGCGCTTCTTCCTGGTCGTGGGTGACGAAAATTGTCGTCAGGCCAAGTTCGCGCTGGATCTGCCGAATCTGTTCGCGCAGGTGTTTGCGAATCCGTGCATCCAGCGCCGACAGCGGTTCGTCCAGCAGCAACAGGCGCGGACGGGTGACCAGCGAACGGGCGAGGGCCACGCGTTGGCACTGACCACCGGAGAGCTGGTGCGGATAGCGGCTGGCGAAATCGTTGAGTTCGACCAGTTTCAGCACCTCGGTGACGCGCTTGTGGCTGTCGTCGGGATTGACCTTCTGCATGCGCAGTCCGAAGGCGACGTTCTGTTCGACGGTCATGTTGGGGAACAGCGCATAGCTCTGGAACACCATGCCGATCCCGCGTTTCTGCGGGCTCAGCGGCACGATGTCGACGCCATCGAGCAGGATCTTGCCGCCATCCACCGGCGTCAGCCCGGCAATGCAGCGCAGCAGCGTGGACTTGCCGCAACCCGACGGGCCGAGCAGGGTGACGAATTCGCCCTTGTTGATTTCGCAGTTGATGTCGCTGAACACCGTGGTGCCGGCGTAGTTTTTCTTCAGGTTCTGGACGCTGACATAGCTCATTCGCTTTTGTCCTTGTTCAAGATGTTGGCGATCCAGGTCAGGACCAGCACGAAAAAGAAGTACGAGATCACCAGCGCACTGGTGAAGTGCCCGCTGCTGTTGCGCATGTTGTTCAGGTACACCTGCAGGGTTTCGTAGCGCGTGCCGACCAGAATGTTGGCGAACACGAACTCGCCGAACAGGAACGAGAACGACAGCAGCAGCGCGACCATCAGGCCTTTGCGCAGGTTCGGCAGGACCACCAGAATCGCCGCCTGAAAGGTGCTGGCGCCGAGCAGTTGCGCGGCGTCCATCAGGTCGCGCAGGTTGATCGCCTGCAGGTTGTTGGTGATCGCCCGGTACATGAACGGCAGCGCCACGGTGAAGTAGCAACCGATCAGGATCCACGGCGTGCCGACCATCGCCAGCGGCCCGGAACCATACAGTTGCAGTAGCCCCACCGACGACACCACCGGCGGCACCGCGAAGGGCAGCAGGATCAGAATGTTCATCAGCGCATCGAGTTTCGGGAAGTGGTAATGCACCACGAACAGCAGCGGCAGAATCAGCACCACCGACAGCAGCAGCGCACCGACGCACACCAGCAACGATTGACCGAAGGCGTGCAGGAAGCGCGGATCGCTCCACAGCTGCAGGTACCACTTGAAGGTGAAGCCGCTGGGCAGAATGGTCGCCGACCAACTGCTGGCGATCGAGTAGATCAGCGTGCCCACCAGCGGCAGCAGCAGGATCGCGAACAGCAGACAGACCACGACGCGGTGGTAGACGCCGGCCGGGCCGGATTCAGCGCGAGACATGGTAGCTCCTCTTCAGCAGCAGTTGATGCACGACGGTGACGAGGGTCATCAGCGCCACCAGCACCACGGCCAGCGCGCTGGCCAGGTTCGGGTCCAGCGAAATGTCACCGGAAACCATCGCCGCGATGCGGATCGGCAGCACGTTGAAGTTGCCGGTGGTCAGCGCATACACGGTGGCGTAGGCGCCGAGGGCGTTGGCCAGCAGGATCACGAAGGTGCCGAGCAGTGCCGGGGTCAGCACTGGCAGACCGATGTGGCGCCAGAACTGCCAGCCGTTGGCGCCGAGCAGCGCCGCGGATTCGCGCCAGTCTTCACGCAAGGCGTCGAAGGCCGGGTAGAGCAGCAGCACGCCGAGGGGAATCTGGAAATAGGTGTAGAGAATGATCAGGCCGGTTTTCGAGTACAGGTTGAAATCTTCAATGATCCCGGCCTGCTTGAGCATGATGGTGATGCTGCCGTTGAAGCCGAGCAGGATGATGAACGCGAAGGCCAGGGGCACACCGGCGAAGTTGCTGGTCATGTTGGCGAAGGCGTTCACGAAGTTGCGCAGTTTCGAGTCGACCCGGCGCAGCGAGTAGGCACCGAGCACGGCGATAATGATGCCGAACACACTCGACCAGAAACTGATTTCGAGGCTGTACTGGATCGCCTGCAGGTAGAACTTCGAACTGAAGATCTTGCTGAAGTTGGCGAAGCCCCAGCCGAACTCTTCCGACTGCAAACTGTTGATCATCACCCACACCAGCGGGGCGATTTCAAACGCGATAAAGAACAGGGCGAACGGCACCAGACACAGGGCCGCCAGCCATTTTCCGCGAGTCATGGCATTCACTTGAGCAGCTCCCGGCACACAGGTTTGTCGTGGGGCACGCCGAGCAGTTCGCAGACCGTGCCGCAAAGGTCGGTCTGTTTGGGCGCAGCGTCAGGGTTAAGGCTGAAGGCGTCACCGAGGACGAACAGCGGCACCTGGCGTTCTTCCGGCAGCAGGCCGTTGTGCGAGCGGTCGTTGTTCATGCCGTGGTCGGCGGTCACCAGTACTTGATAACCGGCATCGAGCCAGCCTTGCAGGTAATCGGCGAGGACGACGTCCGCCGAGCGTGCGCTGTTGCGGTATTGAGAGGAATCGAGGCCGTGCTTGTGTCCGGCATCGTCGATGTTCATCGGATGAATCAGCAGGAAATTCGGTGCATGGCGCAGGCGCAGGCTTTCTGCGTCAGCGAACAGGTGCGAGTCCGGGTAGTGATCGTTCCAGTAAAAATGGCCGTGCTGGATCGGCAGCGTCGGATCGTCGGTGTGCCGGTCGCGAGCCGCTACGAACGGCGAACGGTTATACAGCTCGCTGACCCAATGGTAGGCCGCCGCCGCGGTTGTCAGGCCGGCGTCACGGGCGTAGTGGTAGATGCTGCGCTGGGTGGACAGGCGTGCGACGTTGTTATGGACGATGCCGCTGTCAATCGGCGGCACGCCGGTAAGAATGCATTCGTAAAGCGGTCGGGACAGGGCCGGCAACTCGCACTCCACCTGGTAGAGCGCGGCGCGTCCTGCGCCAACGTAAGCCTGCAGATGCCCCATGGCGTGACGCGCGACCTCAAAATTGAGGCCGTCGAGCACGACAAGGATGACGTTGTGCTTCATAGGGGCAAAAACTCCGCGAAACAGGAAACTTCAGATTCAACTTGGATCTCCCTGTGGGAGCGGGCTTGCTCGCGAAAGCAGAGTGTCAGTCAACAATTTTTTGACTGATCCACCGCATTCGCGAGCAAGCCCGCTCCCACATTTGGATCTTCAACAGATCACAAAAGGGTGATCAGCCGCCTTATTTCATCTCTACGATGACTTCTTCGTTCCACTTCTGCGGCAAGGCCTTGGAGGTTTTTTCCCACGCGTCGGCGTCCTTGATCGGCGTGACCTTCTTGTACTGCTCGTTTGGCAGCAGCTTGGCTTTCACGTCTTCCGGCAGTTGCAGGTGCTCGGCGCGGATCGGACGGGCATTGCCGCGGGCGAGGTTGGTCTGGCCGGCGTCGCTGAAGATGTATTCGCGGGTCAGCTTGGCGGCGTTGGGGTTTTTCGCGTACTTGTTGATGATGGTGGTGTAGCCGGAAATCACCGAACCGTCGGACGGGATCAGCACCACGTAGTCATCCGGGTTGGCCATCTTGGCCTTGTAGCTCAGGCCGTTGAAGTCCCAGACCACGCCGACTTCGATCTCGCCTTTTTCCATGGTGGCGATGGTCGGGTTGGCCATCGACAGGCGGCCCTGCTTGGCGATGTCGGCAAACAGCAGCAGGGCCGGCTGGATGTTCTTCTCGTCGCCACCGTTGGCCAGGGCGGCAGCCAGTACGCCGTTGGCGGCTTGCGCGGCGGTGCTCACGTCACCGATGGAAACCTTGTATTTGCCGCCCTTGAGGTCAGCCCATTTGGTCGGTACTTCGGAACCGTGCAGCAGCTTCTTGTTGACGATGAAAGCGATGGTGCCGGTGTAGGCCAGCGCCCAGTTGCCATCCTTGTCCTTGGCCCAGTCCGGGACCTGATCCCAGGTGCTTGGCTTGTATGGCTGGACCACGCCTTGCTTGACCGCGATCGGGCCGAAGGCAGCACCGACGTCGCCGATATCGGCGGTGGCGTTGTCTTTCTCGGCGGCGAACTTGGCGATTTCCTGGGCCGAGCTCATGTCGGTGTCGATGTGTTTCAGGCCGTAGGTCTTGGCCAGGTCTTCCCAGGTGCCTTTCCAGTTGGCCCAGTCATCGGGCATGCCGACGCTGTTGACGGCGCCTTCCGCTTTCGCAGCGGCTTCGAGGGTTTTCAGATCGGTACCCGCCGCCATGGCGGAGGTGCACATTGCAATGGTCGAGCCTAACAGTGTTGCCAGGAAAAGCTGTTTCATTCCGAAGCTCCTTGGTCGTGTTCAACGCTGCGATTGCGGTTTGTGTTGGTCTAGGTCAGCAATACCTGAGCCAATTTAAGCGGGCTGGATGACACTTTGATGTCTGCGCTCGCCCGGATCGGCCTTTATGCACCTGGTTCTGGCGCTTGCCCGGTAAGCGTAGACCAAGGTCAAAGCCCCGGCTGGCAAGGGACTTGGCCGATGTATTGCAAGTCATGAGGACGACCGTTGGGCGGGTTTGTCATCTCTCGGTCATCTGCACTGCCTAGGCTTGCAAGGCATGCAAACGGCTCGCGGGCCGTGCGGTTTGTGCCCCGAAACAGTGCTGGTCTAGTCCAGATAGGTAACGTTGATGCGCGATGAGGCAACAAAAGCGGTGACAGCCATCGGCCAGGTGCTGCAGGAGCAGCTCGATCACGGTCTGTTGGCGGCGGGCAGCAAGCTGCCGGCCGAGCGCAAGCTCAGTGAGTTGTTCGGCACCACGCGCATCACCGTGCGTGAGGCGCTGTTGCAGCTGGAGGCGCAGGGGCAGATTTATCGCGAGGAGCGGCGCGGCTGGTTCGTTTCGCCGCCGCGTCTGGCGTACAACCTGATGCAGCGCAGTCACTTTCACGCGATGGTCAGTGCGCAGGGGCGGGTGCCGTCGACCGAGGTGATTTCGGCGCGCTTGTTGCCGGCTTCAGCGGCGGTGTGTGCGTGGTTGCAGTTGCCGGCGTTGTCGAGCGTGATTCAGATTTGCCGGTCGCGGCGGATTGACGGGCGGCTGGTGCTGTATGTGGAGCACTATCTGAATCCGCAGTTTTTTCCGGGGATTCTGGAGTTTGATCTGAATCAGTCGATCACCGAGCTGTATGCGCGGCATTACGATTTGCATTATGGGCGGGTGCGCTTCGAGATTGTGCCGACGTCGTTGTCGGTGGATGCGGCGGCGGCTTTACGGGTTTCTGTCGGGAGTCCGGGGCTGAGGATTGCTCGGGTCAATTATGATCAGCATGAGCGGTTGATTGATTGTGATCTGGAGTTTTGGCGGCATGATGCGATTCATGTGGGGGTAGATGTGGTTTGAGGGTTGGTCTTGGCGGCCTCTGGGCCGACCAGGTTGTGGGGATTTTGGGTGTATATCCGTTGCTTCGGGTGCTGCGGCTGGCGGTTTCGCCCTTACGGCGAGTCACCTTTTCCAGACGCCGAAAAGGTAACCCAAAAGGCTTGCCCCAACGTTCGGCCCTCGCCGTGGCTCGGGTTCCTTCGCTCCGGGATACATCCGGGGGCAGCGCCTACGGTTTGCTTCGCTGCACCTCCTCTCGCTGTGTTTGGCTTCGCCAAACGGTCGCTGCGCTCCCACCCCCGGATGCATCCCTCCACTCAGCCTGCCGACGGGGCCTGCAGATCAAAAGCTGCAGCCGAGCTAACGCTCATCCTGTTGAGTGGTGAAGAGCGGATGCGGTCTGCTTTGGCTTTTCTGTAGGAGTGAGCCTGCTCGCGATGGCGGCCTGCGAGCCGACCAATCTCCAACTGAACATACCCAATCCCCTGTAGGAGCTGCCGAAGGCTGCGATCTTTTGATCTTGATTTTGTGGGAGCTGGCGTGCCACCGATAGCGCCCTGACAGCCATCCCGGCTTCAAAGCTACACTCGGTCAAATGTGGGAGCGAGCTCGCTCGCGAAAGCGCCCCCCACAGTCACCTAATGCTTATTTGCCCACCCCAGCATTCCCATACAAATAATCCGTCGCCAGCGACGCCATGGTCCTCACCCCAACCACCAGCGCCGACTCATCGACAAAGAACCCCGGATTATGATTCGGCGCGGCCTTGCTCATGTCCTGATCCCGTGGCGTGACCCCGAGAAACACGAACAACCCGGGCACTTCCTTGGCAAAAAAAGAAAAGTCTTCCGCACCACCCACCAGCGGTGCATTGACCACGTCATCCTTGGCCGCCCACTTCAGCGTCGGCAGCATTTTCTCGGTCAGTGCCGGGTTGTTGATCGTCGGGTCGTATTTTTCGATGATGGTGACGTCGGCTTTGGCGCCGCCGCTTTCGGCGATTTTTTCGATGGTCTGGCGGACGTCAGCGTGCAGTTTCTGGCGGATGCCGTAGTCGTAGGAGCGGATGGTGCCGCTCATGTCCACCGACTCGGGGATGATGTTGTAGCGCGTGCCGCCGTTGATGGTGCCGATGCTCACGACTGACGGGTAAGAAGAGATGTCGGTGCGGCGGCTGACCACGGTTTGCAGGCCGACGATGGTTTGCGCGCCGACGGTGATCGGGTC
This sequence comes from Pseudomonas sp. Eth.TT006, assembly GCF_054456575.1. NCBI lineage: Bacteria > Pseudomonadati > Pseudomonadota > Gammaproteobacteria > Pseudomonadales > Pseudomonadaceae > Pseudomonas > Pseudomonas sp. Eth.TT006. The sequence goes on along the minus strand of NZ_JBTJEN010000025.1, from coordinate 39,158 downwards.
GATGCCGTCCCACGGGCGGCCGGCGTGGGTTTGTTTGCCGAGGATTTTGATGCGCAGGTCGTCGGAGCTGGCCAAGGTCGCGCCGGGGCGGTAGGCGATCTGGCCGGCGGGGACACCGGCCCAGACGTGCAGGCCGAACACGGCGTCGGGTCTGGGGGATTTCATCACGCCTTCCTCGACCATCATTTTTGCGCCCCAGGTGTTTTTGCCGTCGGGGATGAAGTCGCTTGGGCCTTCTTCGGCGGGCTGGAAGTAGAACACCACGGTGCCGGGCAGGGTGTCGCGCAGGCCGGTCAGAACTTTCGCCGTGCTCAGCAGGATCGCGGTGTGGGCGTCGTGGCCGCAGGCGTGCATCACGTCGACTTCTTTGTCGAGGTAGGTGCCTTTGGCTTTCGAGGCGAATGGCAGGTCGGCGACTTCCTTGACCGGCAGCGCGTCCATGTCGGCGCGCAGGGCCACGGTCGGGCCGGGCAGGGCGCCTTTGAGGATGGCGACCACGCCGGTGCGGGCGACGTTGGTTCTGACCTCAAGGCCCAGCGCCTTGAGCTGCTCGGCGACCAAGGCAGCGGTGCGTTTTTCCGTGTTGCCGAGTTCCGGGTGAGCGTGCAGGTCGCGGCGGGTTTCCAGCAGTTGTGGTTCAAGGGCCTGGGCTTGCGCCGCGATCTGTTCGCGGGTGCTGTCCAGGGTGGCCGCGTTGGCGTGGCCGGCGACAAGCGTAAGCAGAAGGGCGTGAGCTATGCGGGTCAGTTGCATCGGGTTTCTCCATGGTTATTGTTGTTCTGGCTTCCCTGCCTGTGACCCGCACATCGTGCCCAAGTGCTATTCCTTGGCCTGGCCACCGCCGGCAGTGATCACTTGCACGCTCATGCGCGGCGTGGCCAGATCGAGCCCGGCCTCGTCGAGATGACGTTTGAGCGACAGGTTGAACGCGCGGGAAACTTCCCATTGTTTGATCGGCGCGGTCTTGAACCGCGCCCGCAGGATCGCGCTGCCGGACTCGAAACTTTCCACGCCCTGAATCTCCAGCGGCGACCAGATGTTGCGCCGTTGCAGGGGATCGGTGCGCATCTTCTGGCCGACTTCGCGCATCAGTTTGATCGCGTCGTCGATCTCCATGTTGTACGGCACCGCCACGCGGAAGATCGCGTAGCCGAATTCCCGCGAGTAGTTCTTGATGCTCTTGATTTCGCTGAACGGGATGGTGTGGACGATGCCGTCGATGTCGCGCAGGCGCACGGTGCGGATGGTCAGGCCTTCGACGGTGCCGAGGTGGCCGCCGACATCGACGTAGTCGTCGATCGCCAACGAGTCTTCGATGATGATGAACAGACCGGTGATCAGGTCCGCCACCAGCGACTGCGCACCGAAACCGATGGCCAGACCGATGACACCGGCACCGGCCAGCAGCGGGGTGACGTTCATGCCCATGTTCGCCAGGGCGACGATCAGCGCAATGATGAAGATCGCCACGAACAGCACGTTGCGGATCAGCGGCATCATCGTCTGCGCGCGGGCGTTCGCCAGGCCTTTGCGCGAGCGGGTGAGGGCGTGATGCACGGCGGTGTCGGCGAGGATCCAGATCAACCAGGAGAAAATCAGCGTGCCGATCAGGCTGAACAGTTTGACGCTGACGTCGTGGCCTTCGCCCTCGGCGAAACCGATCAGCGACTTGCCCCACACGCGCAGGCCAAGCTCGATAAAGGTCAGCCACACCAGCAGGTGGGCGAGGGTGTAGAAGAAGCTTTTCAGGCGTTCCGAGTACAGCGCGTGGCGCTTCGGCCCGCGCTGCGGTTTGAGCGAGTGACGACGCACGAGACCGTTGATCACCATGCACATCACCAGCAGCACGGTGCAGATCAGCGACTGGCGCAGGGCGGTGCTGGTGTCGCCGGCAGAAACGAACGTGGCGAACAGCGAGATTCCCACCAGTACCAGCGCCGGCACGTACCAGAAGGTGCCGAGGATATCGATGGTGTCGCTGAGCGCACGGCGGGTCAGGCGCCGCGATAACGGCTGGTTGCGGATCAGGTGCGCGATCGGCCGGCGGAACCGCAGGATGAACAGGCCGGTGAATAGCGCCGCGAGCACATTGGTGACGGTCGCGGTGGTGTGCGCCAGATGCACGCCGAGGCTCTCCACCAGACGCGGGTCGTTGAGCGCTTCACCGAACGCGGCGAAGCTGCCGATCAGCCACAACGGACGGAATGCCTGATGGCGCAGGATGTACAGCGCGCGGTGCCGGTGCGGGCCGTCGAGCAGCGAGAAGGCGATCACGCAGATCGCCGAGAAACAGGTGCCGACCACCAGCGCATAGGCCAGCACCATCGCCAGGCTTTTGCCCAATGACGATGGCAGCGCGTAGCTCATGTAAACAGTGATCACCAGCGCGATCAGCCACGGTCCGAGCTTGCGCAGGGCGAAGCGCAGCATGTCGAGGGCCTTGGGGTGCTGCGGCAGTTCTTCGGTCAGGCCGAAGCGCATGCGCACCCGGTGCCCGAGCCAGATCAGCGCGGCGGCGAGCAGGCTCCAGACCATCAGGATCACGGCGAAGCCGAAGATGATCGGCAGCCATTCACTGGCCGGCAGCATCAACGCGTTGAGCTCATCCTTGGCCAGATCGAATTCTCTGGACCAGCGGGTCAGCGGACTGTCGTCCCCGGAGAACTGTTTCTCGAAACTGGCCAACGTGCCGCCGATGAGGCCGAGAACGCCTTCTTCCGGCGAGGCCTGGGCTATTTTGGTGGCGTCGCGCAGTTTTTTCAGATCGCTCAGCAATTGCGCGCGCTGCTTGTCGTTTTCCAGCGACTTGATGACCTCATCCAGCGACTGGCCCAATGGCTCCTGCGCTTCGGGTTGCGCCTTGGGCGTGTTGAGCAGCCCCGGCAAACCCACCGCATGGGCAGGGGCCAGCGGCATCAGGGTCATCAGGCAGACAAGGAACAGGCAGGGCAGAGCAAACAGACGAGCGAACACTAGACGGTCAACCTCGCAAAGGGGCGAATTGAACGAGTGTACGAGGCAGCCAGAATCAATGCGAGCCGGGCGCCGATTTATTCGTTGAGTTTGGCGAGGATCTTGTAGACCACGGTCGCCAGGATCATCAGCATGCCGATCCACATGGCGAACACCCCGAGGTTCTTGTCGCGAAAGTTGAAACCAACGGCCAGCAGAATCATCCCGGACAGGATGGGAATGAGCATGCCGTGGAATGCGGACATCGAGATCATGGTGACTGCCTTGTCGGAAAGAATGATCTGAGTCTAGGACGGTTTCGACCTGTAGGAGCTGCCGAAGGCTGCGATCTTTGCTTTTGATCTATAAAAAAACAAAATCAAAAGATCGCAGCCTTCGGCAGCTCCTACAGGGGCGAGTTGGCTTACGGTAGTTCGTGGCTGGCGTAGAACGCGCTCAGCACTTTGACCAGGTGCGCCAGGTCGTGGCTGCCGCACAATTCGCGGATCGAGTGCATGGCGAAGGTCGGCAGGCCGATGTCGACGGTGCGCACGCCCAGGTGGCTGGCGGTGATCGGGCCGATGGTCGAGCCGCAACCCATGTCGCTGCGCACCACGAAGCTTTGCACCGGCACTTCTTCGGCCATGCACAGATGGCGGAAGAAGCCGGCAGTTTCGCTGTTGGTGGCGTAGCGCTGGTTGCTGTTGACCTTGATCACCGGGCCGGCGTTGAGTTTCGGGCCGTGGTTGGCGTCGTGCTTCTCGGCGTAGTTGGGGTGCACGCCGTGAGCGTTGTCGGCCGAGACCAGCAGCGATTTCTGAATGGTGCGGACGAACTCGTCGCCTTCCGGCAACAGGCGGCGCAGGGTCTGTTCGAGCATCGGGCCGTCGGCGCCGCAGGCCGAGCAGGAGCCGACTTCTTCGTGATCGTTGCACACCAGCACGCAGGTTTCTTCGGTGTCGGCGGTAAGCAAGGCTTGCAGGCCGGCGAAGCAGGACAGCAGGTTGTCCAGACGCGCACCGGCGATGAAGTCGCCATGCAAACCGATGACCGCCGCGCTTTGCGTGTCGTAGAAGCTCAGCTCGTAATCCAGCACCACGTCGGCGTTCAGGCCATGTTCGCGGGCCAGTTGATCGGTGAGTACGGCGCGGAAGTCGACGCGCTCGTCACCGGCGAACTGCGCGAGGATCGGTGGCAGTTCGGTCTGCGCGTTGATCGCCCAGCCCTGATTGGCTTCACGGTTGAGGTGAATCGCCAGGTTGGGAATGATCGCGATCGGTGCCTTGAAGTCGATCAACTGGCTTTCGACCTTGCCGTCGCGGCGGAAGGTCACGCGGCCGGCCAGCGACAGGTCGCGGTCGAACCACGGCGCCAGCAGCGCGCCGCCATAGACCTCAACGCCGAGTTGCCAGAAGCCCTGGCGTTGCAGTTCCGGTTGCGGCTTGACCCGCAGGCACGGGCTGTCAGTGTGCGCGCCGACCAGACGGATACCGTCGTGCAGCGGCGAGTTGCGGCCCATTTTGATCGCGACAATCGAGGAGTCGTTGCGGGTCACGTAATAGCGGCCGTTGGCCTCGGTGTGCCACGTCTCGCGCTCGTCGAGGCGCACGTAACCGGCGGCCTCCAGACGCTGAACGAGGCTGGCGGTGGCGTGGAACGGGGTAGGGGAGGCCTTGAGAAAGTCGATCAGGCCTTGGTTCAACTCTTCGCGCATAAGAAGCTCCAGACAGCAATGGGCGGGAGTTTAACGCATCGGCCAGGGAATTGAATCCGCACCGGATCCCCTGTAGGAGCTGCCGAAGGCTGCGATCTTTTGATTTTAAAACAAGATCAAAAGATCGCAGCCTTCGGCAGCTCCTACATAAGGGCGGCGGTGTTGCTCAGAACGGTGCCGGGCATTCGAAGCGCAGGCGCTCGCCGGTTTGCGGGTGGGTGAAGCTCAGCATGCTCGCGTGCAGACACAGGCGCGGCCAGGCGGCCAGGGCTTGTTCGTGGGCGTAGAGGCCGTCGCCCAGCAGCGGATGGCCGATGGACAACATATGCACGCGCAACTGGTGCGAGCGCCCGGTGATCGGTGTCAGCTCGACACGGCACCAGTCGCCGCAACGTTCCAGCACGCGCCAGAAGGTCAGCGCGTGTTTGCCGAATTCGTGATCGACCACGTGCCGTGGTTTGGTCGGCGGGTCGTAGCGCAGGGGCAGGTCGATGCTGCCACTGTCGAGTTCCGGCTGCCCCCAGGCCAGGGCGGTGTAGGCCTTTTCGGTTTCGCGGTCGTGAAATTGCCGCGACAGTTCGCGATGGGAATCGGCGTCGCGGGCCAGCAGGATGATGCCGGAGGTTTCCCAGTCCAGACGATGGACGATGCGCGCTTCCGGGTAGCCGTTTTCCTGCAGGCGGGTGATCAGGCAGTCCTTGTTGTCGTCGGCGCGACCGGGCACCGAGAGCAGCAACGTCGGTTTGTCGACCACCAGCACGGCGGCGTCCTGATGAATGATGCGGATGTTGGACAACGGCATTAAAACAGCCTCGTAACAAATGCCAACGGCGGCTCAGAGCCCCTGACACTCCTGTAGGAGCTGCCGAAGGCTGCGATCTTTTGATTTTCAAAACAAGATCAAAAGATCGCAGCCTTCGGCAGCTCCTACAGAGGCTTCAAGGATCTGAGCCGCCGTCGTTCCTGCCGGATCGACTCAGCGATCAGGCAGGGTGATGTTGAGTTCCAGAATCGAGCAACTGCCCTGGCTTTCCAGCGCAACATGTACGTCGTCGTTGCCGATGTTGACGTACTTGCGGATCACGTCGACCAGTTCCTTCTGCAAGGCTGGCAGGTAATCCGGCGTGCTGCGCTGGCCGCGCTCATGCGCCACGATGATCTGTAGACGCTCTTTCGCGACCGAGGCGGTACTTGGCTTTTTATTGGCACGAAAGAAGTCAAAAAGGTTCATTACCTACCTCCAAACAGGCGCTCGAAGAATCCCTTCTTCTCGACATCGAGGAAACGGTGGGCTTTTTCTTTGCCCAGCAAACGGTCGACGGTATCGCTGTACGCCTGACCGGCATCGCTCTGGTCGTCGAGAATCACCGGGACGCCCTGGTTGGAGGCCTTGAGCACCGCCTGGGATTCCGGGATCACGCCGAGCAGGGTTACCGAGAGGATTTCCTTGACGTCTTCAACGCCCAGCATTTCGCCCTTTTCCACGCGCTCTGGATGGTAGCGAGTGATCAGCAGGTGTTCCTTGATCGGATCTTCGCCACGTTCGGCGCGACGCGACTTGCTGGCCAGCAGGCCGAGCATACGGTCCGAGTCACGAACCGAAGACACTTCCGGGTTGGTCACGACGATCGCTTCGTCAGCGAAGTACATGGCCAGGTGTGCGCCTTTCTCGATGCCCGCCGGCGAGTCGCAGACCACAAACTCAAATTGTTCCTTGAGTTCCATCAGGACTTTTTCCACGCCTTCCTGGGTCAGCGCGTCTTTGTCGCGGGTCTGGCTGGCGGCCAGCACGTAGAGGTTTTCCAGGCGCTTGTCTTTGATCAGGGCCTGTTGCAGGTTGGCTTCGCCGTTGACCACGTTGACGAAGTCATACACCACGCGACGCTCGCAACCCATGATCAGGTCGAGGTTACGCAAGCCCACGTCGAAGTCGACGATTACAGTTTTGTGCCCGCGCAGCGCGAGACCGGTACCGATAGCGGCGCTGGTGGTGGTCTTACCCACACCACCCTTGCCGGATGTAACCACGAGAATCTTGGCCAAGGTGTTTCACCCCTAAGGAAAAAGGACAGTTGAGTCCCTGAAAAACATCTCTTGAAAACTACTGCAGTCGGACAGCCTTGGCTGGAATTTGGCTTTTGGCCTTTTTCCTACGTCGTTTGAGCCGTTTTCGCTACGTTTTAGAGATGCTTGGAAAATGCGGCAGTATCCGTTAAAGCCGAATGATGTTCAACACGTCGGCCGACAGGCTGACCTGCACGCCGGCGCCCCATAGCGGATCACGACGCAAATCTTCGGAAACCTTGTAATGCCCGGCGATGGAGATCAGTTCAGCGCTCAATTGCTGACAGAAAATCCGGGCCTTGGTGTCGCCTTTGACGCCGGCCAGTGCACGACCGCGCATCGGGCCGTATACATGGATGTTGCCATCGGCAAGAAGTTCCGCCCCCGGACTGACCGAGGAAATCACCACCAGATCGCCACCCTGGGCATATATCTGTTGGCCACCACGTACTGGCGTAGTGATCACGCGGGTGGCTTTGACGGTCGGCTCCGGCGGTTTTTCCGGCTTCTTCACCGGGGCCGGTTCTGGCGTTTCCAGCGGCCGTTCACGGGCGCCGGACGGCGGCAGCACGGGGATGTCGATGGCGATGGCGGCGGCGATGTCTTCGATACGGCTGGCGCGGATTGCCAGGGTGCGCAGGCCGTGCTGACGGCACACGCGCATCAATCCCGGCAGGTCGACCGCGCCTTCGCCCGGTGGCAGTTTGTCCAGGGCCAGGACCAACGGTGCATTGCTGAAGAAATTCGGTGCCTGGGCGACTTTCGCGGCCAGTTGCCGATCAAGGCTGTCGAGGTCGTTGCGGGACAACTCCAGCACGGTAATGGCCAGCATGCTGCCCTTCAACTGGAACACGGAATCTTGGTCTGGCGATTGGTTTTGGCTCATATCGGCATACAACGGCTTGTCACTAAAAGTGCCGAGACTTATAACGAGAACGCCCGCGAGCCGCAAGCCGGGTCGAACGATGTAGAATGCGCGGCCACTGTATTTACGGAAGCTTTAATGGATCGCCCGCGTTTTCGAAAAGCCTATCTTTCTCCACGCTTCTGGCCGCTCTGGTGCGGTCTGGGGTTGTTGTGGCTGGTCGTGCAGTTGCCGTATCCGGTGTTACTGACGATCGGTCGTGTCCTCGGCGCGCTGATGTACCGCGTGGCCGGCGACCGGCGGCGCATTGCCAAGCGCAACCTTGAGCTGTGCTTCCCGGAAAAATCCGCCGCCGAGCGCAAACGCCTGCTCAAGGAAAACTTCGCCTCCACCGGTATCGCCTTCTTTGAAATGGCGATGAGCTGGTGGTGGTCCCGCGAGCGCCTGGCGAAACTGGCGCATGTCGAAGGGCTGGAGCATTTGCAAAAAGCCCAGCGCGAAGGCAAGGGCGTGATCCTCATGGCGGCGCACTTCACCACCCTGGAAATCGGCGCGGCGCTGCTCGGTCAGCAACACACCATCGACGGCATGTACCGCGAGCACAAGAATGCGCTGTTCGACTTCGTTCAGCGCCGTGGCCGCGAGCGGCACAACCTCGACTCGCTGGCGGTGGAACGTGACGACGTGCGCGGCATGCTCAAGCTGCTGCGGGCGGGCCGGGCGATCTGGTACGCACCGGATCAGGACTACGGCGCCAAGCAAAGCATCTTCGTGCCGCTGTTCGGCATTCAGGCGGCGACCGTGACCGCGACCACCAAGTTTGCCCGGCTGGGCAAGGCGCTGGTGGTGCCGTTCACTCAGGAACGTCTGGCCGATGGCAGCGGGTACAAGCTGGTGATCCATCCGCCGCTGGAGGACTTCCCCGGCGAAACCGAAGAAGCCGACTGCATCCGCATCAACCAGTGGGTGGAAAGTGCGCTGCGCGCCTGCCCCGAGCAATATTTGTGGGCACACCGGCGCTTCAAGAGCCGTCCACCGGGTGAGCCGAAGCTCTACCCGAAACGCCGCGGCTGATTCACTTACCCCTTTCAAGCACCATGGAGCGTTGCGATGAGCCCAGCTGAACCGGTCACAGGTTTGATTCTTTCCGGCGGCGGGGCTCGGGCGGCGTATCAGGTGGGGGTGCTGGCGGCGATTGCCGAGTTGCTGCCGCTGGGCGCGGACAATCCGTTTCCGGTGATTGTCGGCACCTCGGCCGGGGCGATCAACGCGGTCAGCCTGGCCAGCGGCGCTACGGACTTTCGCGCCGCCATCGAACGCCTGACGCTGTTCTGGCAGGGCTTTCGCAGCCATCGGGTATTGCGCAGCGACTGGCCGGGGGTGATCCGCCAGGCCAGCCGTTTTGTCAGTCACAGCCTGCTCGGCCTCGGTCGGCAACTGCCGGTGGCGCTGCTCAACAGTTCGCCGCTGCGCGACCTGCTCAATGAAAAACTGCACATGCCCGGGATTGCCGAATCCATCGCGCGCAAGCAATTGCACGCGGTGGCGGTGACCGCGTTCGGCTACGAGTCGGGGCAGGCGGTGACGTTCTATCAGGGCGGCGGCAAGATCGATGCGTGGCTGCGTCATCGGCGGATCGGCGTGCCGACGCAGTTGTCAGTGGAGCATCTGCTCGCCAGTTCGGCGATCCCGTTGCTGTTTGCCCCGGTGAAAATCGGCGAGGAATATTTCGGTGACGGCGCGGTGCGCCAGTCGGCACCGATCAGCCCGGCACTGCATCTGGGCGCGAGCCGGGTGCTGGTGGTGGGCGTGAGCGGCAACCCGCGCGGTTTAGATCCACAGCAACCGCTGGAACGCGCCTACACCGGGCAACAGCCGACGCTGGCGCAGATCGGCGGGCACATGCTCAACAGCACGTTCATTGACAGTCTGGAGAGCGACATCGAGTTGCTGCAGCGTCTGAACCAGTTCAGTCGACTGATGCCCGAGGGCGTACCGACTCGCGAGCTGGGAGTGGCGCCGGTGGAGGTGCTGGTGATTGCGCCGAGTCAGCCGATCGACGAGATTGCGGCGCGCCATCGTCAGGAATTGCCGGCGGCGTTGCGCCTGTTCCTGCGCGGGCCGGGCGCGACCAAAACCAGTGGTGCCGGGGTGCTGAGTTATCTGCTGTTCGAGGCGGGGTATTGCAGCGAGTTGATCGAACTGGGGCGGCGCGATGCGTTGGCCAAGCGTGAGGAGTTGTGCCGGTTTCTGGGGATCAGTGAGGCGGTGGTTCCGGCTTGAGATGTGTGTTGCGGCTAATCGCTGGCAAGCCAGCTCCCACAAGGATCTGTGACGCAAACAAATTTTGCGTACACCCAAAAACCTGTGGGAGCTGGCTTGCCAGCGATGGCGTCCTCACGAACGCCATCTACACCAGCATCAGAAGTGGAACTTCACCAGGAAGCTGGTCACGTTCTGATTGGTGGTGAACGCACGGGAGTCTTCGATCGCGTACTTGTCTTTCCAGTAGTCGTACTCGACACCCACGTACAGCTGCTTCTCGCCGAAATTCAGCGCCTTGCCCAGGTCGTATTTGATCTGCGGGTTGAAGTGCAGGTTGGCGTGGTAGGTGCCTTTGCTGTTGGTGTCGTTGTCGACGACCCAGTCCATGAAGCCGTCGATCAGGATGTTCGAGTCGCCGACCGGAATGGTGTACGACCATACCGGGGTGATCTGCCAGACGTTGTCACCAGGGCGCGAGCCTTCGGTGTGGCGCTGGTAGAAGTTCAGCTGGAAGTAGTCGAAGCCCGGGATCGCCAGGTCGAAGCCCGGACCGATCAGGTACGACTCGACGTCGCCTTCACCAAACTCGTAAGTCATCGCCAGCAGCACGTCCTTGACCGGGCCGAACTCGAGCTTCTGGTCGAGGATCTTGCCCAGCGACAGGCGCGGGCTGAATTCGCCGTAGTAGGTGTTGTTGCCGACGCCGGCGTCTGGCTTGCCGTTGTAGAAAATCTTGTCGACGAACAGGAAGTTATCCCCGTACTTCCAGGCGTCGGCATGTTCGAAAGTGACGGTCTGCTGGATCGCCGGGTTGACCTTGAAGTCCTTGCCGTAGAGATAGGTCAGGCTGTTGTTCTGCCATTGCAGCAGGCCGTCGGCCATGGCCTCGCCGCCGGCCAACATCGATCCTGCGAGCATCAGGCTGGTGCACATACGTTTCATTCGGTTGCTCCCAAAGTAGGTGTTCCACGTTTATTTTTTTAAGATCGGCGCTCTGGTGTGGCGCCTTTTTTCGTTGCTGCAAAAGTCATCCGACCGGTCAGCTTTAATGCTGTTAGCAAGAGCTGCGCCAAGGCTTTCGAAAAGCCAAAAAACGCCCGTTCGGCTGCTCTGAAAAACAGTCGATTGCGCGTGTTTTCGGGATGCCTCGGTACTGACCGGGGCCGGGGTAAGTTGGCCCGTTGGTCAGGAATCAGATTCGGGCTTTTTTTTAGACCGAATTCAAGAGGCCGCGGAGAATACTGACTCCTCGGCCAGGTCTCAAGTGCCCCGCAACAGAGCACCGACGACAGGTATGGGGCACGGATGCGGGCCATCTCAGAAATGCACCTTGACCAACAGGCTGGCGGTGTTCCGGTGGGGGTCGACCACCCAGTGCAGATAGCCGTCGATCAGCAGGTCGGAATGGCCAATCAACAGAGCGTTGGTTTGCGTGCGAATCATCGGTTGCTCCCTGTTGTTTTTATTGTTGAGGCAGGGTGTTGCACATCCCCTTTGGGAGCGGGCTTGCTCGCGAAGAGGGCGTGTCAGTCGCCATCATTGTTGAATGACACAGCGCTTTCGCGAGCAAGCTCGCTCCCACAGGGTTTTGTGATGACTTAATTAATGCTGATGCGCATGGCAGTCATTGATCGCCGCGCGTTCGGCGCCGCCGAGGATGTTGAACAACAGGTTCAGCGTCAGCGCGCTGAGGGTGGCCATGGCGATGCCGCTGTGGGTGATCGGGCTCATCCACAGCGGCAGATGCGCGAAGAACTCCGGACGTACCACCGGAATCAGACCCATGCCGATGCTCACCGCCACCAGCAGTTGATTGCGCCGGTCACCGATGTCGGCCTCCTGGAGGATCTTGATCCCGGTCGCGGCGACCATACCGAACATCGCAATCGCCGCACCGCCCAGCACCGCCGGCGGAATCGAGGCGACGAGGAACGCGGCTTTCGGCAGCAGGCTCAACACGATCAGCAAGCCACCGGCAACGATGGTCACCGAACGACAGCGCACGCCGGTCATCTGCACCAGGCCGATGTTCTGCGCGAACGAGGAGTGGGTGAAAGTGTTGAAGAAACCGGCCACGAACGAGGCGCCGGCGTCGCACAGCAGACCGCGGCGCAGCATGCGTGGGCAGACTTCCTGACCGGTGATTTTGCCCAGCGCGAGAAACATCCCGGTGGACTCGACGAAGATGATCACCACCACCAGACACATCGACAGAATCGGCGCCAGCTCGAATGTCGGCATGCCGAAGTGCAACGGGGTGACGAACTGAATCCATGGTGCGTTGGCCATGCCGCTCAGATCGACCATGCCGATCGCGCCGCACAGCACGTAGCCGAGGCACATGCCGATCAGTACGGAAATATTGACCCAGAAACCGCGCATGAAACGGTGGATCAGCAGAATGGTCGCCAGCACCAGCGCGGCGATCGCCAGATAGATCGGTGAACCGAATTGCGCAGCGGCGGCGCCGCCACCGGCCCAATTCACGGCCACGGGAAACAGCGACAAACCGATCGAGGTGATGACCGTGCCGGTCACCAGCGGCGGGAAGAAGCGCACGACCTTGGACATGAACGGCGCAATCAGCATGCCGAAGAACCCGGCGGCAATCGTTGCGCCGAAGATCCCCTGCAGACCGATGCCGGGCATGCCGGCCATCGCCACCATGCTGCCGACCGCGGCAAAACTGGCGCCCATCATCACCGGCATGCGGATGCCCATGGGGCCGATGCCGAGTGACTGAACGATGGTGGCGACACCGGCGACCAGCAGGTCGGCGTTGATCAGGAAGGCGATTTCTTCACGACTCAGGCCAGCGGCCTGTCCGATGATCAGCGGCACCGCGATGGCACCGCCGTACATCAGCAGAACATGTTGCAAACCGACCAGGATCAGTTGCAAAAGGGGCAATCGCTGAATGGCGGGTGCGTCGGGGATGCGCGCTTTGGACAGCTCGGACATGCAACACCTCGGATCTTTTTTATTCTTGTGATTAACAGCTGTTGGGTTGCTCACAGCTGTTTCTTTGCATCAGGTAAACCGCGTTGCGGCCAATCGCTGGCAAGCCAGCTCCCACACAGGCAGTGCAAAACCCTGTGGGAGCTGGCTTGCCAGCGATGCTTTTACGGCTTAGTTGGTCTGCGCTCCCTGGGCGATCCAGGCACCGATCAGGTCACGTTCCTGCTGGGTCATCTGGGTGACGTTGCCCAGCGGCATGATCTGCGTGGTGATGGCTTGCGCCTGGATCCGCGCCGCGTTCTGGCGGATCTGTTCGGGGGTGTCGAACATCACACCGGCGGGCGCCGCGCTGAACAGCGGGCTGGTCGGCTTGGCCGAATGGCAGACCGCGCAGCGTTCCTGGATCACGTTGTGCACCTTGTCGAACGCAGGTGCGTTGGACGCTTGCGCCGGTGCTGCAGCAGGGGCTGCTGGCGCTTCAGGTGCCGCCGCTGCCGCCGGTTTCGCGCCACCGCCCAGTGCCGTTTCCGGCAGCGGTTGGTACTCGATTTTTGCCGGTGCCTTGGCCACGTCCGGCGCGGTTGGCATCGGCGCGGGGCCGGTGACGTACGCCAGGGTGATCATGCCCACCGCTGCCACCGGCAGAGTCCAGGCAAACTTGTGGCTGTCGTGACGGGTGTTGAAGTAGTGACGCACCAACACCGCCAACACCGCGATCCCGGCCAGGATCAACCAGTTGTACTGGCTGCCATAAGTGCTCGGGAAGTGGTTGCTGATCATGATGAACAGCACCGGCAGGGTGAAGTAGTTGTTGTGCCGCGAACGCAGCAGGCCTTTGGCGGGCAGTGCCGGGTCTGGCGTGCGGTTTTCGGCAATCGCGGCGACCAGCGCACGTTGCGCCGGCATGATGATGCGGAACACGTTGCCGACCATGATGGTGCCGATGATCGCGCCGACGTGCAGGTACGCACCGCGACCGCTGAACACCTTGCTGAAGCCATACGCCGCGCCGATGATCAGTACGAACAGGATGAAGCCGAGCAGGGCGGGTTTCTTGCCCAGTGGCGAATCGCAAAGGAAGTCGTAGATGAACCAGCCGGCGATCAGCGAACCGATGCCGATGGCCACGCCTTCAGGGCCGGTCAGGCCGCTGCCGGGTGCCACGAGGTAGAGCACGGGGTTGGAGTAGAACACCACGCACAGCAGCGCGATCCCCGACATCCAGGTGAAATAGGCTTCCCATTTGAACCAGTGCAGGTTCTCCGGCATCGACGGTGGCGCCAGTTTGTATTTTTCCAGGTGATAGATACCGCCGCCGTGGATCGCCCACAGATCACCGGCCAGACCGGTTTTCGGGTTGACGCGGTTAAGGTTGTTCTCCAGCCAGACGAAGTAGAACGACGCGCCGATCCAGGCCACGCCAGTGATCATGTGCACCCAGCGCACGCTCAGGTTCAGCCATTCCAACAGATGTGCTTCCACAGTCTTTACCTCTCGCCCGTCACTCTTGTTGTCGAGTGATCGGACCTTCTCTTATTGGTGGGGGGCGAGGATCAAACGCTCATCCTCTTTGAAAAAATGCTCATCGCAGTTATTGCCTGTGCCACTGCGATCAACCACCAGGAAGTCATCCCGCTTTTCGATCGTCAGCACCGGGTGGTGCCAGACGCCGCGATGGTAATTGATGCCCTGCCTGCCGTTGGTGACGAAGGCGCGGACCAAGCCTGATACAGGTACATCGCCAAGTGGCGCGACCACGATCAGAAAGGGGTTGCCGAGCAGCGGTATAAAAGCCTGGCTGCCCAGCGGATGGCGTTCCAGCATGCTCACGGTCAGCGGCATGTCCTGCGCGTCGGCGCGGAAGATGCTGATGATCGCGTGGTCCTCAGGCGTAGCGGTTTCGACCGTCGCCAGTTTATGGAAGCGCATGGTCGAACCGTTGTTGATCATGAAGTGAGCGCTGCCGTCGGTTTCGATCACGTCACCGAAGGGGGCGAAGGCTTCTTTGGTCAGCGGTTCAATCTGTAGTGTGCGCATGCTGTTCTTATCCGGATTCTGTGTTGATTTCTATGACGCCTTCGCGAGCAAGCCCGCTCCCACATTTGGAATGCATTCCCCTGTGGGAGCGGGCTTGCTCGCGAATGGCTTCACCGCTTATTTCGCGACCTTGCCCAATACGCGCAGGCGACTCACACCACCATCCGGGAACACATTGAGGCGAATGTGGGTGATCGGGCCGAGTGCCTTGATCTGCTCGACGAAGGTGTGTTCGGCGTGCATTTCCAGCTTCTGGCTGGGCAGCAGTTCACGCCAGAACAGCGACTGGGTTTCGATCTGGCTGTCGGTGCCGCCCTTGACGAACGCGCCCTGGATCGAGCAGCTGTCCGGGTAGTTGCCCTTGAAATGCAGGGTGTCGACGATAATTTTTTCGATCTCGCCCGGATGGCCCAGCGCGACGATCACCCAGTCATTGCCCGGGGTGCGACGGCGTGCAGTTTCCCAGCCGTCGCCCATGTTGATGCCACGGCCCGGGTTGAGGATGTTGCTCATGCGGCCGAAGTGTTCGTCGGAGCAGGCGAGGGCGCGGCCACCGTTGAGCGCTGCAGCCAGATCCACTTGCTCGTTGTCGCCAACCGCGGACCAGTCGCGGAACGGAATGCCGTACACGCGCAGACGGGCCACGCCGCCGTCCGGGTAGATGTTGAAGCGCAGGTGGCTGAACGCCTGGTCGTTGCTGATTTCGTGGTAGTGGTGGCTGTTGCCCTGCAGCTCGACGGCCGACAGCACTTCAGTCCACTGGGTGTCTTCGTCCGGCTCGCCGGAGGCCAGGAAGCACGCTTCCAGCGAGGCCGATGGCGGGTAGTTACCGGTGAAGAATGAAGTGTCGATGTCCACGCCTTTGATCGAGCCTGGTACGCCCAGGCGGATCACCGCGCTGTCGTAGCCTTCGAAGCGCTTGCGACGCGACTCCCAGCCGTCCATCCACTTGCCGTTGTCGTCGAACACACCCTCCTTCCACACGGCCGGGGTCGGCTGAAACAGGCGGTTGGCGTCGGCGAACCAGTCATCGGTGACCGAGATGATTTTGGTGCCCAGACGGGCATCGGCCAGGTTGACGAACTTCTCGAAAGGTACGGCGTAAGCTTTCATTCTTCTTGTCTGCCTTTGAATAAGTGGCTGGGGATGCTTGCAAGACCCTGGGCGCTCTCCGCGTTTGACGCGCTCGGGTCAGGCTCGCTTAAAGAGTCAGTAAACGGAACAGGGCGATCTTGTTGATCTCCGCCAGCGCGCATTTGAATTCGGTGTCGACCGAGTTGTGAATGCGCGTTTCGAACGCCGCGAGGATCTGATGCCGGTTGCTGCCTTTTACCGCCATGATGAAGGGAAACTTGAACCTGGCCTTGTAGGCATCGTTCAGCTCGGTGAAGCGCTGGAACTCTTCGGCCGTGCATTGGTGAATACCGGCGCCAGCCTGTTCATTGGTGCTGGCCTCGGTCAGTTGGCCCTGGACGGCAGCCTTGCCGGCCAGGTCCGGGTGAGCGTTGATCAGCGCCAGTTGGCTGGCGTGATCGGCGCTCAACAGGATGTCGCTCATGCGCTGGTGCAGGGTTTCGATCTCGTCGATCGAAGCGTTCACACCGAGGTCATAGGCCTTCTCGGCCACCCATGGCGAATGTTCGTAGATGTCGGCGAAGGCGTTGACGAAAGCGTCGCGGCTCAGGCTCGACGGTTGCAGGGTCTGAAAGCGGCTCATTGGGCGGCCCCTTGGTACGGGTGGGTTTCATGCCAGTGGCGCGCGATGTCGACGCGGCGGCTGAACCACACCTGTTCATGACTTTTGACGTATTCGATAAAGCGCTTGAGCGAGGCCAGACGCGCCGGACGGCCGATCAGGCGGCAGTGCAGACCGATCGAGAGCATCTTCGGCGCTTCGGCACCTTCGGCGTACAGCACGTCGAACGCGTCTTTGAGGTATTCGAAGAAATCGTCACCCTTGTTGAAACCCTGGACCTGGGTGAAGCGCATGTCATTGGTGTCGAGGGTGTACGGGATCACCAGATGCGGCTTGCCGGTCGGGTTGTTCGGTTCCCAGTAGGGCAGGTCGTCGTCGTAGGTGTCGCAGTCGTAGAGGAAACCGCCTTCTTCCATCACCAGACGCCGGGTGTTCGGGCCGGTGCGGCCGGTGTACCAGCCCAGCGGGCGTTCGCCGGTGAGTTCGGTGAGGATGCGGATCGCTTCGAGCATGTGCTCGCGCTCTTGCGCCTCGTCCATGTACTGGTAGTCGATCCAGCGGTAGCCGTGGCTGCAGATCTCGTGACCGGCCGCGACCATCGCGCGGATTACATCCGGGTGGCGCTGGGCGGCCATGGCCACGGCGAAGATGGTCAGCGGAATGTCGAATTCCTTGAACAGCTTGAGGATCCGCCAGACGCCGGCACGGCTGCCATACTCGTAAAGCGATTCCATGCTCATGTTGCGCGCGCCCTGCAGCGGCTGGGCGGCAACCATTTCGGAGAGGAAGGCTTCGGATTCTTTATCGCCGTGCAGAATGTTGCGCTCGCCACCTTCTTCGTAGTTGAGCACGAACGACAGGGCGATGCGGGCATTGCCCGGCCAGTGTGGGTGAGGAGGGTTACTGCCGTAACCGATCAGGTCGCGTGGGTAGTCAGCGCTCACTGCAGTCTTCCTTCTTATTCGTTGACAGAGGTGTGGCGGCCTGAGGGTGAGTCAGCAGGCTGGCGTCACAGCGATGGGCTGATTGTATACAACTTCATTCGCAATTTGTAAGCCTGAATTTTCGCATTTTTCACCGACTGTCATCTTTTGTTGTTAATGCGCTGAGCCTGCAAGAAACCTGCCTGATCAGTCAGCTAATGGATCGCAGGTTCAATCTCCAGGCACTTGGAGGGTAGATCAGGGGTAAACACCCGAATGGCGGGGGTGAGGTGAAAAATGTCGTTTTTATTGTGTACAATTTTTTTGAAAAGTGTCTTAATCAGTCGCTCGCCGCAGCTTTTCGTGCTCCGAATCGGTGCGGTCTCCTTTTTACCTGACTTCGGGAGGCGCGAAGTCTGACTGCTGTGGGCAGGCAGGCGCGCAGAATCAATGGGACGTTTGACAACACACGTTTTGGACGCTGCACACGGTTGCCCGGGCAGTTCGATCAAGGTCGAGCTGTACCGCGTTGAAGGCTCGCAACTGGAATTGGTTGCCAGCGCGATCACCAACAGCGATGGCCGGGTCGATGCGCCGCTGCTGCAAGGCGATGACTACCGCACCGGGGTCTATCAGGTGCAGTTCCACGCCGGCGATTACTACCGCGCCCGTGGCGTGCAGTTGCCGGAGCCGGCGTTTCTCGACGTGGTGGTGCTGCGTTTCGGCATCTCTGCCGAACAGGATCACTACCACGTGCCCCTGCTGATCTCGCCTTACAGCTATTCCACCTACCGGGGCAGCTGACCCCCAAGCAGCAGCCCCCACCCGGGAAGCGACTGCGCATATAGCTTCTTTGGTCTTTCGCCCGCTCACACTGCGGGCTTTTTTTCGTCTGGAGGAAAGTGGTGTCTGGTCTGACGCCATCGCTGGCAAGCCAGCTCTCACAGTGTCCGCGTCGTACACAAAATATGTGCACACCCCGCAACCTGTGGGAGCTGGCTTGCCAGCGATGCTTTTAACGACTCAACAGAGAAGCGGCGCCAGCACCCCCAAACAACCCGGCACTCACCCGATTGAACCAGCTCTGCCCCTTGCCGCTGCGCAGATAATGCGCCGCGCCATGCGCACCCAAACCGTAAGCCAGTTTGCAGCACAGATCGAGCACCACCCAGGTGGCGATCATGATCAGCAACTGCGGCAGGAACGGCTGTTGCGCGCTGAGGAACTGCGGCAGAAACGCGGCGAAGAACAGGATGTCTTTCGGATTGCTCGCACCCAGGACAAAAGCGCGACCAAACAAGGTGCGGAAACGCGGCACCGGCGCGGCTTGCGGCACTTCGGCGCCGACCGACGGCTGACGCGACTGCTGCCAGCTCTGCCAGGCGAGGTAGAACAGGTACAGCGCACCGACGATTTTCAGTGCGCTGAACAGCTGTTCCGACGCCAGCAGCAGCGCGCCAAGCCCGAGCGCCGATGCACTGAGCAGGCAGATCGAAGCGATCACGCCGCCGAGAAACGCCGGGTACGAACGGCGCAAACCGTAGTTCAGGCTGTTGCTGATCATCAGCAATGACAGCGGCCCCGGAATCAGGATCACCACCAATGCCGCGCCGCTGAACAGCAGCCAGGTTTCCAGACTCATCACTTCGCTCCTTTTTTTGTTGTACTCAAGAATGTGCAAAAGCCCCACCCGCGAGGGTGAGGCTGTTTTGACGCCGGAACCGCGTGCCGTTTACAGGAAGATGAACTTGGCGATGAAGATCGCGCAGAGCACCCACAGACTGACGGAAATTTCCTTGTACTTGCCGGTACCGGCCTTCAGCGCCACATAGGTGATGAAGCCCAGCGCGATGCCGTCGGCGACCGAGAAGGTCAGCGGCATCATGATCGCGGTGACGATCGCCGGAATGGCATCGGTGGCTTCGTCCCACTCGATGTGAGCCATGCCGCCCATCATCAGCATCGCCACGTAAATCAGCGCACCGGCAGTGGCATAAGCGGGAATCATGCCAGCCAGCGGTGCGAAAAACATCGCGGCTATAAATAGCACACCTACGGTGACAGCGGTAAGACCAGTCCGACCACCAGCGGCTACGCCCGCGGCACTTTCCACATAGCTCGTCACCGGAGGCACACCGACCACCGCGCCGAACACGCTGGAGGCGCTGTCGGCTTTCATCGCGCGGGAGAGGTTTTCGATACGGCCGTCAGCGTTGACCAGATTGGCGCGCTGGGCGACGCCCATCAGGGTGCCGGCGGTGTCGAACATGTGCACAAAGAGGAAGGCCAGCACCACGCTGATCATGCTGACGTTGAACACGCCGGCCACGTTCATCGCCATAAAGGTCGGTGCCAGGCTTGGCGGGGTCGACATGATCCCTTCGTAGTGCACGATGCCCAGACCCCAGCCGGCCAGGGTCACGGTGATGATGCTGATAAGAATCGCGCCGAACACCTTGTGGTAGCTGAGGATCGCGATCATCAGAAAGCAGATCGCCGCGAGCAGCGGGCCGGGTTCGCGCAGGGAGCCGAGCTTGATCAGGGTGGCCGGGCTGTCGACCACGATGCCTGCGGTTTTCAGGCCGATCAGCCCGAGAAACAGCCCGACACCGGCACCCATCGCAAAGCGCAGGCTGACCGGAATGCTGTTGAGCAGCCATTCGCGAATGCGCGAGAAGGTCAGGATCATGAACAGCACACCGGAGACGAACACCGCGCCGAGCGCGGTTTCCCAGTTGTAGCCCATGGTGCCGACCACGGTGTAGGTGAAAAAGGCATTGAGGCCCATGCCCGGGGCCAGGCCCACCGGCCAGTTGGCGTACAGGCCCATCAGCAGGCAGCCGAGTGCGGCGGCGATGCAGGTGGCGACGAAGGCTGCACCGTGATCGATCCCGGCATCGGCCATGATGTTCGGGTTGACGAAGATGATGTAGGCCATGGTGATGAAGGTAGTCAGACCGGCAATCAGCTCGGTCTTCACCGTGGTGCCATGCAAGCTGAGTTTGAACAGGCGCTCCAGCACCCCAGAGCGCAGGGGCGGCGAGAGTTCCAGCGTCGATGCTTCGGATTTGCGGCTTTCCACAGCGAGTACTCCTCAAGAGTTTTATTGTTATTTCCAGGGCTGGACCCATGAGGGGGTGGCAGCAGCCCTTTGAGGCATACGCGAATTTGTTGACCATGCAGTCAGGAACTCGCACGCAGTGGATTATGCTTTTGTGTACAAATAAAGCAAATATTGTTTTTGATTTTGTTTACGAAAGCTCCATTGATAGGGATATATCGTTTTTGCGGACGCCTTCGCGAGCAAGCCCGCTCCCACAAGGGAATGCGTTCTAATGTGGGAGCGGGCTTGCTCGCGAAGAGGCCAGTCGGCTCAATCGACAGCTACCTGACTGTTCCCCAACGCCATATTCACCGCCAACCACCCATTCACCGCCGCCTCCCCAGCCTCGGCAAACACCCGCTCAAGCAACTTCACCTGCTCGCGGCGCAGCGCCTGCTCGAACTTCGCGCCCTCAGCGGTCAGTTCCAGCAGACGCTTACGTTTGTCCGTCTCCGCCGCCACGCTGTCCACCAGATGCATTTCCTGCAACTGGCGCAGCGGCATGTTCAGCGCCTGTTTGCTCACCCCGAGCAACCCGAGCAATTCCTTCACGCTGAGATTCGGGTAGCGCGCGATGAAAAACACAATCCGCTGATGCACCCGGGACAGGCCGCGACGTTCGAGCATTTCATCGGCCTTGGCGGTGAACGCCTGGTAGCCGAAGAAAAACGCTTCCATCGCCTGTTGCTGGCTCGCGGGGTTTTTAAGGTCAAGCATGTTGACGTACTCGCTCAAGCTGTCGTAGTTTCAGTCAACCAGTTTGACTCATTTTTCCCAGACCTCGCTAGCGGTGACTCCCATGGCTTTTTCCGAACGTGTTTCGCGCCTTAAAAGTTCTCTGATCCGAGAAATCCTCGCCGCCGCCCAGCGCCCGGAGGTGATGTCGTTTGCCGGCGGCTTGCCCGCCGAAGCCATGCTGCCGAAAGTCGAATGGGCCGACATGCCGCTGTCCCTTGGCCAATACGGCATGAGCGAAGGCGAACCGGCGTTGCGTGAAGCGCTGGCGGCCGAGGCGAGGGCGCTGGGTCTGGCCTGTGAGGCGAGTCAGGTACTGGTGGTCAGCGGTTCCCAGCAAACCCTTGATCTAGCGGCCAAGTTGTACATCGATCAAGGCACCGAGATCCTGCTGGAAGCTCCGACTTACCTCGCCGCGCTGCAGATCTTCCAGCTGTTCGGCGCCAATTGCCTGACCGTCCCGCAAGAGGCCGACGGCCCGAATCTGCAGCAACTGCGCAGCCGCCTTGAACAGCATCGCCCGGCGTTCATCTACCTGATCCCGACGTTCCAGAATCCGTCCGCCGTGCGCTACAGCGAAGCCAAGCGTGCGGCCGTCGCCGCGCTGCTGGATGAATTCGGCGTGACCCTGATCGAGGACGAACCTTACCGCGAACTGACCTTCGATGGCGGCAGTGCCAAACCGATTGCCGGGCGCTTGCAGAAAGCCAGCTGGATCTACACCGGCACGGTGTCGAAAACCCTGCTGCCGGGGCTGCGCGTCGGCTATCTGATCGCCAGCCCGGACCTCTTCCCGCACTTGCTCAAGCTCAAGCAGTCGGCGGATCTGCACACCAACCGCATCGGTCAGTGGCAGGCGCTGCAGTGGATCGGTACGGAACAATATCAGCAGCATTTGAGCGAGTTGCGCGGCTTCTACCGGCAGCGCCGCGATGCTTTCCAGTCCGCGCTGGAAACGCACTTTTCCGATCTGGCCGACTGGAACATGCCGCAGGGCGGATTGTTTTTCTGGCTGACGCTGAAGCAGCCGCTGGATACCCGCACCTTGCTCAACCAGGCGTTGGCCAATGACGTGGCGTTCATGCCGGGCGAGCCGTTTTTCCCGGAACCGGATAAGCATCTTGGGCATCTGCGGCTGAATTTCAGCCACATCGATCCGGCGCGACTGGATGAAGGATTGAAGCGATTGGCGGCGGTGGTGCGGCAGGCGCAGCTAGAAAAAGCGGCCTGAAAACAAATAAACCGGCTTGAGGGCCGGTTTTTTTGTCTGGGATTTTTGCTGCCTGTAATGGCCTCATCGCGAGCAGGCTCACTCCTACAGTTGGAATGCGTTCCCTTGTAGGAGCGAGCCTGCTCGCGATAGGGCCATCAGCCCCAAAACAGAAATTTCAAACCGCCGCAAACCGCTTATCCAGATAATCAATAATCACCTTGGACTCATACATCCACGTGGTCTGCCCATTCTCTTCAATCCGCAGGCACGGCACTTTGATTTTGCCGCCCTGATCCAGCAGGGTCTGGCGATCCTGTGCGTTGTTCTTCGCGTCCTTCAGCGCCACCGGTACGTTCAGGCGGCGCAGGGTGCGGCGGGTTTTCACGCAGAATGGGCAGGCGTGGAACTGATACAGCGTCAACTCCTTCGCGGCCGCATCCACTTGAGCCTGGGCAGCGGCGGGGCGCTGTTTCTTGCTCGGGCGGGTGATGAAGTCGATGAAGATGATCAGTTGGCCAAGGCCGACACGAAGCGCTTTTACGAACACGTTGAAAGCCTCACGGTACAAATGGAGAAAGGCGCGCAGCTTACCCGATTTTTCACGGGCAAAAAAAACCGGCGATCAACGCCGGTTCTTTTCTGCAGCCGATTACTTGATCAGGCTGAGGAACTCGCTGCGCGTCGCCGCGTTTTCGCGGAACTCACCAAGCATCACCGAAGTGATCATCGACGAATTCTGCTTCTCGACACCGCGCATCATCATGCACATGTGCTTGGCCTCGATCACCACAGCCACGCCCAGCGCGCCGGTGACTTGCATCACAGCATCGGCGATCTGGCGGCTGAGGTTTTCCTGGATCTGCAGGCGGCGGGCGTACATGTCGACGATCCGCGCGACCTTGGACAGCCCCAGCACCTTGCCGCTCGGGATGTAGGCAACATGCGCCTTGCCGATAAACGGCAGCAGGTGGTGTTCGCACAACGAGTACAGCTCGATGTCCTTGACCAGCACCATTTCGCTGTTGTCGGAGCTGAACAGGGCACCGTTGGTGACCTCTTCGAGCGTCTGTTCATAACCGCGGCAGAGGTACTGCATGGCTTTGGCGGCACGCTTTGGCGTGTCGAGCAGGCCCTCGCGGGACACGTCCTCGCCCAATTGGCCGAGAATCGCGGTGTAATTCTGTTCCAGTGTCACAGGGGCTGATTCCATAAGGGTTTCAGAAGGGTACTGGTTCTGTCCGTACCAATGTTGAACCAATCAAGCTGTTTTCGGGCTACCGACGTCAACCGCTGGTGCTGGTTGACCCATCGGGCGCAGGTCGATAGCAAAATCTGAATGCTATGACGCAGTTGAGTGGCAATAAACGCAGGGTTCAGACCCGCCATGGGGCACATGGTAGCGTATGTGTGTCGGCAGTTGTATTGGGCGAGAGGTGAATCCTTTATTTGACGGCGCCACCCAACGCAAATCGCGGTGCCGGGGGCGCATGCTTTGGGGTTCCGGATGGCCGTTCTCAGGTGACCCGCACAAGCAGGTCAGGGCCAAGCCGGTTTGTGGGACTGGTGATCATCAACAGCTTTTAATCGTTCAAATCCAGGAATTACTTTTACGAAGGATTCAATCTGGCCTGAAACGGCGACGATCCGTTGAAAGTTGCCACCGGAAACGTCGCGCTGATTACTCTTTATCAACTGCTGCATTAATGTCAATTCTGACAATCATAAAGTTATGGGCTGAGGATGCCGAGTTCCTGGCGCTTTTGCGTCATTCCAGTATTGCGTGGCTTGATTGCAACTTATATGTAATAGAGTAAAAAGTTATAGCGCGAAGTCTTTAGAAAATTAACGTGAATGTTTTCCAATGGTCGGAGGTTCGGCTAAGTTTTTGAACTAATTTCCCTGATCCGCCGGTCGTGATGCCCGCTTTTTTTTACAACTTTGGCTCGTGTTTGCGTTTCGTAATCTGGCGGGCAATAAAGTCTGCGATCCTATTTCCAGGAGAAATAAAATGGCTAATAGCGGAAATAACAATCCGGGCAATTTCGCAAACGACCCTGAAAAAGCGTCCGAGGCAGGACGCAAAGGAGGTCACGCCTCTGGCGGAAATTTTGCCAACGATCCGGAACGCGCGTCCGAAGCGGGCAAGAAAGGTGGCGAGAACAGCCATGGCGGTGGCCGACAGGCCAGCGAGTCTGCATCGGGAGAGCAAAGTCGCGGATCTGGTCAGGGCGGGAATTTTGCCAATGACCCGGAAAAAGCGTCAGAAGCCGGCAAAAAAGGCGGTCAGCACAGCCACGGGGGGAATCATAAATCGTAAAGCAGCGTAAGCCGCCAGGCCTCGCCTTTTCGCGAGGTCTGGCGCACTTGATCATAGAAATACATGAAGCTTCGGCTTATCGATCGGCGCTTCGCATTTCCTGTACGGGATCAATCTGCGATGGACCGAGGAACACCCCGCGTTCGGGCCTGCGTCGATGAATGATGGCCCAAAGCACTGTGCATCCGGGCCGGTTTTCCACCGAATTTTGCGCCCCCCTCAATCGTTTCCTTCGAGCATGCTGCTGCACAGGGTTTCTATGGTATCCACCAGTTCCTCGTATTGGACAGGCTTGCATATATGGCGATCAAAGCCGGCGTTTTTCGCTTTCTGTGCTTCGATGGCGACGCCGTACCCGGTCAATGCGATGGCCGGTGTGAACTTGTGCAGTTTGGTCTGGCGCAGTGATTGAATCAGCTCATGCCCGTCCATTACCGGCATGCTGATATCCGACAGGATAATATCGTAATGTTCGGTCGTAGCATTTTGCAGGGCGAGCACTGGTTCGATGAAAGACTTCACAAGTGCATCTTCCATCTCCAGAAGCATGCGCATGACGTCAACGACCTCGGCGGAGTCGTCTACCAGCAATACTTTCAATCCCTTGAGCCGGCCTTTCTGCTGCGCTTTTGGTTCATCCTGATCGGTGTCGAGCACCTGATCGGAAAGCGGTAGCAGCACGGTAAATGCACAGCCGTGGCCAAGTCCCGCCGACTTGACGCTGACCGTGCCACCATGGGCCTGGGCGAGTTGCCGGACCAGCGACAATCCAATTCCCAAACCATCACGCTGGTGGATGCCGTTTCTCGGTTTAGCCTGGCTGAACAGGTCAAAAACATGTTCGATGTCCGCAGGTGCCAGACCGATGCCGTTGTCGATGATCTGCAGCCGGGCGTGACCGTCGTTCGTACCCAAAATGATCTGCACCCGCGCGGATGCGTGGCTGAACTTCAGCGCGTTATGCAACAGATTCCAGATGATCTGTTCCAGGCGCGTCGGATCACCATCGACCGGAACGGATACATCGGCTGCAGGCGCATCAAGGATGATTTCGGCGTCCGGGTATTCTTCAGTGACGACCGCGTGAATGTCGCGAACCAGGACGCCCAGATCAAGCAAGCGGGTCTTGAGTTTCAATTTGCCGGTGCGGATCCGCGCCACGTCCAGAAGATCATCGATGATACGTGCCTGGCTGGCGACCGCTTCGCTGATGGTTGCAACCGCTTTGCTGGCCTTCTCTGCACTGCGTACCGAGGGCAGGCGACGAAGGATTTCCGTGTTCAGCTGGATCAGATTGAGCGGATGCTTCAACTCGTGCGACATGACGGCGAAAAACTCGTCTTTCATGTGACTGCTGACCTGAGTCTCCGCCAGTTTCTTGCTCTGCTCTTCGTGCAAGCGTTTGTGACCGGTCAGGTCGCGGGCGATCTTGACGTAGCCCACATCCGTCTCCGCGCGCAACAACGTGACTTCGCCGCTGCAATAAAAACGGCTGCCGTCCTTGCGCACATGCCAGCGTTCGTCCTCACCCCGTCCATGTTCCCGGGCCTGACGCAGCTCTTTTTCCGGAACGCCGGCTTTGCGGTCTTCAGGCGAGAACAGCAAGTCGTAATAGACGCCCATGACCTCAGTGCTCTTGTAGCCAAAGATCAGCTCGGCACCGGTGTTCCAGTCAGTGATGAGGCCCTGCTCGTCGAGGATGATGATCGCAAAATCATGGGTGCTTTCCGCCACCAGGCGCATGCGTTCCTGGCCCAGACGCAAATCTTCCTCGGCTTCACGGCGTTTGGTGATGTCGATGAAGGTCAGCACCGTGCCGTCGATATGGCTCTCACTGGAGCGATAAGGCAGCAGCCGGGCGATGTACCAGCGGTGATCAATGCTGCTGACTTCGCGCTCCATCATGTTCAATGATTCGAATACCGAGGTCGCGTCATCCGCCAGTTGTGGATAGTTGAGACGATGAGTGATGTCGAGTAACGAGCGCCCGGTGTCTACCGGCAACATGCTGAAAATATCGGTCGCACGCGGGGTGAACCAGCGGATGTGCATGTTGCGATCCACGAAGACCGTGGCGATATCCGTGGAGGCGATCAGGTTGGCCAGATAGTCGTTGATCTTGTCAGTTTCTTCGACTTTCGTTTTCAGCTCGTAGTTGACCGTCAACAGTTCCTCGTTGATCGATTGCAACTCTTCCTTGCTGGTTTCCAGCTCCTCGGTCGCCGAGCGCAACTCCTCGTTGATCGCGTGCATTTCTTCGTTGGACGCCTTGAGTTCTTCGCTGGACGTCTCGGAATGCTCGATGGTTTCCTGCAGATGTTCTTTAGTGCGCTGCAGCTCGTTTTCCAGGCTGGCGAGCACCTGGTTTTCGGTTTGCAGGCTCAATTCGTTGTCCGGCCCGGTTTCGATGGGCGACACACCAAACACAATCAGGCGCACGTCCTGCTCGGACATCTCGTCCTTGTAGGGCTGAACCGTGATATCGACGTAGTAATCGCCCTGGGAGTCCTGAATACGGATTTTTCTCGAAAGGGTCGCTTTACCGCTCTGTTGCGCCTGGAACAGGGTAGTACGCAACTCAAGGCGCAAGGGCGGCATGACCAGCCCTAGCACGTTGCGGCTCATTTCGCCGCCGATATAGCGCAGGAAGCGACCCGCACCCTCACTCATGTGGAGAATGTCGGCATTGCCGTCGACGATCAGGCTCGGCGGCAGGCGCTGCTCGAGGGCGCGCTGATGGATATCCGCGTAAGCCACTTTGCGCGTCACTGGCACCATGGGCGGCGGCACTGACATATTGAATGACGTGAATCCGCCTCGCGGCATGGTCGGCGTGCGGCGGTTGGCGGTGCCCGCCTTGGCGCGGAAAATACGGTTGCGTTTGTCCACCGGGGTGAACAGATCCGGACAGGCATCCGCCGACTCCGATGAGCCGAGGAACAAGTAGCCACCGGGACGCAAGGCGAAGTGGAACATTTGCAGAATGTCGCGCTGAATCTCGCGCTCAAGGTAGATCAGCAGATTACGGCAGACGATCAGGTCAATCTGCGAGAACGGCGGATCAGACAACAGGCTGTGATTGGCGAACAGGACTTTTTCGCGGATCTCCTTGCGTACCTTGTAACGTTCGCCTTCTTTCACGAAGTACTGACGCAGTCGTGTCGGCGGCACATCCGTAAGGATGGCTTCCGGGTACTGCCCGGCGCGTCCGGTGGCAATGGCTCGCTCATCGATGTCGGTGGCGAACACCTGCACCTTGACCGGATTGGATTCAAGTTTCTGATGCTCGGTGCAGAGGATGGTCAGGCTGTAGGCTTCTTCGCCGGTGGAGCAGCCTGCCGACCAGATGCGCACTTCTTCACGCTTGGGTTTTTCCTGCTCGTTACCCATCAGCGGTGTCAGCACGTGTCGCTCAAGTGCCTCGAACGCTTCGCGGTCACGAAAGAAGTTAGTGACACCGATCAACATGTCGCCGAGCAGGTTGCTGGGTTCTTCGGGGGTGTTTTCCAGATAACTGAAATAAGTGGGCAGATCCGGTTGCGCGGTTACCTGCAGACGGCGCTCGATACGGCGCAAGACCGTTGCGCGTTTGTAGTGTTTGAAATCGTGCCCTGTGCGATTGCGCAAAAGCAGCAGGATGTCTTGCAAGGTCTGCTCCGCCACGACCCGCTCCCGCTCCGGTGTATCCGAAGGCACCTGCATGTCGTTGGGTTCGGGCAAAGTGATGCTTTGCGAGTTTCGCCACAGTTCGAGGAGCTTCTGCGGAATTTCAGCAACGGGCAACACCACGTCGACCATCGAGGTGGCGATCGCCGCTTGTGGCATGCCATCGAACTCGGCGTCCGATGGTGCCTGCACGATCGTCACGCCTCCTTGTTCCTTGATTCTCGACAGTCCGACCGCACCGTCGCTGCCGGTGCCCGACAACACGATGCAGAAAGCATGCTCCTTGTGCACATCTGCCAAGTCGCGGAAGAACAAGTCGATGGCAATGTGGCTACCGACGGGACGGCTGGCAGGGATAACCCGTAGGTAACCATCATTCATCGATAGCTGGCTGGCGGGTGATATGACATAGACATGATTGCGCTCGATAGGGCAGGCATCCGTCACCTGCCGGACCGGCATTGCGGTGCAGTCCTGGAGAATCTTGTCGGCGACACTTTCATGATCCGGTGACAGGTGCAGCACAATCACAAATGCCATGCCGCTGTCGGCTGGCATCTGTTCGAAAAAGGTTTTCAGCGCATCCAGGCCACCTGCTGAAGCGCCGATTCCGACGACCGGGAAGGATAAATGACTAGGCGTTACACCGGCCCGCTGAGGCAGTGACGGTTGGCGCTTCGGTGTCGGTTTCATCTCTAAATCCTGTTTGATCGTCTGACTTGCGTTCCCATTGGGCAGGATTGTAAAAGTCATCGTGTCAGCGCGATAGCGCTAATGTCTGCATCCGGCAAGCGGATGCCAGCTTTGTCCTCGACGTCGGGGCAAGCCCCAACTGAATGACAGATGCTTAGGCTAGTTGCTTTGTACGCGTTGTAAATGATGGCATATTGTAATTGCCTCAATAAGTGTAAACAGTACGAAGGCCCAAGGATTGGAAGTTGCTGGGTATTTCATCCTGCTTCTAAAGTCACTATCAGACTGAAAAGTTATACCGGACTTTGGTATAAGTTTGTTATTAACTGCGACAGCTTAATAGTGGTACGAGCCATGCAGGACTGTCTTCGAAATAACGTCACCGTTTGTCGGTGCGCCAGAACTAAATAAAACTGACGCTTTTGCAAGCCATCTCAATAAAAAACGTCGGGCGTTAAGTCGGTATAGATGTTTCCAGGTTGCCCGCACTCTGTGCGGGATTTTTTTGGAGTGCTGTCTCGTGCCTGAAGAAAATATCGATCATTCGAAATCCTCACGATGCATCCACGTGTATATACGAAGAGGTTATTACTTGGGTAAACAGCCCGACCTGTATTATTGCGTAAAGTGCGGTGAGGGACGCGTGGCGGATCAGTGGCCAGACTTCGAGCGCCGTCGGCAAAACGGGCAGACAGGGCCGACGGTTGCCATTCGAGTCGTGCTCAAGCCATCGTAAAGGCGCGAGGGCGGACACCACCCTGCCAGTTCGATGTAACGCGATTATTCGTCGCGACCTTCCATCATGGTGCGTTTGAGCATCACGTACACCGCGCCGGCGCCGCCGTGTTTCGCCTGACATGAGCAGAAACCCAGCACTTGCGCATGCTGGCGCAGCCAGGTGTTGACGTGGCTTTTGATCATCGGCCGCTTGCCGTCCAGGCGCACGGCCTTGCCGTGGGTGACGCGCACGCAGCGGATTTCGAATTTGGTCGCTTCGGCGAGAAACGCCCACAGGGTTTCGCGGGCTTTTTCCACGCTCATGCCGTGCAGGTCGAGGCTGCCTTCGAACGGGATCTGACCGATCTTGAGCTTGCGCATCTGGCTTTCCTGCACCCCGTCGCGCGCCCACATCAACTCGTCTTCCGGGCCGACGTCGATCACAAACTGATCGGACAGGCCATCGACGGTCGTGGCATCGGTGCGCACGGTGGCGGACTGGCGCAGCTTGGCGATCTGCGCGCGGTCAGCCTTGGGTTTGCCGGTGTCGGCGCGGTCGTGCTTGATCGGCTTGACGCCTTGGATCGCACTTTTGAACAGGGAAAAATCGTCGTCTTGCATGTCAGCCTCCGCGAAGGGCGGCCAGTTTACCCAAGTCGAAACAAAACGGCCCGGCTAAAAGCCAGGCCGTCGTGTCAGTCGTGTTTTTTCATCAGATGCGGGGACATGTTCAGTTCCCGCGATTGCCGTGCGCGGCGCCGGCAACGACGCCACAGCGCCACGCCGAAGTACAGGAACAACAAGCCGACGGCCAGTATGATCGCTGAACCCATCGGTGTGGCATTCAAATCGCCGAGCGCCGGTGGGCGCCCGAGCAGGCTGGCGGCTCCGGCCATCGCCAGCAGCACCCCGAACGTCGCCAGAATGGCGGCGATCGCTGCGCCGAATCGAAAACGCCAGTTGCTTTGGCCTTTGGGCCGCAAGCGGCGTGCGTCAAATCCATCGGATAACTTCATTCCGACCTTCCTCAATGGGTATCGGCCCTTCGACCGGGAGTTGACCGGGTTGTTCCTGAGGCTAAGGCAATTGCAGCAAATGCGAGGCTTTTGCAGATGAGCGGCGCCGCAAGCCGCTCACCGACGCCAATCAGATCAGGTCTTGGGTCAGCGCGAGGGTGGCGAAGTTGTCGGCCATGATTGCCATCTCCGCTTCCTGCACCACGGCGGCGCTGAGCACGCGGCCCTTGAACGGCAGGTCACGGGTAGCGCAGGCGTCTTCGACCAGAGTGCAACGGAAGCCCAGGTTCTTCGCCGCGCGCACGGTGGTGCTGACGCTGGAATGGCTCATGAAGCCGCAGACGATCAGGTCCAGCGAGCCGAGGTTCTGCAGGCGGTCGAGTAGTTCGGTGCCATGAAAGGCGCTCGGCAGCAGTTTGCCGATGATGGTCTCGTCACCCTGCGGCTCCAGGCCGGGAATGAACTCGCCACGCTCGCCCTGCGGATCGAACAGGCCACCGACGGTGCCGAGATGACGCACGTGCACGATCGGCCGACCGGCTGCACGGGCCGCAGCGACCAATTGTTTGATGTTCGCGACGGCCGCGTCCATGCCGCTCAGGGCCAGCGGGCCACTGAGGTATTCCTTCTGGGCATCGATGATGACCACGGTGGCATGGCTCAGTGTGGCCGCTGCGTAACCGCGGCCGCTGAGTTGAAACATCGTTTTTGGAACGGACATTCTGGGGCTCCTTGGAGTGGGGCTTTTGCGACATTCTCCTCTGGCTGAGCGCTTCTGTGAATCGCTACCATCGCAGGGGCCGTCGTTATTGGCCTGCAGCCTTGTCAAGTTACACGTTCTGTTCAATGGCTGATGCAAAAAACAGAAAGGTCCTACCGTCGCCCGGCTGATTTTCCTGCGTCGTCGGCGCGCGTTTTGGCTGCTAGAATCGCCAGTCGTTTTTTCTGGAGTTCTGCCCCGTGATCACTTCCCGACTTCGTACCCTGCGCGACCACATCCGTTGGGCCGTCAGCCGCTTCCATGGGGAGGATCTGTTTTTCGGCCATGGCACCGACAACGCCTGGGATGAAGCCCGGCAACTGGTGCTCGGTGCGTTGCACCTGCCATGGGAAATCGCCGACAGCTACCTCGATTGCGCGCTGGAAGACGACGAGCTGGTCAATCTGCAACGGATGCTCAAGCGCCGCATCGAAGAACGCATTCCGACAGCCTACCTGCTGGGCGAGGCGTGGTTCTGCGGCATGTCGTTCATCGTCGATGAGCGCGTGCTGATCCCGCGTTCGCCGATCGGCGAGCTGATCGAGAACCGCTTTGCGCCGTGGATCGGCGACGAGCCGGCACGCATTCTCGACCTGTGCACCGGCTCCGGCTGCATCGGCATCGCCTGCGCCTACGAGTTTCAGAACGCCGAAGTGGTGCTGGCGGATCTGTCGTTCGAAGCGCTGGAAGTCGCCAACCAGAACATCGAGCGCCACGGCGTCGACGAGCGCGTGTATACCGTGCAGGGCGATGGTTTCGATGGCTTGCCGGGGCAGCGCTTCGACCTGATCGTTTCGAACCCGCCCTACGTCGACGCGGAAGATTTCGCCGACATGCCGGACGAATACCAGCACGAACCGGAGCTGGGCCTGGCTTGCGGTGAGGATGGTCTGAACCTGGTGCGCCGGATGCTTGCCGAAGCGGCGGATCATCTGACCGAGAAGGGCTTGTTGATCGTCGAGGTGGGCAACAGCCAGGTACACGTCGAAGCGCTGTACCCGGAAGTCGATTTCGCCTGGCTCGATTTCGCGCGCGGCGGGCATGGCGTGTTCATGTTGACCGCGGAGCAGTGCCGCGCGCATCAGGCGCTGTTCGCTTCCCGCGTTTAAGTCTTAAAAGCTTCGCGAGCAAGCCCGCTCCCACAGGTTTCGTGTACGACACAAAAATTCTGTGGGAGCGTGGCTTGCCCGCGATGGGGGCGCCTCGGTCTCAATCTGTTACCGGTGCGTCGCAATCCAGATCAACAACCCCGCCTGAAACACCGCAAACGCCACTAGGCAAGTAATGGTGAAACGCAGCCCGGCGTCTTCACGCTTGAACTTGCTGACTTTCTCTTCCTGCTTCTTCAGTTTCACTTCCTGCTCGGCCAGATTCTGCTCGGCCTGTTGCAGCATCTGCGCCGCTTCGAGGATTTCAACGATCTGCAACTTTTCGCTGTTCCAGTCGCCGAGCAAGTCACCGACCTGCACTTCTTTGACGCTGCCCTTCAAATGCTGGGCATCGGCGTACGCCACATCAAACCCATGCACGCGCAAGAAGTGATCGCGACGCAGGCGGGTGTCTTCGTTCAGCGCGTCCTTGTTGTTCAGGTCCATGCCGTCGACGGTGTAGGCGGGCCAGCGTTTCTTTGCCCAATTGATGCCTTGCGCCGCCATGAAACGTCCGATGCCACGGTTCAGCGGTTCGATCTGCAAGCCGCTGTCGGGGCCGAAGTGCACGCGCCTGGTGGTGTGATTGACCCACACATCGAGATGATTCTGCTCTTTGCGTACGCGCTGGCCGGGCAGTTTGATCGCCATGCGCATCAGGCTGTGTTCTTTACCGTTGCGCTCGGCGTAGCCGAATTCGACAAAGCGCAGCGGCCGGCCACCGGTGTTACGGTCCGTCTGCAGCGGCGCCAGACGGAGCATCTTGTGGTGTTCGGCGCTGACGTCCGCCCAAGGCAGCTCGACCGCTGGCGGTGCGTCTTTTTCAGCGGTGGTGTCGGGTGAATTCTGGGTATCAGTCATAACGGCGAGATCCTGTCCATGCGCTGCTTGTCGCCAGCCGGTACGCGGGCGACAAAGGCTTATCGGCCGTTTCTGTCAGGACTGGAGGGCAAAATGCCTTCAACGGGTGCGAAGTCCGTCAATAAAGGCGATGAGCGTGCTGCCCAGCTCGGCCGCCAGTGGCAATTGCGGGTCCTTGTAGGAGGCCAATTGCCGTTTCACGTCGGCAGGGACGATGCGCATGACATGGTTCATGCCGTCGATCACCGCCAGGTGGGCGTCCGGTTTGGCGGCTTTCAATGCTTGGGCATCGCCGACGCCGACCTGCATGTCGTTGCTGCCCTGAACGATCAGCGTGGGTATCTGCACTTGGGCAAAGGCTTTGGCCGGGTCCTGGCGGAACAGCGAAATCAGGTACGGCTGCACGCTCGGGCGGAAAATCGGCTGCAGCGGCGCCGGCACGTTGGCATCGGTGTGGCCGGCCTTGAGGCTGTCGAGCAGTTCGTTGCTGCGCAGCATCAACGGCGGTGGCAGGCTGCGCGCCAGTTGCTCGCGGATCACCTGATCGACGGGTCGTGCGCTGCCGGACAGGGAAATCAACGCCGCGGCGTCGGTGCGCGGGGCGGCGAGGGTGGCAATCAGCGCGCCCTCACTGTGACCGAGCAGAATCAACGGGCCGAAACGCGGGTCGCTTTTCAACTTCTGGCTCCAGGCCACGGCATCATCGACGTAGGCCTCCACCGACAGATTGCGCTCGTCGGGCGTGGCGGCGAGGCTCGCGGCCACCCCGCGCTTGTCGTAACGCACGCTGGCGATGTTGTGTTTGGCCAGCACCCAGGCCAGGCGCTTGAGGCTGTCGTTGCGCCCGCCATCGGGGTTATTGCCGTCACGGTCGGTAGGACCGGAGCCCGCCAGGATCAGGACAACCGGCACCGGGTTGTCGGATTTTGGCAGCAACAACGAGCCGAATAGTTCACCGTGACCGGTGTCCAGAGAGATCGGGCGCTGCAGAACAGTCGCGTGGGCAAAGCCGGTAAACAGGGTAAGACTCAAGATCAGAACTCGCAGCATCATCACGCCATCATTCGCCAAGGTGCCGGTTGGACTCACCCACACCACTAAGGTTCGAGGATGAACTACTCGGTTAGCCTGCGTATACTGGCGCGCATCACGAATTCGGGTTTGATTTCACGGAGCGTCCTGCATGTCCGGCAATACCTACGGCAAGTTGTTCACTGTCACCACCGCGGGCGAAAGCCATGGTCCGGCGTTGGTCGCCATTGTCGACGGCTGCCCGCCGGGCCTGGAAATTTCCCTCGAAGACCTGCAGCGCGACCTCGATCGCCGCAAGCCGGGCACCAGCCGCCACACCACCCAACGCCAGGAAGCCGATGAAGTCGAAATCCTTTCCGGCGTGTTCGAAGGCCGCACCACCGGTTGCTCCATTGGCCTGTTGATCCGCAACACCGACCAGAAGTCCAAGGACTACTCGGCGATCAAGGACCTGTTCCGCCCGGCCCACGCCGACTACACCTACCACCACAAATACGGCGAGCGCGATTACCGTGGCGGCGGCCGCAGCTCGGCGCGGGAAACCGCGATGCGCGTGGCGGCCGGGGCGATCGCGAAGAAATTCCTCGCCACCCAAGGCATCGTCATCCGTGGCTACATGAGCCAGCTCGGGCCGATCGAAATCCCGTTCAAGACTTGGGATTCGGTGGAAGAGAACGCCTTTTTCAGCCCGGATCCGGACAAGGTGCCGGAGCTGGAAGCCTACATGGACCAGTTGCGCCGCGATCAGGACTCGGTGGGAGCGAAGATCACCGTGGTGGCCGAAGGCGTGATGCCCGGCCTCGGCGAGCCGATTTTCGACCGTCTCGACGCCGAGCTGGCGCATGCGCTGATGAGCATCAACGCGGTGAAAGGCGTGGAAATCGGTGCCGGTTTCGCCTGCGTGGCGCAGCGCGGCACCGAGCACCGCGATGAGCTGACCCCGGAAGGTTTCCTCAGCAACAACGCCGGCGGCATTCTCGGTGGCATTTCGTCCGGCCAGCCGATCGTCGCGCATCTGGCGCTGAAGCCGACCTCGAGCATCACCACCCCGGGCCGTTCGATCGACGTCAATGGCAACCCGGTGGATGTGATCACCAAGGGCCGGCATGACCCGTGCGTCGGCATCCGCGCCACGCCGATTGCCGAAGCGATGATGGCCATCGTGCTGATGGACCACCTGCTGCGTCACCGTGGGCAGAACGCCGACGTGCGCGTCAGCACTCCGGTGCTGGGTCAGCTTTGATGGTTGCTCGCCAAGCCGTCGCGGCATAACGGGCGTGGCGGCGCTCCCGTACTGGCGGCTGTCCAGTTTCTATCTTTTCTATTTCGCCTTGCTCGGGTCGACCGCGCCGTTTCTGGCGCTGTACTTCGATCACCTCGGATTCAGTGCCGCGCGTATCGGCGAACTGGTGGCGATCCCGATGCTGATGCGCTGCGTGGCGCCGAACATCTGGGGCTGGCTCGGCGACTACACCGGCAAACGCCTGGCCATCGTGCGTTTCGGCGCGGTGTGCACGCTGCTGACCTTTTCGCTGATTTTCGTCAGCAAGACCTACGCCTGGCTGGCGATGGTCATGGCCCTGCATGCGTTCTTCTGGCACGCGGTGCTGCCGCAGTTCGAAGTCATCACCCTCGCGCACTTGCAGGGGCAGACTTCGCGCTACAGCCAGATCCGCCTGTGGGGCTCGATCGGTTTCATCATCACCGTGGTCGCGCTGGGCCGCCTGTTCGAATGGCTGAGCCTGGATATCTACCCGGCGGCGCTGGTACTGATCATGGCCGGTATCGTCCTGAGCAGTTTGTGGGTGCCGAATGCGCAGCCGCCGCAAGGCAATCGGCCGAGCGGCGAGGGCTTCCTCAAGCAACTGCGCAACCCCGGGGTGCTGGCGTTTTATGGCTGCGTCGCGCTGATGCAGATGAGCCACGGCCCGTATTACACCTTTCTGACCCTGCACCTCGAACGCCTCGGTTACAGCCGTGGGGTGATCGGCTTGCTCTGGGCGGTGGGGGTGGTCGCCGAAGTGCTGATGTTCATGTTCATGAGCCGGATCCTCACGCGCTTTTCCCTGCGCCGGGTGCTGATAGCGAGTTTTCTGCTGGCGGCGCTGCGCTGGGTGTTGCTGGGTTCGTTCGCCGAATTCCTCTGGGTGCTGTTGTTCGCCCAAGTGCTGCACGCGGCGACTTTCGGCAGCTTTCATGCGGCTGCCATCGCGTTCGTGCAACGTAGCTTCGGCGCGCGCCAGCAAGGGCAAGGCCAGGCGCTGTACGCCGCGCTGGCCGGCACCGGCGGCGCGATGGGGGCGTTATATGCCGGTTACAGCTGGAATGCCCTCGGCGCCACATTGACCTTTAGTATTGCCAGTCTCGCAGCGCTCGCTGCGGCCGTTATCATTGCCACACGTATGCAAGAGGACAGGCCATGAGCCTTACCCGTGAACAGCTCGCCCAGCAAATCGTCGACGCCGGGCGTTTCCTTTATGGTCGCGGCTGGTCGCCGGCCACCAGCAGCAACTACTCGACACGCCTGTCGCCGAGCGCAGCGCTTCTGACGGTGTCCGGCAAGCACAAGGGCCAGTTGGGTCTGGACGATGTGCTCGTCACCGACCTGTCCGGCAACAGCCTGGAACCGGGCAAAAAGCCGTCCGCCGAAACCCTGCTGCACACCCAGCTTTACAGCTGGCGCGCAGAGATTGGCGCGGTGCTGCACACCCATTCGGTCAACGCCACGGTGCTGTCGCGCCTGACTGCGGAAGACTTTATCGAGTTCGAAGATTACGAACTGCAGAAAGCCTTCAGCGGCATCTCGACCCACGAATCCCGGGTGCGCGTGCCGATTTTCGACAACGATCAGGACATTGCGCGCCTCGCCGCCAAGGTGCAGCCTTGGCTCGACACCCATCCCGATTGCGTCGGATATCTGATTCGCGGCCACGGCCTCTACACCTGGGGCGCGCAGATGAGCGACGCCTTGCGGCAGATCGAGGCCTTCGAATTTCTGTTTGAATGCGAGTTGAAAACCCGCAGCGTCATGAACCGCCAGGGCTGACTTCAACAGAAGCAGCCTATTCGCCTGATGAAATGCACTGCCCGACCGGTCTGCAAGAGCCGGACGGCAAGGCCGATACCGAGGAATTGCCCATGAGCAGCCTGTCCGTATATCACGTTTCCAGCCCTGACCTGCCGAACAAGGTGCTGACCCATTTCGAAGACATCGCCTCGACGCTCGCCGAGCAGGGCGTGCGTTTCGACCGCTGGCAAGCCGCAGCGAAGATCCAGCCCGGTGCCAGCCAGGAAGAAGTGATCAGCGCCTATCAAACGCAGATCGACCAGCTGATGACTGAGCGCGGCTACATCACCGTCGACGTGATCAGCCTCAACAGCAATCATCCGCAAAAAGCCGAACTGCGCGCCAAGTTCCTCGAAGAACACCGCCACGGCGAAGACGAAGTGCGCTTTTTCGTCGCCGGTCGTGGTCTGTTCACCCTGCACATCGACGATTACGTCTACGCGGTCCTGTGCGAGAAGAACGACCTGATCTCGGTGCCGGCCGGTACCAAACACTGGTTCGACATGGGCGAAAACCCGCACTTCGTGGCGATCCGCCTGTTCAACAACCCGGAAGGCTGGGTTGCGAACTTCACCGGCGAAGACATCGCCGGGCGCTTCCCGCGTCTGGAGGACTGAGTCGATGTCGATCAAAGTCATCCTTACTGATATCGAAGGCACCACCAGCGCGGTGAGTTTCGTGTTTGACGTGCTGTTTCCGTATGCGGCCAAACACCTGCCCGACTTCGTGCGGCACAACGCCGAGCGCGCCGATGTTGCCGAGCAGCTCGCCGCCGTGCGCCGCGACAGCAACGAGCCGCAGGCCGATGTGGAACGGGTGGTTGCAATCCTCCTGAACTGGATCGCCGAAGACCGCAAGGCCACACCGCTCAAAGCGCTGCAAGGCATGGTCTGGGAGCAGGGTTATCAGGCCGGGCAGTTGAAGGGCCACGTGTACCCGGATGCCGTTGAAGCACTCCAGCGCTGGCATCAGGCCGGTTATCAACTGTTTGTGTACTCGTCGGGTTCGATCCAGGCGCAGAAGCTGATCTTCGGTTGCTCCGAGGCGGGGGATCTGACGCCGCTGTTCAGCGGCTACTTCGATACCACGTCGGGGCCGAAGCGTGAGGCACAGTCTTATACCAATATCCAGCAAGCCATCGGCGTTGAACCCGGGGAAATTCTGTTCCTCTCCGACATCGTCGAAGAGCTGGATGCCGCTCAATCGGCCGGCCTGCAAACCTGCGGCCTGGCCCGCGAAGGTGGCGAACTGGTAGGCCACGTCACCGTCGACAGCTTCACCGGCATCGAACCGGAAGCCTTCTAACCACAAATCCCTGTAGGAGCTGCGGCACGCTGCGATCTTTTGATCTTGTTT
>NZ_JBTJEN010000024.1:0-55325 GCF_054456575.1 Pseudomonas sp. Eth.TT006 | reverse complement strand
CTTGATCTTGATCTTGATCTTGATCTTGATCTTGATCTTGATCTTGATCTTGATCTTGAAAAACAAAATCAAAAGATCGCAGCCTGCGGCAGCTCCTACAGGGATTGGTGCGGGTCAGGCGGCAGAAAAGCGGCAGTCAGCGGAAAGCGGTTGCCGCTTTTCTGGCATTGCCGCAGCGGCCGCATCCGGCAAAGCCCCGGTTTACGGGGCTTTTTCTGTTTGGCACGGCGCTTGCTAAAGCTCACGTACGAAAAACCGGTCACCCGAAGGTTCCCGACATGAGCATCAGCTTCGACAAAGCGCTCGGCATTCACGAAAAGGCATTGGGCTTCCGCGCCCAGCGCGCCGAAGTGCTGGCCAACAACATCGCCAACGCCGATACCCCGAACTACAAGGCTCGGGATCTGGACTTCTCCAAAGTGCTTGAAGCACAGACCCAGAAGAACGCCAACGGCACCATCGCCCTCAACATGACCAACAGCCGTCACATCGAAGCTGAAGGTCTGGGCAATGGCGACGAGTCGCTGATGTATCGCACGCCGATGCAGCCTTCGATCGACCAGAACACCGTGGACGCTCAGCTTGAACAGTCGAACTACGCGGAAAACGCGGTCGGCTTTCAGGCCAGCTTCACCCTGCTCAACAGCAAATTCAAAGGGCTGGTGTCAGCCCTGCGCGGAGAGTAATCAATGTCCCTGTCCAGCGTTTTCAACATTGCCGGCAGCGGCATGAGCGCACAAACCACGCGTCTGAACACCGTGGCTTCGAACATCGCCAACGCCGAAACCGTTTCGTCGAGCATCGACCAGACCTACCGCGCCCGTCACCCGGTGTTCGCCACCATGTTCCAGGGTGGCCAGAACAGCGGCAGCAACTCGCTGTTCCAGAGCCAGGACGCCGCCGGGCAGGGCGTGCAGGTGCTCGGTGTGGTCGAAGACCAGAGCAACCTCGAAGCGCGTTACGAGCCGAACCATCCGGCGGCCGACGCCAAGGGTTACGTCTACTACCCGAACGTCAACGTGGTGGAAGAAATGGCTGACATGATTTCCGCGAGCCGTTCGTTCCAGACCAACGCGGAAATGATGAACACCGCCAAAACCATGATGCAGAAGGTACTGACCCTCGGTCAGTAATAAGGGGCGACTGCCATGAGTGTTTCCGATTCCACCAGCAGCCTGAGCATGAATGACATCCTGGCGAACTCCTCGAAGAAGACGAGCAGTACGACCACC
The DNA here is from genome assembly GCF_054456575.1 of Pseudomonas sp. Eth.TT006. NCBI lineage: Bacteria > Pseudomonadati > Pseudomonadota > Gammaproteobacteria > Pseudomonadales > Pseudomonadaceae > Pseudomonas > Pseudomonas sp. Eth.TT006. The sequence goes on along the minus strand of NZ_JBTJEN010000024.1, from coordinate 54,093 downwards.
GGGGGCATTGCGTCGGCGACCAACAGCGCCACCGGCGGCAAAGCGCTGGGCAAGGACGCGTTTCTGCAGCTGCTGGTTACCCAGCTGAAGAACCAGAACCCGCTCGATCCGCAGGACAACAGCGCCTTCGTCGCGCAGTTGGCGCAGTTCAGCAGCCTTGAGGGCATCACCACCCTCAACACCACCGTCAGCTCGCTGGCCGGCAATTACAACTCGTCGCAGGCACTGCAGGCGTCGTCGCTGGTGGGCCGCAACGTGATCGTGCAGACCAACAGTGTGCAGATGGACGATCCAAGCAAAGGCATGACCGGTTCGGTCACCGTTCCGACGTCGATTCCCGGCGGCACTGTCACCATCACCGACAGCAGCGGCACCGCGGTGCGCACTATTGATCTGGGCAGTCGCGCTGCAGGCAATGCGAGCTTCACCTGGGACGGCAAGGACAAGGACGGCAACCTGGTCAAGGCCGGTACCTACACGGTCAAGGCCAACGCTTCGATCAATGGCACCTCGACCGACCTGGCGACCTATCTGCCAGCCACGGTCAACAGCGTGACCATCAGCCAGACCGGTGGCGAGCTGATGCTCAACCTGTCCGGCAAGGGCACCGTCGCCCTGTCCAAAGTACAAACCATTGGTATATAGAGCCGACTAACCGGCACAAAGGAGTGGAATATGTCTTTCAATATCGGCCTTAGCGGTCTCTATGCAGCCAACAAACAACTGGACGTGACCGGCAACAACATCGCCAACGTGGCGACCACCGGTTTCAAATCGTCCCGTGCAGAATTCGAAGACGTCTACTCGGCCACGCGCCTTGGTAGCGGCAGCAAGGTTATCGGCAACGGTGTGCGCCTGGCCAACGTGTCCCAGCAGTTCACCCAGGGTGACATCAACAACACCGGTAACGTGCTGGACATGGGCATCAACGGCTCGGGTTTCTTCACCATGAGCAACAACGGTTCGGTGACTTATACCCGTGCCGGTACCTTCAAGGTCGACAACAACGGCTTCATCACCAACACCGATTACACCTCGCGTCTGCAAGGCTATGGTGTGGATGCCAACGGCAAGATCCTCAATGGCGTGTTGACTGATCTGAAGATCGACACGTCCAATCTGGCGCCGAAATCCACTTCGCTGGTGACGTCGACGATCAACCTGGATTCGACCGCGGCAGTGATCGATGACACGGTGCCTGCCGGCAAATTCGACCCGGCCAACCTCGCGACCTACACCAAGTCGTTCAGCACGCCGATCTATGACAGCCAGGGCAACATGCACCCGATGGATCAGTACGTGGTCAAGACCGGTGCCAACACCTGGAAGGTCTACACCCTGGTCGACGGTCGTAACCCGGACGCTACCGGTAGCGATCCCAAGCTTACCGCGCCGACCCCGTCTACCATGACCTTTGACTCCGCTGGCAAGCTGACCCAGGTCAGCACCCTGCCAGGCCCGGTGATCAGCAGCGATCTGAAACTCGCCGGCTGGGTGCCGGGTAACGTAGTCAATGGCGTGTTCAAGCCCAATGGCGCTGCGGCAAACCCGGCCGGCATTACCATTTCGATGGCAAAGACCACCCAGTACAACGCCGACACCGCCCGTTCGATCCCGACTCAGGACGGCTACGCCACTGGCCAGATCACCAACCTGACCATCGACGGTACCGGTACCCTGTTCGCCAACTTCAGCAACAACCAGAGCAAGGCCATCGGCCAGGTTGCGCTGGCCAGCTTCACTAACGAACAAGGTCTGCAAGCGGTAGGTGGCACCAGCTGGAAGGAGACGTTCGCTTCGGGTATCCCGGGTTATGACGCTCCGGAAACCGGGACCCTGGGTTCGATTCAGTCCAACTCGCTGGAAGAGTCCAACGTCAACCTGACCAACGAGCTGGTGGACCTGATCAAGGGGCAGAGCAACTATCAGGCGAACGCCAAGACCATTTCGACGCAGAGCACCATTATGCAGACCATCATTCAGATGACCTGATTCTGGTTGCTGATTGTGCAAGGGAGCCCCTCGTTTGAGGGGCTTTTTTGTGGGTGGCGGTTTGGTGGTGGCTGGTTTGATTGGGGGGATATCCGTTGCTTCGGGTGTGGCGGCTGGCGGTTTCGCCCTTACGGCGACTCACTTTTTTTACAAACGCCTAAAAAAAGTAAGCAAAAAAACGCTTGCCCCAACGTTCGGCCCTCGCCGTGGCTCGGGTTCCTTCGCTCCGGGATTCATCCGGGGGCATCGTCTACGGTTTGCTTCGCTGCACCTCCTCTCGATGTGTGCGGCTGCGCCGCACGGTCGCTGCGCTCCCACCCCCGGATAAATCCCTCCACTCAGCCTGCCGACGGTGCGGGTGGATCAAGATCAAGAGCTGCAGCCGAGCTAACGCTCATCCTGTGTAGGAGCTGCCGAAGGCTGCGATCTTTTGATCTTGATCTTGTGGGAGCGAGCCTGCTCGCGAAGGCGGCCTGCCAACTGACCAATTTCCAGCTGAACACACCCAACCCCTGTAGGAGCTGCCTGCGGCAGCTCCTACAGAAAAATGGCAGACAAAAGAAAACCCCCGACACACCAGAAGTCTGTCGGGGGTTTCTCGGATCAGGCGTCTCGCAACGCCTGATTCAGCTCAGCTTATTGGCAAGCTTCGCAATCCGGCTCGTCGATCGCGCAAGCCTTTGGCACTGGCGCCGGACCTGCCGGAGCTGCCAGAACCGAATCGTCGCCGTGGTTGCCGCCAGCGGAAACAGCGTTCAGCTTGCCGGTGTTGATGGTCGACTTCTCGGTGCTGGTCGCGGCCAAGGCACGGAGGTAGTAGGTGGTTTTCAGACCACGGTACCAGGCCATGCGGTAGGTCACGTCGAGTTTCTTGCCCGAGGCGCCGGCGATGTACAGGTTCAGCGACTGGGCCTGGTCGATCCACTTCTGACGACGGCTGGCGGCGTCAACGATCCACTTGGTGTCCACTTCGAACGCGGTCGCGTAGAGCTCTTTGAGTTCTTGCGGGATGCGCTCGATCTGCTGAACCGAACCGTCGTAGTACTTCAGGTCGTTGATCATCACCGAGTCCCACAGGCCGCGAGCCTTGAGGTCGCGAACCAGGTACGGGTTGATCACGGTGAATTCGCCCGACAGGTTCGATTTCACATACAGGTTCTGGTAGGTCGGTTCGATCGACTGCGAGACGCCGGTGATGTTGGCGATGGTCGCGGTCGGTGCGATGGCCATGATGTTGGAGTTACGAATGCCTTTCTGCACACGGGCGCGAACCGGTGCCCAGTCCAGGGTTTCTTCCAGGTTCACATCGATGTACTTGGCGCCACGGGCCTCGATCAGGATCTGTTGCGAATCCAGCGGCAGGATGCCTTTGGACCACAGCGAACCCTGGAACGTGTCGTAAGCGCCGCGCTCATCGGCCAGGTCGCAGGACGCCTGGATTGCGTAGTAGCTGACCGCTTCCATCGACTTGTCGGCGAACTCGACGGCAGCGTCGGAACCGTAAGGGATGTGCTGCAGGTACAGAGCGTCCTGGAAGCCCATGATGCCCAGACCGACCGGACGGTGCTTGAAGTTGGAGTTCTTCGCTTGCGGCACCGAGTAGTAGTTGATGTCGATCACGTTGTCGAGCATGCGCACGGCGGTGTTCACGGTGCGTTGCAGCTTGGCGGTGTCCAGCTTGCCATCCACGATGTGGTTCGGCAGGTTGATCGAGCCCAGGTTGCAAACGGCGATCTCGTCCTTGTTGGTGTTCAAGGTGATCTCGGTGCACAGGTTCGAGCTGTGGACCACGCCGACGTGCTGCTGCGGGCTGCGCAGGTTGCACGGATCTTTGAACGTCAGCCACGGGTGGCCGGTTTCGAACAGCATGGAGAGCATTTTGCGCCACAGGTCTTTGGCCTGGATGGTCTTGAACAGCTTGACCTTGCCCGGGTACTCGGTCAGGGCTTCGTAGTACTCGTAGCGCTCTTCGAAGGCCTTACCGGTCAGGTCGTGCAGGTCCGGGACTTCGGATGGCGAGAACAGGGTCCACTTGCCGTCATCGAAGACGCGCTTCATGAACAGGTCAGGGATCCAGTTGGCGGTGTTCATGTCGTGGGTACGACGACGGTCATCACCGGTGTTCTTGCGCAGCTCGATGAACTCTTCGATGTCCATGTGCCAGGTTTCCAGGTAGGCACACACAGCGCCTTTGCGCTTGCCACCCTGGTTGACGGCCACAGCGGTGTCGTTCACCACTTTGAGGAATGGCACGACGCCTTGCGATTTGCCGTTGGTGCCCTTGATGTACGAGCCCAGCGCACGCACCGGAGTCCAGTCGTTGCCCAGGCCACCGGCGAATTTCGACAGCATGGCGTTGTCGTGGATCGCGTGGTAGATGCCCGACAGGTCATCCGGAACGGTGGTCAGGTAGCAGCTCGACAGCTGTGGACGCAGGGTGCCGGCGTTGAACAGGGTCGGGGTCGACGCCATGTAGTCGAACGAGGACAGCAGATTGTAGAACTCGATCGCACGGTCTTCTTTCTGCTTCTCTTCGATCGCCAGGCCCATGGCCACGCGCATGAAGAAGATCTGCGGCAGTTCGAAGCGCACGCCATCCTTGTGGATGAAGTAACGGTCGTACAGGGTCTGCAGGCCGAGGTAGGTGAATTGCTGATCGCGCTCGTGGTTGATCGCCTTGCCCAGTTTTTCCAGGTCGAAGGAGGCCAGCACAGGGTTCAGCAGTTCGAACTCGATACCTTTGGCGATGTAAGCCGGCAGTGCCTTGGCGTACAGGTCGGCCATCTCGTGGTGAGTGGCGCTCTCGGCCACACCGAGGAAGCCCAGGCCTTCGGCGCGCAGGGTGTCCATCAGCAGGCGGGCGGTAACGAACGAGTAGTTCGGCTCACGCTCGACCAGAGTACGCGCGGTCATCACCAGAGCGGTGTTGACGTCGTTCAGCGCGACGCCGTCGTACAGGTTCTTCAGGGTTTCGCGCTGGATCAGCTCGCCATCGACTTCAGCCAGGCCTTCGCAGGCCTCACTGACGATGGTGTTCAGACGGCCCATGTCCAGCGGCGCGAGGCTGCCGTCGGCGCGGGTGATGCGGATCGACGGGTGAGCGTCGACAGTGGTTTCGACCGGGGCGTGGGCCGCGCGCTCTTTCGAACGGGCATCACGGTAGATCACGTAGTCGCGAGCGACTTTCTGCTCGCCGGCACGCATCAGGGCCAGTTCGACCTGGTCCTGGATTTCTTCGATGTGGATGGTGCCGCCCGATGGCATGCGACGCTTGAAGGTCGCGGTGACCTGTTCGGTCAGGCGCGCAACGGTGTCGTGGATTCGCGACGAAGCGGCAGCGGTGCCGCCCTCAACTGCGAGAAACGCTTTGGTGATAGCGACGGTGATCTTGTCATCGGTGTAAGGAACGACAGTGCCATTACGCTTGATCACGCGCAGTTGACCAGGCGCGGTAGCAGCCAGATCCGAATTCGAATCGGCGGCCTGCGGCAAGGTGCCCTGCGGGTTCTCGCGAGTTGTGTCGGTTTGCATGGGGGGTGATCTCCACATTCTCTATGTTTGTTTGGGCACCATCATGGTGCTCACCGTTCTGGTCCGAAGCACTACAACCGACGGGCGTCGGGCATAACCACTTCGGACCAGTAGGAAAAAGGCTAATGACGCCGCATCCTTGCCGAAGTTTTTGGCTGCGAGCCTGAGCTCGAGCCGGATTCCTTCCAGGGTCACAGTAACGATTGCAACACCCGTACCGTTACGGTCGTTTCCGACCGGAAAAAACGGTGCCATCCGCAAGCGCGGTTTGGGCTTTGAAAAACTTGCTTGGTTCAACCGGAAACCGGCAATAAAGCACTTGAGTTTCAGGTCTGAAATGTGGTTGGGCTTTTAGGTGGAAAACCCTATATGTAGGGTCTCGCCTCGCGCCGTGCTACAAGATAATGCGTTTCGAGGGGGCTTGCAACGTACTAGCTGTGGATAAACCTGTGCGTAAATTGTGTAAGAAAGCAGGAATTCCCGTGTAGGCCGCGACCCTGCTGACCTAGACCGTTGGTCACTGTTTTTCATGCAAGAAAAACGCTTCAGCGGATTTTTAAGGGCGCGAACCCTATCACAAAAAACCGCCTTGTCCGAACGCATTTGCCGACTTGTTTTCTGGCGGTACGCCGTTTATACAATCGAGCGCTGTTCACCCACATTTATCCTCCCGAAAGATGACAGAAACACCGGAGGATCAAGGATTTTCAGACGACCGCGTGCCCCTGTAGGAGCTGCCGCAGGCTGCGATCTTTTGATTTTAAAAAGCAAGATCAAAAGATCGCAGCCTGCGGCAGCTCCTACAGGAAGCAATGCATCTATAACAATGACAAGCAGAGGTCACCGGTGGAGCAAGAAGCCTGGCAGGTATTGATAGTCGAGGACGACCAGCGTCTGGCCGAACTCACCCGCGAGTACCTGCAAGCCAATGGATTGCGCGTGGAGATTGAAGGCAACGGTGCGCTGGCGGCGGCGCGGATCATCCGCGAGCAGCCGGATCTGGTGATTCTCGACCTGATGTTGCCCGGTGAAGACGGCCTGAGCATCTGCCGCAAGGTCCGCGACCGCTATGACGGGCCGATCCTGATGCTCACCGCCCGCACCGACGATGCCGATCAGATCCAGGGCCTCGACCTCGGCGCCGACGATTACGTGTGCAAACCCGTGCGTCCACGGCTGTTATTGGCCAGGATCCAGGCCTTGCTGCGCCGCAGTGAACCTGCCGAGCCTGTCGCGGAGAAAAGCCGGCGCCTGCAGTTCGGCCCGCTGCTGGTGGACAACGCCTTGCGCGAAGCCTGGCTCAGCGGCAGCGGCATCGAACTGACCAGCGCCGAATTCGATCTGCTCTGGCTGCTGGTGTCGAACGCCGGGCGGATCCTCTCCCGCGAAGAGATCTTCACCGCGTTGCGCGGCATCGGCTATGACGGTCAGGACCGTTCGATCGATGTGCGCATCTCGCGTATCCGCCCGAAAATCGGCGACGACCCCGACCACCCGCGCCTGATCAAGACCATCCGCAGCAAAGGTTATCTGTTCGTCCCGGAAGCTTGCGTGGATCTGACCCTGTGAACTCGATCTTCCTGCGCATCTACGGCGGCATGTGCGCGGCGCTGATTCTGGTGGCGGTGCTGGGCGTGCTGGCGCTGCACCTGCTCAACCAGGTACGCAGCGAGCAATACCGCGAGCGCCTGGCCCACGGCACGTTTTCGCTGATGGCCGACAACCTGCAACCGATGAACCAGACCGAGCGCCATCGGGCGCTGTTGGTGTGGGAGCGCTTGCTGGGCATTCCGCTGGCGCTGAAAACGTTTAGCGAGACCGGTCTGGATCTGTCCCAGCGTGCCCGGGTGCAGCGCGGTCAGGCGCTGGTGGAGCAGACCGGGCCGCATGCGGCGCGGGTCTATCGGCTGGTCAGTGACAAAGAACAGCTGGTGCTCACCGGCGACGTGCAGCAGATCAGCGAGCAGTTGGCGCGGGCGACTATTTATCTGCTGGCCGATGAACTGGTGCGCTTTCCGGTCGGCGAACAGCCCAAGAGGCTGGCGCAGATAAAGGAAGACAAGGGTTTCGGTTTCGATCTGCGGCTGGTCACGGTGAGCGAGGCCGACATGGACGAAGACCAGAGCCGTCGGGTGTCCGAGGGCGATACGGTGATGGCGCTGGGCAAGGGTGGTGACTCGATCCGGGTGTTTGCCGGGATGGTCGGAACGCCGTGGGTGCTGGAGATCGGCCCGCTGTATCAGATGAACCCGTATCCGCCGCAATGGCTGGTGCTGATTGCTGCCCTCGGCTTGAGCCTGATCGGGCTGATCGTTTATCTGCTGGTGCGCCAGCTCGAACGACGTTTGCGCGGTCTCGAAGCCGCAGCCACGCGCATCGCCAAAGGCAGTCTGGAAACCCGGGTGCCGGCGCGCGGCGCCGACTCGGTCGGGCGCCTGGCTGCGGCGTTCAACGGCATGGCCGAGCACTTGCAGCAGTTGTTGGCGATCCAGCGCGAACTGGTGCGCGCGGTGTCTCATGAATTGCGTACTCCGGTGGCGCGTCTGCGTTTCGGACTGGAGATGATCGGCTCGGCCACCACCCCCGAGGCGCTGGAAAAGTACCGCGAAGGCATGGACCACGACATCGAGGACCTCGATAAACTGGTGGACGAAATGCTCACCTACGCGCGGCTGGAACAGGGTTCGCCGGCGCTGACCTTTCAACGCATCGACCTCGATGCGCTGGTCAATCAGGTGATCGACGAGCTGGCGCCGTTGCGCGCCGAGGTCACGGTGCAGCGCGGCATGTGCCTGTCTGCGGCGGACAATGATGGCGCCTGGGTCGAGGCTGAGCCGCGCTTCCTGCACCGTGCGTTGCAGAATCTGGTGAGCAACGCGATGCGTCATGCGCGTTCGAAGGTGACCGTGAGTTATCAGGTCGGGCAGTTGCGCTGCCGGGTCGATGTCGAGGATGACGGGCCGGGTGTGCCGGAGTCGGCCTGGGAGCGCATCTTCACGCCGTTCCTGCGCCTGGACGACAGCCGCACCCGCGCCTCGGGCGGGCATGGTCTGGGCCTGTCGATTGTGCGGCGGATCATCCACTGGCATGACGGCCGGGCGCTGATCAACAAGAGCAAGAGTCTGGGTGGGGCGTGCTTCAGTCTGAGCTGGCCGAGGAATCAGGAACGCCGTTGAGTTTTGTGCCGGCAGGAACGGCGCCTTCGCGAGCAAGCCCGCTCCCACAGGAGAGTGCAGTGCAAAATGTGGGAGCGAGCTTGCTCGCGAAGGCGTCCTGACAGGCCGCACACATCTTCAGGCAGAAATACTGACCAGACTCAACAACTGCCCATCCTGCACCCCGAACTGCGCCTCCAGCTCGGTGCCATGACGCCATTCGGCAGACAGATCGGTCAGCAGGCGCAGTCGCACCTGCCCCTGCGCCGACCACTCCAGCACCTCGGCGTGCTCGAAGTAAAAGCGCTGTTGCACGATCGGGTACAGCGCCTTGAACAGGCTTTCCTTCACCGAAAAGGTCAGGGTCACGCACAGCGCCAATTGCTCCTGCGGGCCGGCGGCCATGCGCTGCAGTTCCGCCGGGGTCAGGATCTCGGCGGCGAGGCGTTCGGCGCGGTCATGCTCGAGCAGGTTTTCCAGGTCCATGCCTAGACCACGCCAGTGCTGTTTATTGGCGACAATCGCCGCCGCACGCCCGGTGCTGTGGGTGATCGAGCCGCAGATGTGCGCCGGCCACACCGGTGCGCGGTCTTCGCCAATCGCCGGGATCACGCTTGTGCCGTCGAGCTGCTGCAGCGCGGCGCGGGCGCAGATCCGCCCGGCGAGAAACTCGGCCTGACGCTTGGCCACCGAACGCTGAATGCTCGGCGGCGGCTCGACGGCGCTGCGCTGGAAGTCATCGCCGAGCAATAGCTTCGGATCGAAGCGGGTGCTGAGCAGGACCGTGTCGGGCAACACGTTGGGCAACGGCCAGTGGGCGTCGAGCGGGGTGCAGCAGGCGGGGAGGGGCGGGGCTGGATTCATGGCGGGCATTTTGCCGGTTGAAGCGGGCGCTGGGTAGAGCCAGACCTCTATCTGGCGGTTACGCTGAACCTGTAGGAGCTGCCGAAGGCTGCGATCTTTTGATTTTGCTTTTAGAAAGACAAGATCAAAAGATCGCAGCCTGCGGCAGCTCCTACAGGGGAGGCGTGGATCAGCTGAAGATTTTCTGGAAGAACGCCTTCATGTCCGCCCAGGATTTTTCATCGGCCGCCTTGTTGTAGCCGATATCCGGGCCACCGTGTTCGCCGTGGCTCAAGCGGTCGGCGTCGGGGTTGGTGAAACCATGCTTGGCACCGTCGAGGCTGACGAACTTGTAGTCGGCGCCAGCCTTGTCCATTTCCGCCTTGAACGCGCTGACATTGTCGGCGGTGACCATGCTGTCCAGCGCGCCATGCTCCACCAGAATCTTCGCCTTCACACTGCCGGGAGTGGCCGGCGTGGTGGTCGCCAGTGCACCGTGGAAACTCACCACCCCCGCCAGCGGTTCGCCCTGACGCGCGGCGTTAAGCACCACGCCACCGCCGAAGCAATAACCGATGGCGGCGATTTTGTTCGCGTCGGTCTGTGGCTGCTGTTTGAGCAGGTTCAACCCGGCCTCGAAGCGTTTGCTGGATGCAGCGGCGTCCTGAGTCGCGGCCTGCATGAACGCCATCGCATCTTTCGGGTGCTCGGTGTTTTTGCCTTCGCCGTACATGTCGATCGCCAGCGCGCTGTAACCCAGTTCGGCAAGATCGCGGGCGCGGCGTTTGGCGTAATCGTTCAGGCCCCACCATTCGTGGACCACCACCACGCCCGGGCGCTTGCCCTTGATCGCGTCGTCGTAGGCGTAATAGCCGATCAGTTTTGTTCCATCGGCGCTCTGGTAGGGAATTTCCTGAGTCTTGATCGCGGCGTGGGCCAGACTGCTGGCAGCGAGCAGGGCGAGGGCGAAAAACAGGCGCATGGTCGGTTTCCTTATCGAAAGTGGTCAGGACAGCCTAGCCGAATTGCTGCGGCCGCGGTTCAGCGTGCGTTCAGGGCAGGTACAGGGGCGGCTTGCTAACCTTGCACCCTATCGAACAGCAGTGAGAAAGTGGCCGCCTGCGCCGTTGTTTCGCGAGCAGGTTTGCCCCCGCAGGCAGGCTGTTGGTGCTGGCGCATTTGATTTACCCGGGAGAGCGTTATGAAACTGTTGGTCGTCGAAGATGAAGCGCTGTTGCGCCATCACCTGCAAACCCGCCTGACGGAGAGCGGGCATGTGGTCGAGTCCGTGGCCAATGCCGAGGAGGCGTTGTACCAGACCGGGCAGTTCAACTTCGATCTGGCAGTGATCGATCTCGGCCTGCCGGGCATGGGTGGCCTCGATCTGATCCGGCAGTTGCGCGCGAACGGCAAGAGCTTTCCGATCCTGATCCTCACCGCGCGCGGCAACTGGCAGGACAAGGTCGAAGGCCTCGCCGCCGGTGCCGACGACTACGTGGTCAAGCCATTCCAGTTCGAAGAACTCGAAGCGCGGCTCAATGCGCTGCTGCGCCGTTCCAGCGGCTTCACTCAGTCGACCATTGTTGCCGGGCCGTTGCTGCTGGACCTCAATCGCAAGCAGGCATCGCTGGAAGAGCAGCCGCTGGCGCTGACCGCCTATGAATACCGGATCCTCGAATACCTGATGCGCCACCATCAGCAAGTGGTGCCCAAGGACCGGCTGATGGAGCAGTTGTACCCGGACGATGACGAGCGTGATCCGAACGTGATCGAAGTGCTGGTCGGCCGCCTGCGCCGCAAGCTCGAAGGCCCGGCCGGGTTCAAGCCGATCGACACCGTGCGCGGCCTCGGCTACCTGTTCAATGAGCGCTGCACTTGATTCGTTCGCTTCGCGTCCGCTTGATGCTCGCCGCCACCACGCTGGCGGTGTTGTTCATGCTCGGCTTGCTGCCGGCGATGCAAGGCGCGTTCAGCCTGGCGCTGCAGGATTCGATCGAGCAGCGCCTGGCCTCGGATGTCACCACGCTGATTTCGGCGGCGCGCATCGAAAACGGTCGGCTGGTGATGCCCACGCAGCTGCCGGACGAGCGCTTCAACCTCGCCGATTTCCGCCTGCTCGGCTACATCTATGATCGCGAAGGTCATCTGGTGTGGCGCTCCCGGGCGACCCAGGAAGAACAGATCAACTACAAGCCGCGTTATGACGGGATGGGCAACGAGTTCGCGCGGATTCGTGAGGCCAGCGGTCAGGAATTCTTCGTCTACGACGTCGAGGTCAAACTGCTCGGCGGCAAAAGTGCGGCGTTCAGTATCGTTGCCCTGCAACCGGTACGTGAATACGAAAACACCCTCGAAGGCCTGCGCGAAAATCTCTATCTGGGCTTTGGCGCCGCGTTGCTGGTGTTGCTGGCGCTGCTGTGGATCGGCCTGACCTGGGGCCTCAAGGCGCTGCGCCGGCTGAGTCAGGAACTCGATGAAATCGAAAGCGGCACCCGCGAAAGCCTCACCGAACAGCACCCGCGCGAACTGCTGCGCCTGACCGGCTCGCTCAACCGTTTGCTGCACAGCGAACGCCAGCAGCGCAGCCGCTACCGGGACTCCCTCGATGACCTGGCGCACAGCCTGAAAACCCCGCTGGCGGTGTTGCAGGGCGTCAGCGAAGACATGGCCCAGCGCCCGGAAGATCGCGATCAGGCTTGGGTGCTGCAAGCCCAGATCGAACGCATGAGCCAGCAGATCAGCTATCAACTGCAGCGCGCCAGCCTGCGCAAAAGCGGTCTGGTACGCCATCAGGTGCAATTGCAGCCGGTGCTGAAAAGCCTGTGCGACACGCTGGACAAGGTCTATCGCGACAAACGCGTGCGGGTGGCCTTCGATTTGCCGCAGCATTGTTATCTGCCAATCGAGCAGGGCGCGCTGCTGGAGATGCTCGGCAACCTGCTGGAAAACGCCTATCGCCTGTGCCTGGGCGAAGTGCGCATCAGCGTGCGCGAAAGCCTGAGCGGCAGCGAACTGTGCATCGAAGACGACGGCCCCGGCGTCCCGCCAAATCAGCGCGCGCGGATTCTCGAGCGGGGCGAACGCCTGGACCGGCAGCATCCGGGGCAGGGGATCGGGCTGGCGGTGGCCAAGGACATCATCGAGAGTTACAACGCCAAATTGATGCTCGGCGATTCACCGATGGGTGGGGCGGCGTTCAGGATTCATTTTCCGGCGGTTTAGCTGTTGGCCTTTTCGGCCCCATCGCTGGCAAGCCAGCTCCCACAGTGTCGGAGTCGTACAGAGCAATTATGTACACCCGCAAAACCTGTGGGAGCTGGCTTGCCAGCGATAGCGTCAGTGAATTCACTACAAGACTCAGGGTTTATCTCACTGCTCCTGCGCCCGATAAGCCCCCGGTGTCAGCCCGGTCCATTTCTTGAACGCCCGGTGAAACGCCGACGGCTCGGAAAATCCCAGCTGTTCGGCGATCTGTTGCAATGACAGCTCCGCCCGGCCCAAGTGGTAAATGGCGATATCCCGCCGCAACTGATCCTTCAGCTCCTGAAAGCTGCTGCCTTCCTCGCGCAAATGCCGGCGCAGGGTCTGCGGGCTGAGGTGCAGTTGCACGGCCACAGCTTCGAGGTCCGGCCACTGCGCGCTGTCGCGACTGAGCAAACGGCGCAGGCGACTGCTGAGGCTGTCGCCGTCGTCGGGGCGTGACAGCAGGTCGGCGGGGGAGCGTTCGAGGAAGTGCTTGAGGGTGCGTTCGTCCTGCAACAGCGGCATCGACAGATAGCGGCTGTGAAACAGCAGGCTGCTGTGCCCGGCGCCAAACACCAGCGGGCAAGGGAACAGCAGATCGTACTCGGCGCCGTGTGCCGGTTTCGCATAGCTGAAGGTGGCCTGCTCGAGACGAATCCGCTGGCCGATCAGCCAACTGCCGAGGCGATGCCAGATCACCAGCAGGCTTTCGCTGAGAAAATGGTCCGGGTCCCATAACTGCGCATCGTCGAGGCTCAGGCGCACCCATTCGTCTTCGCGTTGCAGGCTCAGGCGCGGGGCTTCGGGGAATAGGCTATAAAACAATAAACCGCGTTGCAGTGCCTTCTCCAGGTTGCGGCAGTGAATCAGGGCGTGGCACATCATCGCAAAGCTGCCGGGTTTGCTCGGCGCGTTGCCAAAGCCCAGGTATTCGTCATCCAGGGCCAGCCACAGGCTCTGGATCAGTCGGGTGAATTGTTCCGGGGCGATGCGCGCGCGTGGCTCGTCGAGCAGTTCCGGGCTGATGCCCAGTTGCTGCAGCAACGGCAGATAATCGAACCCCGCGCGGCGCGCGCCACCGAGGGCGGCACGGGCGAAATGACTGGCGATGGTACGTTCGCGCATAAACGGCAGATCCTTGTTCAGGCGCCGGATGGTAGCGGGCGGGCCTGATCCGCAACAAGGCGGATTTCCGCCAAATTGTAGGACGAGAGCTGGCGACTTGGCGGAAATCCGCCACACTGGCGTCACCGGCCCGTGACAAAAAACACTCTGCATCCCCTGATATCAAAAGGCTTGCAGCGATTTGCACCAAAGTGGCACGGCGTTTGCGATAAGAGCGACAGAAGCGTGCGTTTTATCCCGTGAGAAAAACGCCGCTCCAACAACAAATCCCTCCAGTGCAGGAGGGTTCGCAATTCAGGTTCTGCGCTCAACAGGTGGATGTTGCCCGCGGGACGTTTGAGGAAGCTTGCAATGACGACTCGTCAGCCACTGTACAAATCCCTGTATTTCCAGGTGATCGTCGCGATCATCATCGGTATTGCCCTTGGTCACTACTACCCGCAATTCGGTGTGGCGGTTAAGCCGCTGGGTGACGGTTTCATCAAGCTGATCAAAATGATCATCGCTCCGATCATCTTCTGCACCGTGGTCAGCGGCATCGCCGGCATGCAGAGCATGAAATCGGTCGGCAAGACCGGTGGTTACGCGCTCCTGTACTTCGAAATCGTATCGACCATCGCCCTGCTGGTCGGTCTGGTCGTGGTCAACATCGTGCAACCGGGCAACGGCATGCACATCGACGTCAGCACCCTGGATGCTTCGAAAGTTGCGACCTACGTGGCGCAAGGCGCGGATCAGAGCGTGGTCGGCTTCCTGCTCAACGTGATCCCGACCACCATCGTCGGCGCGTTCGCCACCGGTGACATCCTGCAAGTGCTGATGTTCTCGGTGATCTTCGGTTTCGCCCTGCATCGCCTGGGTGACTACGGCCGTCCGATTCTCGACTTCATCGATCGCTTCGCCCACGTGATGTTCAACATCATCAACATGATCATGAAGCTCGCGCCAATCGGTGCCTTCGGTGCGATGGCGTTCACCATCGGCGCTTACGGTGTCGGCTCGCTGGTGCAGCTGGGTCAATTGATGATCTGCTTCTACATCACCTGCCTGGCGTTCATCCTGATCGTGCTCGGCGGTATCGCCCGCATGCACGGTTTCAGCGTGCTGAAGATGATCCGCTACATCCGTGAAGAACTGCTGATCGTACTGGGTACTTCCTCGTCGGAATCGGTACTGCCACGCATGCTGATCAAGATGGAGCGTCTGGGCGCGAAGAAATCGGTGGTGGGTCTGGTGATCCCGACCGGTTACTCGTTCAACCTCGACGGTACCGCGATCTACCTGACCATGGCCGCAGTGTTCATCGCTCAGGCGACCGACACCCACATGGACATCACCCATCAGATCACCCTGCTGGTGGTGTTGCTGCTGTCGTCCAAAGGCGCAGCCGGTGTGACCGGTTCGGGCTTCATCGTGCTGGCCGCCACCCTGTCGGCCGTCGGTCACCTGCCGGTGGCCGGTCTGGCGCTGATCCTCGGTATCGACCGCTTCATGTCCGAAGCCCGCGCCCTGACCAACCTGGTCGGCAACGCTGTCGCGACCATCGTCGTGGCCAAGTGGGTGAAAGAGCTGGACACCGACGTGCTGCAATCCGAGCTGGCCTCGGGCGGTCGCGGTATCGCCGATACCCGTCCTGAAGATGACCTGGGTGTGGCCGAAGGCCCGACGCCGAGCAACGTCAAGTAATCTGAACCGGCTCCAGTGTAATGCTGGAGTGTGAGAGCCCCTGTGGCGAGGGGATTTACCCCCGATGGACTGCGCAGCAGTCCCCTTCCATCTCAAGAAGGGGCCGCTGCGCGACCCATCGGGGATAAATCCCCTCACCACAGGGTTTTTTATTGCCTGCGATTTGAGCATTACGGTCACTGCCGCTGATCCATCCGGTGATTGCTGTCCACGGCAGCGCTGCCTAGGCTGGATGCATCGCCCAAGGAGATCGCCCATGTCCGCGCCGCTGGCCTCATTGAAGATTCTGGATTTCTCGACCCTGCTGCCAGGGCCGTTTGCCTCGCTATTACTGGCGGACATGGGCGCCGAGGTGCTGCGCATCGAATCGCCGACGCGTGTGGATCTGTTGCGCGTGCTGCCGCCTCACGATCAAGGCGTCTCGGCCAGCCATGCCTACCTCAACCGCAACAAGCGCAGTCTGGCGCTGGACCTCAAGCAGCCCGAGGCGCTGGAGGTGGTCAGGCAATTGCTGGCGGAGTACGACATAGTCCTGGAGCAATTCCGCCCCGGGGTGATGGAGCGTCTGGGCCTGGGTTATGAGGCGCTGAAGGCGATCAACCCGAAGCTGATTTACGTGTCGATCACCGGTTACGGGCAGACCGGGCCGTACAAGGATCGCGCCGGGCATGACATCAATTACCTCGCACTGGCCGGGCTGGCCAGCTACACCGGGCGTGCCGACAGCGGGCCGTTGCCGCTGGGCATGCAGGTGGCGGATGTGGCGGGCGGCTCGTTGCACGGGGTGATCGGTCTGCTGGCGGCGGTGATAGCGCGCCAGCAGAGCGGGCAGGGCACCCACCTCGACGTGAGCATGACCGATTGCGCATTCAGCCTGAACGCCATGGCCGCTGCCGGATATCTGGCCTGTGGCGAGGAGCCGCACCGGGAAGAGCAGATGCTCAATGGCGGCAGCTTCTACGACTACTACCGCTCGCGCGACGGGCGCTGGCTGTCGGTGGGCAGTCTGGAGCCGGGCTTCATGCAACAACTGTGTACAGCGTTGGGCCGCCCGGAGCTGGCAGCGCTGGGTTTGTCGCCGAAACCCGAGCAGCAACGGTCATTGAAGGATGCGTTGAAGGTTGAATTCGAGAAACACGACTTTGCCGAGCTGCGCGAGTTGTTTGCCGGAGTCGATGCCTGCGTCGAGCCGGTGTTGAACCTGAGCGAAGCGGTGCAGCATCCGCAGTTGCAGGCGCGCGAGCTGGTGACTCAGGTGCCGCGTGGTGATGGGACCAGTCAAGCGCAAATGGCCTGTCCGTTGAAATTCTCCGAGGCGCTGCCGGCGCCGCGGCATGTTGGCGCGGCGCTGGGGCAGCATACGGAGCAGGTGCTGGGGGAGTTGGGGTTCAGTGCTGAGCGGATTGCTCGGTTGCGGGCAGCCAGGGTGATTCTCTAGCGCCGGTACCGGCCTCATCGCTGGCAAGCCAGCTCCCACAGTTTTCGAGGTGTTCACAGGCTCTGCGTACGGCACAAAACCTGTGGGAGCTGGCTTGCCAGCGATGAGGCCTTTCAATGCAGCACAGGCTGCTTATTCCACCCGCATCTCACCACTGAACACCAGCGTATTTCGGCAGCGCCGGCACAAATACCGCCGCCCCTGCCGCACCAGACTATGCCGCTGCGCGGAAAACGGAAAATCACTGTCGGCGCACGGGCATTTGTAGATGTAGCGCGTCACGCTGCGGCGTTTCACGGCGTAGGTGTGGCAGCGATCCGGCGGCAGTTCATAGACCCCGCGCATGATCAGTTGCCATTCCTCGCCGTGCGGCTGGATGCGGTCGCCGAACAGTTGATGGGCGATCAGGTGCGCGACTTCATGGGCCACGGTCTGTTTGAGGAAGTGTTCGGTGTTTTCCCGGTACAGCTGCGGGTTGAAGCGCAGCAGGTTCTCGTGCAGATGCGCGACCCCGGCTTTCTGTCCGCGCAGCTTGAGGCTGACGACGGGGCGTTGGAAATGACGTTTGAAAAAGGCTTCAGCGAGTTGGTAACAGTCTTCGACGCGGGTATTGAGTTGCTCGGGCATGCTTGATGGATCTCCAGAGGCGTCGAGTATGCCGCAACCTCCGTGCCTTGCGAATCGCCGACCTGCCGAATGGTCATCCGTCAACGAGAAGGCCGCCTTGCGGCGGCCTGTATTGGCAGATCTTGTCGTTTTCGGGGGGAAGCTTGTCAGTTGGTATACACCGGCCCCACGCCGAGGCCCCAGACAATCACGGTGAACGCCATGATCGCGACCAGCACCACCAGGCCCACGGCCAGCACCGAACTGGAAAACAGAAAACCTTCGTCCGACGGGATGTTCATGAACGTCGGCAGCCCCACGTACAGCAGGTACACCGTGTAGCAGATGGCCGCCGTGCCGACGATCATCCCCAGCCACATGTGCGGGTACAGCGCTGCCAACCCGCCGACGAACAACGGAGTCGCGGTGTAGGTGGCGAACGCCACGCAACGGGCCAGACTCGGGTTGGCGTCATAGGTGCGGGCCATCCAGTGCACGAAAGCGCCCATCACCGCGACGCCACCGAGCATTGCCAGGTACGACATCACCGTCATCCAGATTGCGCTTTCCACGGTGAGCATCACCGGCGTGCGGTTGCCGATCACCCAGCCGACCTGGGTGGTGCCGATAAACGCCGACACGGCGGGAATTGCCGCCAGAATCAGCGTGTGGGTCAGGTACATGTGGCTGATGCTTTCCTCTTGGTCGCCACGGATTTCCTTCCATTCCTGATCGGGGTGGGTAAACAGTCCCACTACGTGATGGATCATGCCAGTCACTCCTCTTGTTATTGCCATCGCCCCCCAACGGAGCGCCTACGGGCCAAGGTGGCCGAGCAAATACCAGGTCTTCAGATGTGTGCGACCTTATGTCGCAGTATAGAAAGGACTTAACCGCACAGGGAGCAGGGACTTAGAGCAAATCGCGCTGTAAACAGATGGGGTAATCGCAGTTGCATCTGTGGGAGCTGCCGCAGGCTGCGATCTTTTGATTGTAAAAAACAAGATCAAAAGATCGCAGCCTGCGGCAGCTCCTACAGGGTGCGTCTGTCAGGATGCTTCGCCGGTGGCAGGTTTTTGCGTAAAATGCCGGCCCTTCGTCACACCTCACGGATTTCGCGTCATGGGCACTCTTACGGTCAATCAGAACAAACTGCAAAAGCGCCTGCGCCGTCTGGCGGGCGAGGCGGTCGCCGATTTCAACATGATCGAAGACGGCGACAAGGTCATGGTCTGCCTGTCCGGGGGCAAGGACAGCTACACCATGCTCGACGTGCTGCTGCACCTGCAGAAGGTGGCGCCGATCAAGTTCGAGATCGTCGCGGTGAACATGGACCAGAAGCAGCCGGGGTTCCCTGAGCATGTGCTGCCGGCCTACCTGAAAGAGCTGGGTGTCGAGTACCACATCGTCGAGAAGGATACCTACTCGGTGGTCAAGGAGCTGATCCCGGAAGGCAAGACCACCTGCTCGCTGTGCTCGCGCCTGCGTCGCGGCACGCTGTACACCTTTGCCGACGAAATCGGCGCGACCAAGATGGCCCTCGGTCACCATCGCGATGACATCGTCGAGACGTTCTTCCTCAACATGTTCTTCAACGGCACCCTCAAGGCGATGCCACCGAAGCTGCGCGCCGATGACGGCCGTAACGTAGTGATCCGCCCGCTGGCCTACTGCAACGAGAAAGACATCCAGGCTTATTCGGACTTCAAGGAATTCCCGATCATCCCGTGCAACCTCTGCGGTTCGCAGGAAAACCTGCAGCGTCAGGTGGTCAAGGAAATGCTTCAGGACTGGGAGCGCAAGACACCGGGTCGAACCGAAAGCATCTTCCGCAGTCTGCAGAACGTGGTGCCGTCGCAACTGGCCGACCGCAACCTGTTCGACTTCACCAGCCTGAAGATCGACGAGACTGCGGCTTCGCGCTTCGTTAACGTCGTTAACCTGTAAAACCGTTTCAAATGTGGGAGCGGGCTTGCTCGCGAAGGCGTCGTGTCAGCCGACATGAGTGTTGAATGACATACCGCTTTCGCGAGCAAGCTCGCTCCCACAGTGTCTTGTATTCGTTCGTAGAAACTCATTTTCAATTCCCGGGAGAGGGCATGCGTGATTACAAGTGGCTGCACGAATACTGTCTGAACCGCTTCGGTTCGGCGGCTGAACTGGAAGCCCATCTGCCCGTTCCCAAGACCCCCGCGCAATTGCGCAAGATCAGCGACGACCGCTACCTCTCGACCATGGCCCTGCGCGTATTCCGTGCCGGGCTCAAACACAGTCTGGTGGACGCCAAGTGGCCGGCGTTCGAAGAAGTGTTCTTCAGGTTCGATCCGGAAAAAGTTGTGCTGATGAGCGCCGAACACCTCGAACGCCTGATGCAGGACGCGCGGATCATTCGCCACCTGGGCAAGCTCAAGAGCGTGCCGCGCAATGCGCAGTTCATCCTCGATGTCGAGAAGGACAAGGGCAGTTTCGGCGCGCTGATCGCCGACTGGCCGGTGACCGATATCGTCGGTCTGTGGACCTACCTGAAGAAGCACGGCAGTCAGTTGGGCGGTCTCTCGGCACCGCGCTTTTTGCGCATGGTCGGCAAGGACACCTTCGTGCCGAGCTACGACGTGGTCGCGGCACTGAATGCGCAGAAAATTGTCGACAAGGCACCGACCAGCCTGCGCGATCTGGCGCTGGTGCAGGACGCGTTCAACCAGTGGCATGAACAGAGCGGCGGGCGGCCGATGAGCCAGATTTCGATGATGCTCGCCTACACCGTCAACCATTGAGACCGCGTCGCCCCAATCGCTGGCAAGCCAGCTCCCACAGGATCCGTGTTGAAACACAATTTTGTGATCGACACAGAACCTGTGGGAGCTGGCTTGCCAGCGATAGCAATCTGTCAGGCGACGGAGATCTGGCCCTCGCCAGCCAGCTTGCGATTCAACTGATACCGCCAGCGCACATACAGCAGCGCCGAGCAGAACAGCGCCAGGCTCGCGACCATCTCCAGCACGCCAAACAGCTGCCGGCTCGGGTCATAGGCCGCCAATGCGCCTTTGATGAAATACAGGTTCACCACAAAACACATCCACGAATGCCCACGGGCGCTGCCCATGATCATCGCCGGCGCGAGGACGATCCACGGGATCAGCTCGACCAGCAGAATCACCCACGGCCGGGCGCCATGCAGGTCGGCGAACACCAGGTAATACGCGGCGAGCAACCCGGCGAGGCCGAAGAAGCACAGCAGGCTGATAACCCGCATCGCCTTGACGCGCGGCTGCAGCCACTCGACCGAGGGCAGGACTTTCGGCTTCTTCGCCACCCTCAGCCCTCCAGTTTCTGTGCGGTCCCGGCCAAGCGCTGACCGAGGGCGCGACACAGGGCTATTTCGTGCTGATCAAGACCTTTTTTACCGTCCGCCCCGGCATGGTGGCTGGCGCCATATGGCGTGCCGCCGCCCTGGGTTTCCAGCAGTGCCGATTCGCTGTACGGCAGGCCGGTGATCAGCATGCCGTGGTGCAACAGCGGCAGCATCATCGACAGCAGGGTCGTTTCCTGGCCGCCGTGCAGACTGGCGGTGGAGGTGAACACGCCCGCCGGTTTGCCGACCAAGGCGCCGGTCAGCCACAGGTTGCTGGTGCCATCGAGGAAGTACTTCAGCGGTGCGGCCATGTTGCCGAAACGGGTCGGACTGCCCAGCGCCAAGCCGGCGCAGTTCTTCAGGTCGTCGAGGCTGGCGTAGAGCGCGCCATCGTCGGGGATGTCCGGGGCCACTGCTTCGCACTCGGTGGAGATCGCCGGCACCGTGCGCAGGCGCGCTTCCAGGCCAGCCTGCTCGACACCCCGGGCAATCTGCCGGGCCATCTCGTTGGTCGAGCCGTTGCGGCTGTAATACAACACCAGAATGTATGGCGCGCTCACGGCAGCAACTCCAGAATCCGCTCCGGAGGTCGGCCGATCACCGCCTTGTGGCCGACTTCCAGAATCGGTCGCTCCAGCAGTTTCGGATGTTGCGCGATGGCGTCGATCAGTTGCGCTTCGCTGAGGTTTTCGTCAGCCAGCTGAAGCATTTTGTATTCATCTTCTGCGCTGCGCAGCACCTGGCGTGCGCTGATGCCCAGCTTGCCGAGCAGGGCCTTGATTTGCGCGGCGTTCAGCGGGGTTTCGAGGTAGCGCACCACGTTCGGGGTCAGGCCGCGGGCCTCAAGCAGTTCCAGCGCGCCGCGGGATTTCGAGCAGCGCGGATTGTGATAAAGCGTCAGATCGGTCATGGCGGGTCGCTTCTGGCGTAAAGTGGCGGCTATTCTAACTGTGCAGCGCGCAATCCAGAACCGTCAGAGGCGATGGGTCGCAGGCGCCTTCAATTTTTGACCAGGGAACATGACATGACACGGCGATTGGCAGCGGCATTGACCATAATCGGGGCGTTGATGCTGGGGGGCTGCGGTAACGACTACGGGATTGACCAGAACGGTCAGAAAGTCGCGTCCGAGCGTCTGGACAAGCAATGGGTAGTGCTCAATTACTGGGCCGAGTGGTGTGGCCCGTGCCGTACGGAAATTCCCGAACTCAATCATCTGGCGGATGAGTTGAAAGGCAAGAACATCGGCGTGTTCGGGGTCAACTTCGACAACGTGCAGGGTGAGGACCTGAAGGCTGCCAGCGAGAAGCTGGGGATCAAGTTCACCGTGCTGGCGCAGGATCCGGCCGACCTGTTCGACCTGCCGCGCAGTGAGGCCTTGCCGGTGACGTACATCATCGACAACAAGGGCAAGGTGCGCGAACAGTTGCTGGGCGAGCAGACGGCGGCGGGGGTGATGGCCAAGCTGGAGGCGTTGCAGGCTACCAAGTAACGTCAAAAGCCCCTCACCCCAGCCCTCTCCCAGAGGGAGAGGGGGCCGACCGAAGTGTCTGGCGAGTTACATCGACCTGAAAGTTCGAGTCGATTACAGATTCGCCGAAGCCACATCAAGTCGGTTATGCGTTCTGCAGAGCATCAGCAAGTCGATTATGGATTCACCAAAGCCACATCAAGTCGGTTATGCATTCTGCGAAGCATCGGTAAGTTGGTTATGGATTCACCAAAGCAGGATCAAGTCGGCGTAGCTCCCCAATATCCCCCATTCAGTCCCCTCTCCCTCTGGGAGAGGGCTAGGGTGAGGGCTTGGCGGCCTCGAGGCTTAACCCTCCTCCAGCCACCAGCGCAGCGGCTTGCCTTCCGCCGGCCAGAAGCGCATCTGCTCGATCGGCGAGATGTCCCAGCGTTCGACGCCTTGCAGCGCCTGCAGGAAGCGTTGTTCCTGCTCCATGAGCGCCGGGGCGCAGAGTTTGCGGGTCTTGCCGATCGGGCCGAAGCTCAGCTTGTCGCCGTCGAGGGTGTACGGCGCGAACCAGTGGTTGCAGCCGCCGTTGCCATACGCGCGGCCATCGTCGCCGAGGGTCACGGTCAGGTGGCTGTAATCCATTAGCGGTCGCTCGCCGATCCATTCCAGAATGTAGCTGCGGTTCTGTTGCAGTTGCACAGGCTCTGCGGCGCAGCCCACCAGAGCGGCACCCATCAGCAGGGGCAGGGCAAGGCGTTTCATCACGCAGGCTCCTGGCATTTCGGGCACAGATGCTTGTCGCCAACGGCTTTCCAGCCCAGCTCGGCAATACGCGCCGTGGCCGCCGGTTTTTCCGCGGTTTTGCCCAGCTTGGCATCCACCGCGAACTCGAAGCTCAGCTCTTTGGCGCAGCTGTCGCAGTTGACCTGCCAGGTGTGGATCGCCAGTTCGCCGAAGACCGGGCCGGTGGTCATCGCGGTCCATTGGCCTGGCGGATTGATCAGGTGGCGCACGGTGTCGACGGTCAGGCGCATGGACAAGTCCTTGCTGCCCTTGAGGGTGACCAACAGGACGTCGCCGATGCGGATCGAGCCACCGTTGCCGGTGACCTGATAGCGGCCCGGAACGAGGGCGCGGCATTCGGTGAGGGTGTGTTGCGGGTTCATCAGGGTGTAGCGGAAATCGTGTTCGACCATGGGTCCTCCAAATATGCGCGACATGCTAGCACGGGCTTGATTACAGGATGGCGTGCCGTTGCGACCTTCGATCCGGTTCAAATCGGCGGTGGCTCATGGCAAACTGCCGCGCTTCACTCTGAGGGAACGGAACATGGCGCTGATCGAATGTTATGAATGCAAGCGGAGCATCAGCTCTGAAGCGAAGACGTGCATTCATTGTGGAGCGCCGCTGGCGCAGCAGCACAGCCCGGCGCAAGCTGCGACAACGATTTCCTTTGGCAGCCTGCCACGCAACAAAGCGGTGCCCGAGGCGGTTGTCCCGCCCCCGGCTGCAGAACCGGCGCCGAAAGTGTCACCGGCCGCTGTCGGCCGCCGTCGTCGGCAAGCCGCGCCAGCCCCGCAAGTTCAGGCCAATCCCGACGGTTCGCGGCCGGTGGAAGGCTGGTTGAAGATCATGATCTTTCTGTTGCCGATGGTGTTTGTCTGGTTCCTGCTGCGTAACGGTCATTCGCTGAAGCAGCGCTTCTTCGGTTTCGGCTGGCTGGCGCTGCTGATCCTGGCCTCTTCGCTGTCGCCGAAATAATCCGGCAAGCCTTCAACCCTCGACCTGGTTCTGCGGCGCGCCTGCGGCCCAGGTCGCGATGTTGTGCAGGGTGGTCGCGGCAATCGCGCCCAGCGCTTCGTGGGTGAGAAACGCCTGATGCGCGGTGATGATCACGTTCGGGAAGGTCAGCAACCGCGCCAGCACATCGTCCTGCAGCGGCAGGTCGGAGCGATCCTCGAAAAACAGCTGCGCCTCTTCTTCGTAGACATCCAGACCCAAGTAGCCAAGTTGCCCGTCCTTCAAGGCGTCGATCAGCGCCGGCGTGTCCACCAGACCGCCACGCCCGGTGTTGATCAGCATCGCCCCCGGTTGCAGATGCGCCAGCGACTCGCGGTTGATCAGGTGTTTGCTCTGCGCGTTGAGCGGGCAGTGCAGGCTGATGATCCGCGACTGCGCGAGCAGTTCCGGCAGACTCAGATAACGTGCACCCAAGGCCAGAACATCAGGGTTTGGATACGGGTCGTAGGCCAGCAACTCACAGCCGAAGCCGTGCATGATTTTCGCGAACGTGGCGCCAATTTGCCCGGTGCCGACGATGCCGACGGTCTTGCCCACCAGATCAAAACCGGTCAGGCCATGCAGGGTGAAATCACCTTCGCGGGTGCGGTTGTAGGCGCGGTGCAGGCGCCGGTTGAGCGCCAGAATCAGCGCCACGGCGTGTTCGGCCACAGCATGCGGCGAGTAGGCCGGCACCCTCACCACGCACATTCCGAGACGTTTCGCCGCGATCAGATCGACATGGTTGTAGCCCGCCGAGCGCAGGGCGATCAGTCGCGTACCGCCGGCAGCGAGGCGCTCCAGCACCGGTGCACTGAGGTCATCGTTGATGAAGGCGCAGACCACTTCGTGTTGCGCAGCGAGGGCGGTGGTGTCGAGGCTGAGCCGGGCCGGCTGAAAGTGCAGCTCGATGCCGGCCGGGCAATCGGCGGCGAGAAAACTGTCGCGGTCGTAGGTCTGGCTGCTGAAGACAATCGTGCGCATGCGTTCCTCCTGAAACGGGTGGCGAGTCAGTGGACCCGCCATCACTTTAGCGCGGGATAGCGTATGCGGCATTGCCGTGGATCAGGCGCTGATCCGGGCTTGCGTTGCGAGACGATTGATCGCCCGCTCCAGTTCTTCCAGCGCCGCCACCGCCTTCGGGTCGCCCTGCTTGAGCAGGGTTTCACTGCGCTGACAGGCCGCGCGCAATTGCGGCACGCCACAATAGCGGGTCGCCCCGTGCAGGCGATGCACGCGCTCGATCAGGGCATTCTGGTCACGGCTTTCGCACGCCGCGCGAATCGCTTCGCGGTCGGCCTCCAGCGACGCCAGCAGCATCGCCAGCATGTCCGCCGCCAGATCGGCCTTGCCGGCGGCCAGGCGCAGGCCTTCTTCGTGGTCGAGCACCGGCAGTTCATTGTTGCCCGCGGCGCTGTCGCTGACCCGTTCCGGTCCTTGATTGCGCAAGGCCAGACCGGTCCACTTCAGCACCACTTGCGCCAGTTGCCGCTCGCTGATCGGTTTGGTCAGGTAGTCGTCCATGCCGCTTTGCAGCAAGGCGCGTTTTTCGTTGGCCATGGCGTGGGCGGTGAGGGCGACGATCGGCAGCGGCGTGCAATGCCGTTCGCTTTCCCACTGACGGATGGTTTCGGTGGTCTGGCGCCCGTCCATGCCGGGCATCTGCACGTCCATCAGCACCAGATCGAACGATTCGCTCTGCACCGCCTTGACCGCGGCATAACCGCTTTCCACCGCGAGAACCTTGGCGCCCATGTCTTCGAGCAGGGTCTGCACCAGCAACAGGTTGGCCGGGTTGTCGTCGACGCACAGCACTTTCGGCGCGCGGCTCGAGAGCGGTTCGCCCGGTTCGTTGCGTGGCTGACGCGGGTTGGCCAGATCCGCCAGCGCCCGACGCAACTTGCGGGTGCAGGCCGGTTTCGCCTGCAACTGACTGTGCGGGTTGGGCACCGAGAGGTGGAACAGCGTCTGTTCGGTGGTCGGGCACAGCACCAGCACTTTGCAGCCGAGGTGTTCGAGATCCCAGATATGCTGGTTCAGGCGCTCCGGGAGCATGTCGTTGCTGGTGATGCCGAGTACCGCGAAATCGATGGCCTGATCGGTCTGGTGTGCGCCCGTGACGCCATTGGTCAGACTTTCCAGCGTATTGAAAGGCGTAACGTCGAGGCCACAGTCTTCCAGTTGATGCTGCAGCGCCTGCCGCGCCAGTTCGTGATTTTCCAGCACCGCTACACGACGCCCGAGCAGCGGCGGGCCCGGCAGGTCTTCGGTGTCGTCACGGGTTTTCGGCAGGCTCAGGCTGATCCAGAATTCCGAGCCTTCGCCCGGGGTGCTGTCGACGCCGATTTCGCCGCCCATCTGTTCGATCAGGCGCTTGGAAATCACCAGCCCCAGACCGGTGCCGCCGGGCTGGCGCGACAGCGAGTTGTCGGCCTGACTGAAGGCCTGGAACAACGCGCGCACGTCCTGACTCGACAGGCCGATGCCGGTGTCCTGAATGCTGATGCGCAGTTGCACGCTGTCCTCGTGTTCTTCTTCAAGCATGGCGCGGGCAACGATGGTGCCTTCGCGGGTGAACTTGATCGCGTTGCTGACCAGGTTGGTGAGAATCTGCTTCAGCCGCAGCGGATCGCCGACCAGCGACAGCGGCGTGTCGCGGTACACCAGACTGACCAGTTCCAACTGCTTGGCATGTGCGGCCGGCGCCAGAATCGTCAGGGTGTCCTGCAACAGGTCGCGCAGGTTGAACGGAATATGGTCGAGCACCAGTTTGCCAGCCTCGATTTTCGAGAAATCGAGGATCTCGTTGATGATGCCCAGCAAGCTGTCGGCGGACTTTTCGATGGTGCCCAGGTAGTCGAGCTGACGCGGGGTCAGTTCGCTTTTCTGCAGCAGGTGGGTGAAGCCGAGAATGCCGTTGAGCGGCGTGCGGATCTCGTGGTTCATGTTAGCGAGGAACTCGGACTTGATCCGGCTCGCTTCCAGCGCTTCTTTGCGCGCCAGATCCAGCTCGATGTTCTGGATCTCGATGGTTTCCAGATTCTGCCGAACGTCTTCAGTCGCTTGATCGACGCTGTGTTGCAGTTCTTCGCGGGCATTCTGCAGGGTGCCGGCCATGCGGTTGATGCCCGAGGCCAACTCGTCCAGCTCCTGACTGCCGAGCGGTGGCAGACGGGTTTCCAGGTGGCCGTCCTTGAGCTGGGCGACCGCGTGTTTGATCTGGCTCAGCGGGCGGTTGATGGTGCGGCCCATGCGCAGCGCGAGCAGGGCGGCGCCAGCCAGACCTGCGGCAATCAACAGCAGGCTGGCAAACAGGCTGCGATAACCGCGCAGCAGCATACCGTTGTGCGACAGCTCCAGTTCGACCCAGCCGAGCAGGCGCTCGGATTCTTCCGGGATCACGTCGCCGGCCAGATTGCGATGCTTGCCGAACACCGGCATTAAATAACGAGTGGCGTCATTGCCGCTGCGCCGTTGCAGTTGCGCACTGTCGCCGCTGGGTGCCTGATTGAGCATGGTCGGGCCGGCATGCGCCAGCGGTGTGCGGTCGGGGGCGAGAAAGGTGACGGCACGCACATCCGGTTGTTCGAGGGACTGGGTGGCGATGCGTTCGAGCAGATCGGTATTGCCGTGGCCCATGGCGGGCGCGACCAGCGGCGCCAGTTGTTCGGCGATCATTTCGCCGCGCTGCATCAACTGGGTCTGCAGATCGGACTGTTGCATCCAGGTGAAATAGCCACCGAGCACCAGCGCCATCAGGCTGGTCGGCAACAGGGTCAGCAACAATACGCGACCTTTGATTCCCAGTTTCTTGAGCACACCCATCTCCCGCATCCCGCTGAACTGTTGACTCGCACGTGCGTCCGGCACGCGACATGGGCGCAGTGTAGCGATTTGCAGGCAGGCAATCTCCGGAAAAATCATCTCGCTATCGGTCGACGCTGGCTGGCGCGTTTGTCCGACCGGTCAGGCTTGGGTTGCCCGATGGCGGGCAATCTTGAATAATCGCTCAACTGAGAATTATTTGCAGATACTCATGACTCCTGTTCCCGCCGACCTGCCACGCATTCTTGCCATCGAGGACGACCCGGTGCTGGGCGCCTATGTTCACGAACATCTCGGTCGCAGCGGCTTTGCCGTGACCTGGTGCCAGAACGGCCAGGACGGCCTGAACATTGCCCGCCATCAGCCGTTCGACGTGGTGCTGATGGACATTCTGTTGCCCGGGCTCGATGGCCTGAAGGTGCTGACGCAATTGCGCCAGAGCCATTCGACGCCGGTGCTGCTGATGTCGGCGCTGGGAGCCGAGGCCGATCGCATCAGTGGCTTCCGTTTGGGGGCCGATGACTACCTGCCCAAACCGTTCAGCATGGCCGAGCTGCATGTACGGATCGAGGCGATCCTGCGTCGCGTGGCGCTGGATCGGCGCCCGACCACGATTACGCCGCCAGCAGCCAGCGGCGCGCTGCATTTCGAAGATGAACAGTGCGACGTCTTCTACAACCAGCAGGCCGCCGGCCTGACCCGCAGCGAATACCGTTTGCTGGAAACCCTCAGTCGCAATGACGAGGAAGTGTTGAGCAAACCCTTCCTTTATCAGCAGGTGCTGCAGCGCGGATACGCCGCCCACGACCGCAGCCTCGACATGCACATCAGCCAGATCCGCCGCAAACTCAAGGCCATCGGATACACCGAGCGCGAAGTGCGCACAGTGTGGGGCAAGGGTTATGTGTTGAGTGCAGTCGATGAAGGTCTCTGACCTGCCGGGGCGGCATTCGCTGTTCTGGAAACTGGCGTGCCTGCTGGTGGCTTTCTGTCTGCTGATGATCTGGCTGAGCTGGTCGTGGGGGCGTTACATGGAGGAGCGCAATCAGTTCCTCTCCGACGAGGCGCGCGCCACCCTCACTCGTTATGCCGCTGAAGCGGAGCGGGCGTGGCAGCACGGCGGGCGTGACGGGATCGATAGCTGGTTGCAGAGCATGCAGCTGCGCGAGGCGGGTTGGGTCGGGGTGATTGATCGCAATCTGCAGTCGTTAAGCAGCGAGCCGTTGAACGAACAGGCCATCCAGCACCTGACCTTTTTGCGCGGCCTCGACTGGCCGATCCACAAGCAGGGGCGACCGTGGCTGCGCGTACCGTTTCCCAAGCAGCCGTCCGCCGGCAGCCTGGTGATCGAGTTGCCCGAGCGCTTCCTGCCGGGGCAATACCGGCTGTTCTGGCGGGTGATTACCAACGGTGTGATTCCGGGGCTGTTCACCTTGTTGCTGTGCGTCGGCCTGTATCGCTTGCTGGTGGTGCCGCTGAACAACCTGCGCGAACAGGCCAACGCCTGGCGCGCCGATCAATTGAATGTGCGTCTGTCGAGTGGCATCACCCAACGGCCGGATGAACTCGGTGAACTGGCGCGGGCGTTCGACTCGATGTCTGAGCGCCTGCAATCCACCGTGGCTCTGCAGCAGCAACTCCTGCGCGATCTGTCACACGAGTTGCGCACACCGTTGAGCCGACTGCGCGTTGCCAGCGAGAGCGAACAGGATTTAGTGCAGCTACGCGAACGTATCGGTCGCGAAGTCGACGGTATGCAAAGACTGGTCGAAGACACCCTGCAACTGGCTTGGCTCGATACTGACCGCTCGCCATTGCCCGACGAGGCGATCCAGATTCAGGCCCTGTGGGAAATGCTCACCGACAACGCCTGTTATGAAAGCGGCTGGCCGAGCCTGCAAATGCAGTGCGCGCTGCCGCCGACGTGCTGGGTGCGCGGCAACCTCAACACCTTGGCGCAGGCGCTGGAAAACGTTCTGCGCAACGCGATCCGCCATTCGCCTGCGGGTGGGATCGTACGACTGGATGGACGCAGGGATGGCGATTGCTGGCATCTGTGGCTGGAGGATCAGGGCGCTGGCGTAGCGGAAGGGGATCTGGAGCGGATCTTCTCACCGTTCATCCGCCTCGACGGCTCGCGACCGGGAGACGGTGGATTTGGCTTGGGCCTGAGCATCGCGCGCAATGCCGTGCAGCGTCAGGGCGGCCAGTTGTGGGCGGAGAATGGCGGCGCGGGGTTGCGAATGAATTTGCGGTTAATTGCCGATGACGGCGTTGTGACGGCTGACGTTATCGCGAGGAGGCTCACTCCTGCATTGGAAATATGCTCGCCGCAGGTTGTGTGAACAACACGCGATCTCCTGTAGGAGTGAGCCTGCTCGCGATGTAGTCCATTAGAGTGGCCAATCCTCCGGTTTTGCGGGAGCGCTCGCCTTTTTTTGTACGACATTTCCCAAGCTGCATCGGCGGTCATTTCAAGCTTCCTGAAGGGGTTAGGCTCGTGCTTCACCTGATCTCCAAGGAATTGCGCATGACTGTATCCAGACTTACTGGCAGCCCGGATGACGAACGTTTCAACGAAGTGCTCGCGCTGATTCACAGTTCCAGACATAAGGCCATGCAAGCGGTCAATACACAGCTGATTGAGCTTTATTGGCAGGTGGGGGCGCATATCAGTCGTAAGATTGAGCAGGCGGAGTGGGGCGATTCGGTCATAACTCAACTGGCCGCACATCTGGCGTATACCCAACCGGGCTTGCGTGGGTTCACCCGACCAAATCTGTTCCGAATGCGCCAGTTTTATGAAACCTATCGGGATGATCCAATTGTCTCACCACTGGTGAGACAATTGCCGTGGACTCATAACATGATCATTTTGAGCCAAAGCAAACACCCGGAAGAGCGTGGGTTCTACCTGCGAATGGCCGTTCAGGAACAGTGGTCGAAGCGCGAACTGGAACGCCAATTCAAGTCTGCTTTGTTTGAGCGAAGCGTCACCGATCCTGCAAAAGCCTCCGCCGCACTGAAACAAAATCATCCCGAAGCTCTCGAGATATTCCGCGATTCCTACATGGTCGAATTTCTCGACTTGCCCGCTGCTCATTCCGAAACCGATCTGCACCAGGGGCTTCTTTCACGTCTCAAGGCGTTCCTTATTGAGCTCGGTCGCGATTTCTGTTTTGTCGGTTCCGAATATCCGCTGCAAGTCGGCGGTCGGGATTTCTCACTCGATCTTCTGTTCTTCCACCGAGGGCTCAATTGCCTTGTAGCCATTGAACTCAAGGTCGGCCGTTTTGAACCGGAATACCTCGGCAAGCTGGATTTCTATTTGGAGGCGCTGGATCGCAATGTCCGCAAGCCTCACGAAAGTCCGGCCATCGGTGTCCTGCTCTGTGCAAGCAAGGAAGATGAGGTCGTCGAGTACGCACTCAATCGCAGTCTTTCGCCCGCATTGATAGCTGAATATCAAACCTGTCTGCCGGATAAGCAATTGCTGCAGGCCAAGTTGCATGAGTTTTATGCGATGGATACGGCGCCAGCAGAAAATAGCGACTAACCGCTGCTTATTCCCATAAACCATAAGCACCGCACTTTGCGTGATATGGCCTTCGCAGGTTTGCCGGTATGATAGGCGCCCCCGCACGTCTGGATTGCGAATACGCCATGACCCTGCAGTACCCAACCATCGCCGATTGCGTCGGCAACACTCCGCTGGTGCGTTTGCAGCGCCTGCCCGGTGCCACCAGCAACACCCTATTGCTCAAGCTCGAAGGGAACAACCCGGCGGGTTCGGTCAAGGATCGTCCGGCGCTGTCGATGATCACCCGTGCCGAACTGCGTGGGCAGATCCACGCCGGCGATACGCTGATCGAGGCGACCTCGGGCAACACCGGCATTGCGCTGGCGATGGCCGCAGCGATCAAGGGTTACAAGATGATCCTGATCATGCCGGACAACTCCAGCGCCGAGCGCAAGGCGGCGATGACCGCCTATGGCGCCGAGCTGATTCTGGTCAGTCAGGAAGAGGGTATGGAAGGCGCTCGCGATCTCGCTCAGCGCATGGAAGCCGAAGGCCGTGGCAAGGTGCTCGATCAGTTCGCCAACGGCGACAATCCGCAAGCGCACTACACCACCACCGGCCCGGAAATCTGGCGCCAGACCCAGGGCACCATTACGCATTTCGTCAGTTCGATGGGCACCACCGGCACCATCATGGGCGTTTCGCGCTACCTGAAAGAGCAGAGCGACAGCGTACAGATCGTCGGGCTGCAGCCGATGGAAGGCTCGGCCATCCCCGGTATCCGTCGCTGGCCGCAGGAATACCTGCCGAAGATCTACCAGGCCGACCGCGTCGACCGCATCGTCGATATGGCGCAAAGCGAAGCCGAGGACGTCACCCGACGTCTGGCCCGCGAAGAAGGCATCTTCTGCGGCGTGTCCTCGGGCGGGGCGGTGGCAGCGATGCTGCGCCTGTCCAAAGAAGTTGAAAACGCGGTGATCGTCGCGATCATCTGTGACCGTGGCGACCGTTACCTGTCGACCGGCATTTTCGACGCGCCGAACTGATGGCCAAGCACGAGAGAGGCCTGCGCTTCCAGCCCACCGGCGGGAGCAAGGCCGCGCAAATTCCGACCGGCAAGAAGCAGCGCCTGAACATTGAGCGCCTGGCCAATGACGGTCGCGGTATCGCGTTTTTCGAAGGCAAAACCTGGTTCGTCCTCGGCGCCCTCGCCGGTGAAGAGGTCGAGGCGCGGGTGCTGGGCGCCCACGGCAAAGTGGTCGAGGCGCGCACCGAACGCGTGTTCAAGGCCAGCGAACTGCGCCGTGCGGCTGCCTGTGCGCACGCCGGCCGCTGCGGCGGTTGCAGCGTGCAACATCTGCCCCACGACGAACAGCTCGCCCTGAAACAGCGCATGCTCGCCGAGCAGTTGTCGCGGGTTGCCGGGGTCGAACCGCAAGAATGGGCAGCACCGCTGACCGGCCCCGAATTCGGCTATCGCCGTCGTGCGCGGATCGCCGTGCGCTGGGACATGAAAGCGAAGCAACTCGAAGTCGGGTTCCGTGCCGCCGGCAGTCAGGACATCGTCGCGATCAGCGAGTGCCCGGTGCTGGTACAGCCCTTGCAGCCGATCATGAGCGGTCTGCCGCAGATGCTCCGGCGCTTGAGCAAGCCGCAGGCGCTGGGCCATGTCGAATTGTTCAGCGGATCCTCGTTGGCCGTGCTGCTGCGGCACATGGCGCCGTTGTCCGAAGCAGATCTGACGATTCTCGAGGAATTCTGCCAGTTGCATGATGCGCAACTGTGGCTGCATGGCGAAGGCCAGCCGCAACCGGTGGACGCCACGCAAGCGCTGGGCTATCGCCTGGAGCAGTGGGATCTGGAGCTGGCCTGGCGGCCGGGAGATTTCATTCAGGTCAACGCCGGGGTCAACGAAGCGATGGTTGCGCAGGCGCTGGACTGGCTGCAGCCGCGCGCCGACGAACGCGTGCTGGACCTGTTCTGCGGCCTGGGCAACTTCGCCTTGCCGCTGGCCAAAAGCGTGCGGGAAGTGGTGGCGGTGGAGGGCGTGCAGACCATGGTCGATCGCGCCGCCGCCAACGCCGCTAGTAACAATTTGCATAACACAAAGTTTTTTCAAGCCGATTTATCCCAACCTTTGACCGATGCCCAGTGGATCGGAAACGGCTTTTCTGCGGTACTCTTGGACCCACCGCGTGACGGTGCTTTCGAGGTGGTGCGCAAGCTCGCGACCCTGGGTGCCGAGCGGTTGGTGTATGTGTCGTGCAACCCGGCAACGCTGGCGCGCGATACGGTCGAATTGATCAGGCAGGGCTACCGGTTAAAACGTGCCGGGATTCTCGATATGTTTCCTCAGACGGCACATGTCGAGGCCATGGCGTTATTTGAAGCGAGCCAGGATGGCTCGTCTGAATCCGACTGATCTGTCCGCGCAGCGCTCGCTCCGGCCCCGCGAGCGCCAACGGGCAACAAGGATCAGCGATTTGACGCATTGAATCTGCGTCGTAGGGAAGGTAAAGCAAGATGGTACAGGTGAGAGCACACCAGCCGATCAACACCGACGGCAGTATCAATCTCGAGGCTTGGCTCGATCATGCGGTCAGTGTCGACCTGGCTCTGGATCGCGAAGCCTTGAAAGAAGCCTGCGAGTTCGCTCGCGAGGCCGAACAACAGTCCAACGCGCGGAAGAACCTGTGGGCCGAAGGCTCCGGCAGTTTCCGTACCGGGCTGGAAATCGCCGAGATCCTCGCCGACCTCAAGCTCGATCAGGATTCGCTGGTCGCCGCGGTCCTGTATCGCGGCGTGCGCGAGGGCCAGATCGAACTCGCGGCGGTCGGCCAGCGTTTTGGTCCGGTGGTGGCCAAGCTGATCGACGGCGTGCAGCGCATGGCGGCGATCAGTGCCAGCCTCAGCCCGCGCCAGTCGATGGTGATGGGCACCCAGGGCCAAGTGGAAAACCTGCGCAAGATGCTGGTAGCGATGGTCGACGACGTGCGCGTCGCACTGATCAAACTCGCCGAGCGCACCTGTGCGATCCGTGCGGTAAAAACCGCCGACGACGAGAAGCGCAACCGGGTGGCGCGGGAAGTCTTCGACATCTATGCGCCACTCGCGCACCGGCTCGGTATCGGTCATATCAAGTGGGAACTGGAGGACTTGTCCTTCCGTTACCTGGAACCCGATCAATACAAGCAGATCGCCAAGCTGCTCCACGAGCGGCGGCTCGACCGCGAGCGTTTCATCAGCGACGTGATGACCCAGCTCAAGGACGAATTGCAGGCCACCGGCGTCGATGCCGATATCAGCGGCCGGGCCAAACACATCTATTCGATCTGGCGCAAAATGCAGCGCAAGGGTCTGGAATTCAGCCAGATCTACGACGTGCGCGCGGTGCGCGTGCTGGTGCCGGAAATGCGCGACTGCTACACCGCGCTCGGCATCGTTCACACCCTGTGGCGGCACATCCCGAAAGAGTTCGACGACTACATCGCCAACCCGAAAGAGAACGGCTACCGCTCGCTGCACACGGCGGTGATCGGCCCTGAGGGTAAAGTGCTTGAGGTGCAGATCCGTACACACTCGATGCACGAAGAAGCCGAACTCGGCGTCTGCGCGCACTGGCGTTACAAGGGCACCGACGTCAAATCCGGTTCCAACCACTACGAAGAGAAAATCTCCTGGCTGCGTCAGGTCCTCGAGTGGCACGAAGAGCTGGGCGACATCGGTGGTCTGGCCGAACAGCTGCGGGTCGATATCGAACCGGACCGGGTCTACATTTTCACCCCCGACGGTCACGCCATTGACCTGCCGAAGGGCGCGACACCGCTGGACTTCGCCTACCGCGTGCACACCGAAATCGGGCACAACTGCCGTGGCGCGAAGATCAACGGGCGGATCGTGCCGCTCAACTACAGCCTGCAGACCGGTGAACAGGTCGAGATCATCACCAGCAAGCACGGCACCCCGAGCCGCGACTGGCTGAACCCGAACCTGGGCTACGTCACCACCTCGCGGGCGCGGGCGAAGATCGTTCACTGGTTCAAGCTGCAGGCCCGTGACCAGAACGTGGCGGCCGGTAAAACCCTGATCGAACGCGAACTCAATCGCCTCGGTCTGCCGGCGGTGGATTTCGACAAGCTGGCCGAAAAGGCCAATATGAAAACCGCCGAAGACATGTTCGCCGCTCTTGGTGCCGGCGACCTGCGTCTGGCGCAACTGGTCAACCTCGCGCAGCAACTGGTCGAGCCGGAGCGCGGCAACGAACAGTTGGAACTGATCCCGCGCAAGGCCACCGGTTACAAGCCGGGCAAGCGTGGCGACATTCAGATCCAGGGCGTCGGCAACCTGATGACGCAGATGGCCGGCTGCTGCCAGCCGCTGCCGGGCGATGCGATCGTCGGTTACATCACCCAGGGCCGTGGCGTGAGCATTCACCGCCAGGACTGCGCCTCGGTGCTGCAACTGGGCGGGCGCGAGCCGGAGCGGATCATCCAGGTCAGCTGGGGCCCGGTGCCGGTGCTCACCTACCCGGTGGATATCATCATCCGCGCTTACGACCGTTCCGGTCTGCTGCGTGACGTCTCGCAGGTGCTGCTCAACGAGCGGATCAACGTGCTGGCGGTCAACACCCGCTCGAACAAGGAGGACAACACCGCGCTGATGTCCCTGACCATCGAGATTCCGGGGCTGGACGCGCTGGGGCGCTTGCTGGGGCGGATTTCGCAGTTGCCGAACATCATCGAGACGCGGCGTAACCGTACTCCGTGAAGATGGCTTCGTTCGAATGTGGGAGCGGGCTTGCTCGCGAAGAGGGCGTGTCAGTGGATATTTACGCTGAATGACACACCGCATTCGCGAGCAAGCCCGCTCCCACATTGGTTTTGTGTAGAGGCATGACAGATGTATTCACTTGAAGACCTGCTGCACCTGATGAACCGTCTGCGCGATCCGCAGTACGGCTGCCCGTGGGACATCAAGCAAACCTACGCGACCATCGTTCCGCACACCCTCGAAGAAGCCTACGAAGTGGCCGATGCCATCGAGCGTGGCGACTTTGATCATCTGCAGGGCGAACTCGGCGATCTGTTGTTCCAGGTCGTGTATTACAGCCAGCTGGCCAAGGAAGACGGGCGCTTCGAATTTGCCGGGGTGATCGACAGCATCACCCGCAAGCTGATCCGTCGCCACCCGCACGTGTTTCCCACCGGTGATCCGTATGCGCCGCTGGACGTGCCGCGTTTGAGTGAAGAACAGGTCAAACAGCGCTGGGAGGAGATCAAGGCCGAAGAGCGCGCCGAGCATTCCGCCGCGCCCGAGCAACTGTCGCTGCTCGATGACGTGCCTGCCGCGTTGCCGGCTCTGTCGCGTTCGGCCAAGTTGCAGAAGCGCGCCGCTCAGGTCGGTTTCGACTGGCCGGAGGCGCTGCCGGTGCTGGACAAGGTGCGCGAAGAACTCGATGAAGTGCTCGAAGCGATGTCGGAAAACGATCCGCAGGCGGTGGCCGACGAGGTCGGTGATCTGCTGTTTTCCGTGGTCAACCTGGCGCGGCACCTGAAGGTCGATCCGGAAACCACGCTGCGCGGTGCCAACGCCAAGTTTGAAAGACGTTTCCGTTTTATCGAACAGGCATTGCGCGACACCGGTCGTCCCATGGAAGATTGCACCCTCGAAGAGTTGGACGCCTTGTGGGGCGAAGCCAAACGTCAGGAAAAGAATACGCCCGGCTGCGGCTGAGCCATTTGCCCAAGTGAGTGATTAGATGAGTATTTCCCTTCGCGACCAGTTGCTCAAGGCAGGGCTGGTCAACCAGAAGCAGGCCAAGCAGGTCAGCAAAGACAAGCAGAAGCAGCAGCGTCTGGCCCACAAGGGGCAGGCCGAGCTGGATGATTCGCAGCAGCGCGCGGCTCAGGAAGCCATGGCCGAGAAGGTCAAGCGCGACCAGGAGCTGAACCGTCAGCAGCAGGAGAAAGCCGAGGCCAAGGCCCGCGCCGCGCAGGTCAAGCAGTTGATCGAAGTCTCGCGTCTGCCGAAGCTGACCACCGAGGACTACTACAACTTCGTCGATGACAAGAAGGTCAAGCGCATCTCGGTCAACACGCTGATGCGCAACAAGCTCAGCAGCGGCTCGCTGGCCATCGTGCACCATGCCGGTGGTTACGAAGTGATCCCGCGTGAAGCGGCGCTGAAGATCCAGGAGCGCGACCCACAGCGCATCGTCCAGCTCAACGTGCAGACCGAGGAGGTCAGCACCGAGGACGATCCGTACGCGGCGTATGTGATCCCTGACGACCTGATGTGGTAAATCGATAAAGCCGTAACAAAGACAAATGTGGCGAGGGAGCTTGCTCCCGCTGGGGCGCGAAGCGGACCTGTTTTTCAATCGAGAACAGGGCCAGCTGCGCAGTCCAGCGGGAGCAAGCTCCCTCGCCACATGGATGTTTGCCTGGATGCTTTGAATCAGGCGGATTTCTGATCCCGTTGCTGCTCTTGCAATTCGAGTTCAGCCTTGTAGTTGTGGGCGTCGATCTCGTTGTGGAACATGCCGACCAGCAAGTCTTGTTGATGCACATCCCAGATCCGTACACCAGCGGCTACGCCTTCATGGGACATGTGTGAATCGTCGCGTTCAGTCACTTTTACAGTCATCTGCTTGGCTCCAAATCTCAAGTTATCTGCAGCAAGGCGTGTGCAGGACTCTTTTATATGATCTGTTAGCTTGCTAAGTAAACGGCTTGTTTGCGCAAGGTGTTGTTGCGTTTTCTGCAACAGTGCTGCAGCCCGCGAAATCCGCGACATTCGGTCGCAGGGCGGTTGGTTGCATGACAGAAGTTTCATTTTCAAACGCACCGCTAGCCGCTGTTGGTCGTTCCCACGCTCCGCGTGGGAACGATCAATCTCCCTGTAGGAGCTGCCGCAGGCTGCGATCTTTTGATCTTGTTTTTAAAAAATCAAAGTCAAAAGATCGCAGCCTGCGGCAGCTCCTACAGGGGTTATGTTTGTGCAGGCCAAAAAAAAACGCCCCGAACCAGTCGGGGCGTTTTCATGTGCGGCTCAGCGGGCGGGAATTACTTGCCTTCCCAGCGCTTCAGCACCAGCGTGGCGTTGGTGCCGCCAAAACCGAAGCTGTTGCTCATCACGGTGTTGATAGTGGCGTTCTCGCGGGTCTTGGTCAGCACCGGCAGATCGGCCACTTCAGGGTCCAGTTCGTCGATGTTGGCGGAACCGGCAATGAAGTTGCCTTCCATCATCAGCATGCAGTAGATCGCTTCGTGCACGCCGGCGGCGCCCAGGGAGTGACCGGACAGGCTCTTGGTCGAGCTGATCGCTGGAGCCTTGTCGCCGAACACTTCACGCACACCTTTCATTTCCGCAACGTCGCCGACCGGAGTCGAGGTGCCGTGGGTGTTCAGGTAGTCGATCGGGGTGTCGACGGTAGACATTGCCATCTGCATGCAGCGGATCGCGCCTTCGCCGCTCGGGGCAACCATGTCGTAGCCATCGGACGTTGCACCGTAGCCAACGATTTCGGCGTAGATCTTGGCGCCACGGGCCAGTGCGTGTTCCAGCTCTTCAACCACGACCATGCCGCCACCGCCAGCGATGACAAAACCGTCACGGTCGGCGTCATAGGCGCGGGAGGCTTGTTCCGGAGTGTCGTTGCGCTTGCTGGACAGAGCGCCCATGGCGTCGAACAGGAACGACTGGCTCCAGTGCTCTTCTTCACCGCCACCGGCGAAGACGATGTCCTGCTTGCCCATCTGGATCTGTTCCATGGCGGTACCGATGCAGTGAGCACTGGTGGCGCAGGCAGAAGCGATGGAGTAGTTCAGGCCCTTGATCTTGAACGGAGTGGCCAGGCACGCGGAAACGGTGCTGCTCATGGTCCGCGTGACGCGGTAAGGGCCAACGCGCTTCACGCCTTTCTCGCGCAGGATGTCCAGCGCTTCCATCTGGTTCAGGGTCGAGGCGCCGCCCGAGCCGGCGATCAGGCCGGTACGCGGGTTGGACACTTGCTCTTCGGTCAGGCCGGAGTCAGTGATGGCGTCTTTCATGGCCAGGTAGGCGTAAGCTGCCGCGTGGCCGACGAAACGATAGATCTTGCGATCGATCAGTTCTTCAAGGTTGAGGTCGATGGAGCCGGAAACCTGGCTACGCAGACCCATTTCAGCATATTCCGGGTTGAACCGGATGCCAGGGCGGCTTGCACGCAGGTTAGCGGAGACGGTCTCTTTGTCATTGCCCAGGCACGAAACAATGCCCAGACCAGTGATAACGACGCGGCGCATGCGAATAACCCTTAGAAGTTGTCAGTGGAGGTGAACACGCCGACGCGAAGGCCTTCGGCGGTGTAGATTTCGCGACCGTCGACAGTCACCGAACCATCGGCGATGGCCAGGTTCAGCTTGCCCTTGAGGACGCGTTTGATATGAATGTTGTAGGTGACTTTCTTGGCGGTCGGCAGGACCTGGCCGAAGAATTTCACTTCGCCCGAACCCAGTGCACGGCCACGGCCCGGCAGACCTTGCCAGCCCAGGAAGAAGCCGACCAGTTGCCACATGGCGTCCAGACCGAGGCAGCCCGGCATTACCGGATCGCCTTCGAAGTGGCAGGCGAAGAACCACAGGTCAGGGTTGATATCCAGCTCGGCGACCAATTCACCTTTGCCGTACTTGCCGCCTTCTTCGCTGATCAGGGTGATGCGATCAACCATCAGCATGTTCGGGGCGGGCAATTGCGCGTTACCTGGGCCGAACAGCTCACCGCGACTGCAGCGCAGCAGATCTTCCCGGGTAAAGGCGTTTTGTTTGGTCATGCGAGCTCCTCAATAATCCCATGCGGCAGGTGGGGCAAATCTTCCCGGCCGATCGACGCGTTCATGCCTCGTACCGGCAGCCTACTCATAGACTATTGCGTTGTGGTGAAAGTCACAGCACCAAGGACATGAATGTACACTTGTGCACTGAAATTTTTATTCAAGCCTCTTTTGAGGCGTGTTCGGGTGCCTAAGACTGCCGCACTTTCGCTTTTCATGCCAGTCGCAGATGGTCGAAAAACTGTCACTACTGGACCCAGCGCTGCAGAATCTGTTGTAGGTCGTTGCGTTTGAACGGCTTCGCCAGATAATCGTTCATTCCCGCTGACAGGCAGGTTTCGCGATCCCCCTGCAAGGCGTTGGCGGTCAGCGCAATGATCGGCACGTCGCCACGACCTGGCAACTGGCGGATCTGCCGGGTCGCCTCGTAACCGTCGATGACCGGCAGACGACAGTCCATCAGAATCACTTCGTAATCATTGCCCTCGGCGCTGCGCACCGCTTGCGCGCCATCGGTGGCGACGCCGACGGTAAAACCCAGGCTGCGCAGCATCGCTTCGATGACCGTCTGGTTGACCGGGTTGTCCTCGACCAGCAACACCTTGCGCCCCTCGCCATAGCCATTGCCGTTGACCGCGCGCGGTGCCACCAGTGGCGGCGCTGTCTGCTTATATAAGGCCAGCGGGATTTCCAGGGTGAACACCGAGCCCAGGCCTTCTTCACTTTGTGCCCGCAGCGTGCCGCCCATGCGTTCGGCCAGGGTGCGGGCGATCGGCAAACCGAGGCCGGTGCCGCCGTAGCGCCGGGAGATCGAACTGTCGGCCTGCTGGAAGGCGTTGAACATCAGCTCCAGACTCTCCGACGAAATGCCGATGCCGCTGTCGCGCACCGAGCAGGTGAACCAGAGTAATTCGTGATCCAGCGGCTGCCACTGCGCTTCGATGCTGACGCGGCCGCGCTCGGTGAACTTCAAGGCATTGCCCACCAGGTTGACCAGAATCTGCCGGATCCGTGTCGGATCGCCCTGCACCTGCAAGTCGCGCAGGTCCTCGGGAATCCTCAGGTTCAACTCAAGACCACGCTGCAGCGCACTGTGCTGGAACGACTGTGCACAAGCGCCAATCAGGTCGGCGAGGTTGAACGGAATGTGCTCCAGTTCCAGCTCCGAACGTTCGATCCGCGAGAAGTCGAGAATATCGTTGATGACTTTCAGCAGATGCTCGGTGGACTCGGAGGCGAGTGCGGCGTACTCGACCTGCTCCTCGGTCATGTCCGTGGTTTCCAGCAATTGCAGCATGCCCAATACGCCGTTCATGGGCGTGCGCAGCTCGTGGCTCATCATCGCGAGAAAGTCGGATTTGGCGTTGTTGGCCTTTTCTGCTTCCTCACGGGTCTGGATCAGTTGCGCCATCGCCTGATGCTGTTCGCGGCTGGCCTGCTCCAAAGCGTGGGCGAGATTGTTGATGTGCTGCGACAGCGCGCCGAGTTCGGTGTCATCAACGATCGGCAGCGGGATCTTGTAATCACCCTGTTGAATCGCCTTGACCGCGTTGCCGATGTCGCGGATCGGCGCCGACAGGCTGCCGGCCAGACGCCGCGCGAGGACAAAGGTGAAGAGCAGGGCGAACAGCGCCAGAATTCCCGCCTTGAACAGAATTTCCTGCTGGCGCTGACTGAAGGCGTCGTTGGACAGACCGACGATCACCCGCCCCAGATAATCCTCGCTGGTCACGTGGTTGCTGGCTTTTGCGTCATGGAAAAAATCGCTGTTGAGGGCGATCCGTTGCAGGCGCACCGGGGCCTGGAACACCTCGACCTGATGCGGTCGGTTATGCGCATCGGCGGGCTGTTCCACGTAAGCCAGAATCCGGTTGGCGCTGTCCTGCACTTCGATAAAACGCACGTTCGGCGTGGCCAGGGTCGCCTTGAGCAGGCTTTCGAGCACTTCGTTGTTGCCGGAGATCACCCCATATTCGGTGGCCGGGGCCAGTTGATTGGCGATCAGTTGCCCGGTGTGATTGAGCTCCTGACGCAAATCCTGAATCCGCACGAAGGTAAAGAAGCTGATCAGCAACAGCGTCAGCAGCAGTGCCGGGCCCAGGCTGATCAGTTGCGTGCGGGTATTGATATCCCAGCGGCGACGCAGATTCATGGGTGGCTTTCTCCTTCAGCCAACTGGCGGGCAACAGTCGTTCCATTGATTGGCTCGATACCCAGGGAACGAGCGACCTGCGCATTAGTTGAAACTTTAAAGCGTTGCGGATAGAGCGTTCGTGGCCACAAGGCCGGGGGCCGATCGAGCAATTCGTCGAGGATCGCCAGCCAGTCGGACTGGTCGCTGTAAGTGCTGGCCAGGCTGCCGGCGCGGACAAACGCCGCGTTGGGCCCGATCAGGGCGGTCTGCCGAGAGTAACTGCTGAGCAACAGATTTTTCGCGGTTTTCGGGTTGTACAGGTCGGGGTCGTCGAGGCCGAGCAACACATCGCTGTTTCTCAGGACTGTCTGCAACGGACGGCTGTCCTGAGTGTTGTCCCAGCGTTGACTGACGATTTGCAGGTCCAATGGCGCGGCGGCCAGTTGCAGCTCCTTGAGCAGGAATTCGCTGTGTTGGTCGAACAGCACGCCGA
This sequence comes from Pseudomonas sp. Eth.TT006, assembly GCF_054456575.1. Lineage (NCBI taxonomy): Bacteria > Pseudomonadati > Pseudomonadota > Gammaproteobacteria > Pseudomonadales > Pseudomonadaceae > Pseudomonas > Pseudomonas sp. Eth.TT006. Next base: position 11,097 of record NZ_JBTJEN010000024.1, on the reverse strand, counting down.
CGCGCTGCGCCTGCGGCAGAATCCGCCGAATCAGTTGCAGTTGCCGCGCCAACGGTGGATCGCTCCACAACAGACTCAAGTGCGGCGGTTGCGCGCCAGCCAGGCGCTGCCGGGCTTGCAGGCGGCTGATGCGCAACACCAGCGTCGCCGGTCCCTGCGGCTCTTTGAGGCGCCAATCGAGGCTGGGCAGGTCGAGCAGAATCATCCGCAGATTGCTCGGTAATTTGCCCGGTGTCGGCAGGCTGGCCAGTGGCTGGAAGCGCACGTTATCGGTGGGGCGCAGCTCGCTAAGGGCCTGGACGAACGCCTGCACTCCAGGGCTTTCTTCAGCGCCGGTCAACAGAATGTCGGCGGCTTGCACCGCCACGCCGTGCAGCCACGCGGTCAAAAACAGACAGGCACCGGCCAGCCAGTGGCCAAGGGTTGGCGCCTTGTTTGCCTTCGCGTAGCGCACCCTAGAACTCCAGCTCGGCGCTGAAGTACATCACCCGGCGTTCGTCGTAATTGTTATCGACGAAAGTGGTTGGCTCGTTGTCGAGCCGCTGTTGCAGCACGCCGGCCAATTGCAACTGGGCCTTGCCCAGAGAGATGCGTTTGGCGATGCGCGTGTCGACCCGTTTGAAACGGTAACCGTTGAGCGCATTGTCGCCGTAATAGAAGAGGGCGCTGTTCCAGCCATGGCCCCAGTCGCGCAGCCAACCGGCGGAGCCGCTGTTGCGCGAGGTGAATTGCTGATCCTGCGGATTGCTCGCCTCGGCGTCGACGAAGGCGTAGGTCAAGCGCAGGCGATCGATCAGGCTCACGCGCCAGTCGAGCTGGGTTTCAGTGCCGCGAAAGCGCGAGCTGTTGGCATTGCTGGCGATGTACTGGTTGTTGCGCAGCGGCTCGCTGATCATCCCGGTGATCTCGTCGTAGAACAGCTTCACATCGAGCGCCAGCCCGAGTTCGGCGAAATAGCCGTTGTAGCCCAGCTCGCGCGAGCGCATGTGTTCCTGATCGAGATCGCCCGGGCCGCGGGTCTTGACGAAGTAGCGCGCCGAGGACTGACCGTAGGCCGAGGGCCGCAGGTTGCTCACCTGATAGCTCCAGTTGACGTTGTTCTCGAACATGTCCGGCGAGCGGATCGCCTCCGAGTACACCGCGCGCAGGCCATGGCGCGGGTTGATCAGGTAGTTGACTGCGAAACGCGGCGTCAGCGAGCTGCCGATCAATTGGGTGTTCTCGAACATTGCGCCACCCTGCAACAGCCAGTGTTCGCTGGCGCGCCACTCGAGCTGGCCGAACGCCCGCCAGGTGGTGTCGTCCAGCGTGCCGTTGAAGTAAGTCTCGGAATCGGCCCGGTCGTAACGATAGTTCATGCCGCTGACCAGTCGCAGACTGTCGGACAGGCTGAGGGTGTCCTGCAATTCCAGATCGTAACGCGACTCGCGGGCGCTCTGGTCGATGTCGCCGCACAGCGTCTGACTGGCACCGTTGCGCCACTGGTCCAGCACCTGATTGGCCAGGGCCATTTCCTGCGGGGTACCGGTTTCCGGACCGGGGCCGGTGAAACGGGTGATGTTGCGCGCCAGGCGTTCGGTGTAATTCGGGTTGAGCTGCCACAGTTGCGTCAGCTGCGGGCTGAACGACACTTCGGCGTCGCAAGCGCGCCACACCTGCTGACGATCCCAGTGCTGGGCCGAACCTTGTACATAAAGGCTGTGTTGCGGATTGATGTCGAGATTCCAGCGCACCGAGCCGGCGTAATCCTTGGCGACCACGTCGGAACTGTTCCCGGCAGCGGTAATCCCCGAGAACACTGGGCGGTAGGTATAAGGTCGCTGATTGCTGCCGTCCTTGGCGTTGACCTGCCAGTCGAGGCTCTGGTTGTCGCTCAACGTCTGGCTGACGGCGAGGCTGAAGCGGTTCAAGCGGCGGCTGTCGCGATAATCGCCGCCGTTGCGGTCGCTGTCGAAGCCATCGTCCTCCTGACCAGACAGCGACAGACGCAAATCGCCTCCATCCCAGCCGGTGCCCTGGCTGGCGTAGAAGTCATTGATGCCGCGCTGGCCACGCGTGTACTTCAGGCGTGTGCCGTGGCTGTCCGCCGGGTTGCGGGTGATGATGTTGACCACCGCCATTAGTGCGTTGGCGCCGTAGCTGACGGTGTTCGGGCCACGAAAAACCTCGATCCGCTCGACGTCTTCCATGGCCACCGGAATATCGCTCCAGTCCACCGTGGCAAGGCCGGCGCGGTACACCGAACGGCCATCGATCAGCACCTGCATGCGCCGCGCCTCACTGGCATTGGTCCCGTGATAATTGACTGCCGCCTGATTGCCGTTGATGTTGCCGACCATCATCCCTGGTACCAGGCGCAGCAGTTCGCTGATGTCGCGGGCACCGCTGGCGTTGATCAGTTCGCTGTCGAGTACGCTCATGCTCCCCGGCACTTCCGCCGCAGTCTGTTTCAGGCGCGTGGCCGTCAGCACCTGCGGCAGCGTTTCGCTGTCGACAAACAGGTCGTCCGCCTGCGACACCGGGCTCAATAGTAGCGCCAGCAGCAGGGACGAACGCGATGGGGAAGAGCCAAAGGACACGGCACAGCCTTGAACACAGAGAATTGGCGCGCATGTTAACCGAGGGCCGCGACTTTTCCAGTCGCGATGCGGGCATTTTCCTCGGTTTTATTGGCCTTCTTCCGACAAGTGCCGGTAATTGACGCAGGGGCTGGCTGCGCCCCGGTCGCCCCGTATAATGCCGGCATCGCCACTGGTATGGATTAACGGATTGCATATGACTGAACAGCGCCCGATTGCGGTCCTGGGAGGCGGAAGTTTTGGTACCGCCGTGGCCAATCTGCTGGCCGGGAACGGCCATCAAGTCCGGCAATGGATGCGTGACCCCGAGCAGGCCGAGGCCATCCGGGTCAATCGCGAGAACCCGCGCTACCTCAAGGGCATCAAGATTCTGCCGGGGGTGACCGCCGTCACTGACCTGCAGGCCACCCTCGACGCCTGCGACCTGTGCTTCGTCGCGCTGCCCTCGAGCGCCCTGCGCACGGTGCTTGCCGCGCATGCCGAGCGCCTGCGCGGCAAGATGCTGGTCAGCCTGACCAAGGGCATCGAAGCGCAGACCTTCAAGCTGATGAGCCAGATCCTCGAAGAGATCGCCCCGCAGGCGCGCATCGGCGTGCTGTCCGGGCCGAACCTGGCGCGCGAGATCGCCGAACATGCGCTGACCGCCACCGTGGTCGCCAGTGAAGACGAAGACCTGTGCAAGCAGGTGCAGGCGGCGTTGCATGGCCGCACTTTCCGCGTCTACGCCAGTGCCGACCGCTTTGGCGTGGAACTGGGTGGCGCGTTGAAAAACGTTTACGCGATCATCGCCGGCATGGCGGTAGCGCTGGAGATGGGCGAGAACACCAAGAGCATGCTGATCACCCGCGCCTTGGCCGAGATGACCCGCTTTGCGGTGAATCAGGGCGCCAACCCGATGACCTTCCTCGGTCTGGCCGGGGTCGGTGATTTGATGGTCACCTGTTCGTCGCCAAAAAGCCGTAATTATCAGGTCGGGTTTGCCCTCGGCCAGGGCTTGAGCCTGGATGAAGCAGTGTCGCGTCTGGGCGAAGTCGCCGAAGGCGTGAACACCCTGAAAGTGCTCAAGGCCAAGTCCCAGGAGGCGGGCGTGTACATGCCGCTGGTCGCCGGGCTGCACGCGATTCTGTTCGAGGGACGCACGCTGGAACAGGTGATCGGTCTACTGATGCGGGCCGAGCCGAAAACCGACGTCGACTTTATTTCCACCAGCGGTTTCAACTGATTCAACAGGAAGCGAGCCATGAACGATCCGAAAACCGAAGCCAAGTACGAATCCATTCTCCTGCGGGTGTTGTGGATGATCGTCTACGTGCTGGTCTGGCAAGTGGCGCAGTTCATCCTCGGCGCGCTGGTGCTGGTGCAACTGATCTATCGTCTGATTTACGGCGCGCCGAGCGCCAGCCTGATGAATTTCGGCGACAGCCTCAGCCAGTTTCTCGCGCAGATCGGCCGCTTCGGCAGCTTCCACAGCGACCAGAAACCCTGGCCGTTCGCCGACTGGCCGACCCCGCGTACCCCGGAAGGCGAAGCGCCGCACGCCGTGCCGCCAGCCCCGCATCCGGTTCGCGATGAGGAACCCAAGCTATGAAACTCTGGGTATTGCGTCACGGTGAAGCGGTGCCTTATGGCTCGTGCCCCGACTCCGAGCGGGCACTGACCGAACACGGACGCGAGGAAGCCTTGCGCAGCGCCAACCGCTTGGTCGGCCAGCCTCTGACGGCGATCTACGCCAGTCCTTATCTGCGTGCGCAACAGACCGCGCAGATCGTGCGCGAGGCGTTGGGGTTCGAGCCGGAGATTCGCACCGTTGACTGGCTGACCCCGGAGACCGATCCGGACAAGGTCACCGATCAATTGGTCTCGGTGAGCAATGCGCTGCTGGTCAGCCATAACCCGCTGGTAGGCAATCTGCTGAGCTATCTGCAGCATGGCGCCGGGTATCCGCCGGAAAGGGTCGACACTGCGGGATTGGCCGAGCTGGAGAGTCCTGAGCTGTTGATTGGCTCTATGAAACTCAACAGCCTCAAGCACCCTTGACGCTGATCCCTTGTGGGAGCGGGCTTGCTCGCGAATGCGGTGTATCAGTGACATTTACAGTGGCTGACACAGCGCATTCGCGAGCAAGCCCGCTCCCACAGGTGACCTCATTGTCAGTTGAAATTATTTGTTTGAAAAATCCAACCAAGCACTTGCTTGGTTGACTACGCTTGCTCCAGACCAAAAAACAGGAGCGAGTCGCATGCCTGCCGCCTTCCGTTTGCCGCTGGACGTTTTTTACCAACGTGAGGCGCGCCACCCGCGCCAGCGTTTTCTCGTGCAGCCCAGCGGCGGCGGACAGGTCGAGACCCTGAGCTGGGGCGAAGTCGGTCATCAGGCCCGTTGCGCGGCAAACTGGCTACGCGCCCGGGAATTGCCGCAGGGCAGCCACATCGCGCTGATCTCGAAAAACTGCGCGCACTGGATCATTGCCGATCTGGCGATCTGGATGGCCGGGCATGTGTCGGTGCCGCTGTATCCCAACCTCACCGCCGACTCGGTGAATCAGGTCCTCACCCATTCGGAAAGCGCGCTGGCGTTTATCGGTAAACTCGATGACTGGCCCGGGATGTCCCAAGGCATTCCGCCGGGGCTGCCGACCATCAGCCTGCCGCTGCATCCGCCCGGCGCGTTCGCTTTCAGTTGGGACGACCTGCAGCAGAGCTCACCGATTCAGGACGATCCGCGTCCCGCAGGCGAGCAACTGGCAACCATCATCTACACCTCCGGCACCACCGGGCTGCCCAAGGGCGTGATGCACAGCTTCGCCAATCTCGGGTTTGCCGCGACCCACGGCACGCAGTTGTTCGGTCTCAACGAGAACGATCGACTGCTGTCGTACCTGCCTTTGTGCCACGTCGCCGAACGGATGTTCGTCGAACTGGCGTCGATCTATACCGGGCAAACCGTGTTCTTTGCCGAAAGCCTCGACACCTTCATCACCGATCTGCAGCGGGCGCGGCCCACGGCAATGTTCGGCGTGCCGCGCATCTGGATCAAATTCCAGATGGGCGTGTACGGCAAGATTCCGGCCAAGCGTCTGGATTTCCTTTTGGGCCTGCCGTGGGTCGGCAAGCGCGTCGGGCACAAAGTGTTGGCCGGGCTGGGGCTGGATGCCTTGCGTGTCGCCTTGTCCGGCGCGGCGCCAGTGCCGCAAACCTTGCTCGGCTGGTATCAGAAGCTCGGCCTCGAAGTGCTGGAGGTCTATGGCATGACCGAGAGTTGCGGTTATTCGCACATCTGTCTGCCCGGCCAATATAAACAAGGCTGGATCGGCAAACCGTGCCCGCAGGTCGAGGTACGGATCGACGAGTCCGGCGAGGTGCAGGTGCGCAGTCAGGCGAACATGCTCGGTTATTTCAAGGAGCCGCAGAAAACCGCCGAAACCCTGACCGAGGATGGTTTCCTGCGCACCGGCGACAAGGGCGAACAGGATGCCGAAGGGCGCTTGCGTCTGACCGGACGGCTCAAGGAAATCTTCAAGACCAGCAAAGGCAAATACGTGGCCCCGGCGCCGATTGAAAACCGTCTGGCGGTGCATTCGCGGATCGAGCAGGTGTGTGTCGTCGGCGATGGCCTGAGCGCGCCGCTGGGCTTGTGCGTGCTGTCGACGGTCAATCAGGACGAGGGTCGGGCGAGTCTGCATTCGAGCCTGGAAAAACTCCTCGAAGAGGTCAACGCCGCACTCGACAAACATGAGCGGCTGCGGCGGCTGGTGGTGGTCAAGGACAACTGGGCGGTGGAAAACGGCTTTCTCACGCCGACGTTGAAGATCAAGCGCAACGTCATCGAAGACACCTACGGCGCACGCTTTGAAGAATGGAGCGCGCGCAGCGAGGCGGTGCTGTGGCAGGATTGACGGACGATCAAAACAATAAAGGAAGCCGGCGATGAGCTTGTGGCGCACCACTCCGAACATCGAGCAGTTGAACGCAATCCAGAAAAACACCATCGGTGAAGTGCTGGATATCCGCTTTGAGTCCTTCGACGAAGAGTCGTTGACGGCAAGCATGGTCGTCGACCACCGCACCCACCAGCCTTACGGCCTGCTGCATGGCGGCGCGTCGGTGGTGCTGGCGGAAACCGTCGGTTCGATGGCCAGTTACCTGTGCATCGATGCCAGCAAGTTCTATTGCGTAGGGCTGGAGATCAACGCCAACCATTTGCGCGGTTTGCGCAGCGGGCGGGTGACGGCGGTGGCCAAACCGATCCATATTGGCCGCACCACGCATGTGTGGGATATCCGTTTGACCAGCGACGAAGGCAAGGCGAGTTGCGTGTCGCGCCTGACCATGGCTGTGGTGCCGCTTGGCGAGCAGCCGCCGGCACGTTGATGTCGAAAAAGCCCCTCACCCTAGCCCTCTCCCCGAGGGAGAGGGGACTGACCGAGTGGTTATTCGAAGTACATCGACCTGAGATACCGAGTCGAATAAAGATTCGGAAAAGCATGGAGATCTGCTCCCTTTCCCCTCGCCCCCAGGGGGAGAGGGCTGGGGTGAGGGGGTAGCGATCCGACTGACTCACCATAGCCCTGACCGGACTGTCATCATTCCTGGCAGTTACGGTCATTGCTGTAAGGCGCAGTCTTACGGACAATCAACGCCACGTTTCCCGCTCATGGATTTACCGGTATGTCGCAACCGATCTTTTTCGCCCACGCCAACGGGTTTCCTTCGGGCACCTATGGCAAGTTGTTCGCGGCGCTGGCGCCCGAGTATCGGGTTACGCATCTGGAGCAGCACGCCCATGACCCGCGTTTCCCGGCGGACGACAACTGGTACAACCTGGTCGATGAACTGATCCACCATTTGCAGCAGCAGGATCAACCGGTGTGGGGCGTCGGCCATTCCTTTGGCGGCGTATTGCACCTGCACGCAGCCCTGCGTTGTCCTGAGCTGTATCGCGGCGTGGTGATGCTCGATTCGCCGGTGCTGACCCGCACCGATCAATGGGTGATCCGCGCGGCCAAGCGCTTCGGCTTCATCGACAAGTTGACGCCTGCCGGTCGCACTCTCGGCCGTCGCGAAGAGTTTGCCGACCTCGACAGTGCGCGCCGTTATTTTGCCGGCAAGAGCCTGTTTCGCGGTTTCGATCCGGAGTGCTTCGACGCTTACCTGCAACATGGCTTGCACAAAGTCGGCGACACGTTGCGTCTGCGCTTCGACCCGGCCACCGAAATCAGCATCTATCGCGGCGTGCCGCACACCAGTCCAGGCCGCACGCGACAACTGAAAGTGCCGCTGGCGGTGGTGCGCGGGCACAAGAGCCGCGTGGTGATGCGTCATCACAGCAGTTACGTGTCGCGACTGCCGCAGGGTGAATTGTTGAGCATGCCCGGCGGGCACATGTTTCCTCTGGAGCGTCCGCAAGACACGGCGCGGCTGTTGAAGAATCTGTTCAGCCGCTGGGAAAGCCGTCAGGACAAGGATTGCGCATGAGCCCGACCTTCGAAGAGGTGCGCTTGAGCCTGCCGCATATCGAACTGGCGGCGCATTTGTTCGGTCCCGAGGACGGTCTGCCAGTGATCGCGCTGCATGGCTGGCTCGATAATGCCAACAGCTTCGCGCGGCTGGCACCCAGGCTCAAAGGCCTGCGCATCATTGCTCTGGACATGGCCGGGCACGGTCACTCCGGGCATCGTCCGAATGGCGCCGGGTATGCGCTATGGGATTACGCTCATGATGTGCTGCAGGTCGCCGAGCAACTGGGCTGGAAGCGCTTCGGTCTGCTCGGGCATTCGATGGGCGCGATCGTTTCGCTGGTGCTGGCCGGTTCGTTGCCGGAGCGCATCAGCCATCTGGCACTGATCGACGGAGTGATTCCGCCTACAGACAAAGGCGAAAATGCGGCCGAGCGCATGGGCATGGCCTTGCAGGCGCAACTGGGCCTGCGCGACAAGCGCAAACCGGTTTACACCAACCTTGATCGCGCCATCGAAGCGCGGATGAAAGGCCTGGTGGCGGTCAGTCGCGAAGCTGCCGAACTGCTGGCGCAACGCGGCTTGATGCCGGTGCCCGGTGGTTATACATGGCGCACCGACAATCGCCTGACCTTGCCATCACCGCTGCGCCTGACCCAGGAGCAGGCCATGGCGTTCGTTCAGCGCATCAGTTGCCCGGCGCACCTGGTGGTGGCGGCCGACGGCATGCTGGCCAAGCATCCTGAGTTGCTGCAGCGTCTACCCTTTAGCCAGGAACAGCTGGCGGGCGGGCACCATTTGCACCTGAACGATGAGTCCGGTGCCGACCTTGTCGCAGACTGTTTCAATCGCTTCTTCGCCATTCCTTGACTTGCACCGGGCAACTGTCGAGGCTGGGCGGGTTGAAATGGGAGACAACCACGATGGATTGCTATACCGCTGCGACCCCGACCCGCCAAGCCCTGCCGATCCAATGAGCCTGACCATGCGCACTCTCAGTCTGTTGGCACTGTGCTGGGTCAGTCCCGTGCTTTTCGCCGCCGATGTGCCGGGCAGTCAGGATCTGCCGATCGTGCCGCGTCTGGCCGATGCGCAGATCGTCGACTATCGCCCTGCGGTGGAGCAGGAGCGCATCTATCCCATGGGCTCGATCCGCAAGATCAGCGGGCAGTTGCGCTTCGACGGCCAGGTCACCGCGCGCGGCCAGCGCACCTCGGTAACCTACGAGTTGCCACCGGAACACGCCGCCACCGAAGCCTTCACCATTGCCCGCGAAGCCCTGCAGAAACAGGGCGCCGAGCTGCTGTTCTGGTGTCAGGCTCGTGACTGCGGCGAAAGCAGCCTGTGGGCCAACGAGGTGTTCGGCAATTCCCAGCTGTACGGCGCCGACGAGCAGCAGGCCTATCTGCTGTTGCGCCTGGCGGCACCGCAGGACAACACTCTGGTGGCGCTCTACAGCATCACCCGAGGCAATCGCAAAGCCTACCTGCATGTCGAGCAGTTCGAGGCGAGCGCGCCACTGGGCGAGCTGCTGCCGACCTCGGCCACGCTGTTGCGCCAGCTCAAGAGCACGGGTGAGCTGGATCTGCCGAAACTGGCGGGCGATCCGGATGACACCTGGCTACGCCTGATTTCTCGTGGCCTGAATCTCGACACCACCCAGCGCGTGACAATTTCCGGGCCGAAGGCCGAGGCCTGGCGTCAGGCGCTGATCGCTCAAGGCGTGCGTGCGGCGCGGATGGAAGCGGGGAGCGCCGACAGCGCGGGGCTGCGCATCGATCTGCTGCGATAAGCTGTAGCGGGCGAGCATGCCTGGCATGTTCGCCTACTCTATGACGGACTGACTTTTTCGAGACCTTACATGCTCAATAATGATCGGCTGTTGGTGCAAATCCTTCTGCTGGTGCTGTTTGGCGCCAGCCTGTGGGTGATGGCGCCGTTCTGGTCGGCGCTGTTCTGGGGCGCGGTGCTGGCGTTCGCCAGTTGGCCGTTGATGGTGCTGCTGACCCGCTGGCTCAATGGCCGTGAGTCCCTCGCCGCGGCTATCTTGACCCTGGGCTGGATGTTGCTGGTGGCGGCACCTCTGGTATGGCTGGGGTTCAACCTGGCCGATCATGTGCGCGATGCCACGGCGTTCATCAAGGATGTGCAGGTCGACGGTTTGCCGGAGGCGCCGGTCTGGCTGGGCACGGTGCCGCTGGTGGGGGAACGGCTGGTCGGGGTCTGGAACAGCATTGATCAGCAGGGCGCGGCACTGATGGTGTCGATCAAGCCGTACCTGGGGCAGGTCGGCAACTGGTTGCTGGCGCGCAGTGCGCAGATCGGCGGCGGGATTCTCGAGCTGACCCTGAGCATTGTTTTCGTATTCTTTTTCTACCGTGACGGGCCACGGCTGGCGGCGTTCGTGCACAGTCTGCTGCAGCGGCTGATCGGCGAGCGGGCCGGCTATTACATCGAGCTGGTGGCCGGCACCGTGCAGCGGGTGGTCAACGGGGTGATCGGTACCGCAGCGGCACAGGCGATTCTGGCGTTGATCGGCTTCCTGATTGCCGGGGTTCCGGGGGCGTTGGTACTGGGGATCGTGACCTTTCTGCTGAGTCTGATTCCGATGGGGCCGCCGCTGGTGTGGATTCCGGCCACGGCCTGGCTGGCCTGGAAAGGTGAGTATGGGATGGCGGTGTTTCTCGGGATCTGGGGGACGTTCATCATCAGTGGCGTGGATAACGTGTTGAAGCCTTATTTGATCAGTCGTGGCGGCAATCTGCCGTTGGTGATTGTGTTGCTTGGGGTGTTTGGCGGGTTGATTGCGTTCGGGTTTATCGGGTTGTTTATCGGGCCTACGTTGTTGGCGGTGGCTTATAGTTTGTTGACGGATTGGAGCCAGAGTCAGGGTCGGGTTGAGGATCGGCGGTGACGCGTTGACTTGGCGGCCTTTGGGCCGACCAGGTTCTTGGTTTGATCGTGTGAATATCCGTTTCTTCGGGTGCTGCGGCTGGCGGTTTCGCCTGACGGCGACTCACTTTTTTTACAAACGCCTAAAAAAAGTAAGCAAAAAAACGCTTG
>NZ_JBTJEN010000023.1:0-65106 GCF_054456575.1 Pseudomonas sp. Eth.TT006 | reverse complement strand
TTTTCAACAGCAACGTCAAAAGATCGCAGCCTTCGGCAGCTCCTACAGGGAGTCACTCTTTCAACGTGCCTGGAGTCTCAGTCGATGTCCGACACCAACACCCATCCGCCGATCCCGGACTCGGTATCTCCCTACGAATCACTCAACTCGCGAAAACTCCACGATGCCGCCGAACGCGCCCTCGACCACTACCTCGCGCCCGCGCAAATCATGGCCACGCCGTACACCCCCAGCAGCCTGTTCAGCGCCAACCCGCAAGCCGACACCGAAGCCCTGCTGGCCAACGCCTGCGAATCCCTGGCCTCGGCCACGGTGATGCTCGGTGATTTCGCCGGCACGTTGGAGGGGCCGGGGCGCAATACGCTGCTGGGGATTGCGCAGGTGGTGATGCTCGGGGAGTTGGCGGTGAATCAGGCGCTGGATAACGTCGTACCCGCAGAGTGAATAGAAAAAGGGACGATTTATTTGAAGAAAAATAAATCGTCCCTTTTCGTTTAAATCAGGCTGCGCTCAGCAAAGCGCTACTCGTTCAGATCCTTGACCAGATAGTCGGCGACAATCTGCGAAACACCGGTCAATGCGGTGCGCACCAGTTCCGGTTCGGTGCGATAGCGCAGCGGCTCGTAACCGTAGGTGTTGGCGCCGTTAAACGCGGTGATCGGCTCGTTGCGCTGCCAGATCAACTCGTTGCCGCGCTTCATCACGCCGTTCACCGCAATGTTCGGGTAAACCACGCTGCTGAAGCCCTGGGTCAGGGCGAAACCCCAACTGAATACGGTCAATTCAATCTGCGCGTCTGCCGGTTCGTTGTCGCCGACGATTTTGAAGCGGCCGCTGGCGGCGAGTTTTTCTTCGAAGCTCTTTTTCACCAGGTCGCCGAGGTTGATGTTGGCGGTTTCCATGTTGTAGAGGATCGCATCGACGGTCGACATGGAGGCCAGGTCGCCGGCCTTCAAACCGGCGGCGAAACCGGCACCGCCGAGTGCCGCGGTACCGATCTTGCCGGCGCCTGCCGCCAGACCGACGCCGGTACCGACGCCCGCGCCAATGGCGGCACCCCATGCTTGTTCGCGGCCCATGTAGGTCATTTCCCGGGGTTTCCATGACACTGGAAGGATTTTTACCGTGTGAATCTGGCTACGGTATTCAGGCTTGAATTTCTGATTGGCGCATCCGGCCAGGAACAGAACGGCGAACATCAGGACAGCGAACTTCTTCATGAAGGACTCACAACAAGGAACGGATTTGCCGAGGTTGTCGTCCGCATGCAGGAATTCTGAAGGGATGATAGATATTAATGTGCCACTATCGCGGCGATCCAGTCCCGATGCCTGAACCAGAAACGAAAAAGCCCGGACAGCTTTCGCCGTCCGGGCTTTTAAAGTCAAAAGATCGCAGCCTTCGGCAGCTCCTACACGGATCATCTGTAGGAGCTGCCGCAGGCTGCGATCTTTTGCTGTTTAGCGGTTAAATCGCTCCACCAACGAGTACTGCGTATTGGCCGTCTTGGTCAGCTCTTCACTCAGCAACGCCGAATTATGCGCCTGTTCGGAGGTCTGGTCCGCCAGTTCCGAAATGTTGCTGATGTTGCGGCTGATCTCCTCAGCCACCGCACTTTGCTCTTCGGTGGCAGCGGCGATCTGCGTGGTCATGTCGGTGATGTTGGCCACCGCTTCACTGATCCCGACCAGCGCCTGATCCGCTTCCAGTACCCGTGCTACACCTTCTTCGGCCTGGCGATGCCCGGCTTCCATGGTTTGCACGGCGCTCGAAGCGGTTTGCTGCAACTTGGCGATCAGGGCGTGGATCTGCCCGGTGGATTCGCTGGTGCGTTGCGCCAGTTGCCGGACTTCGTCAGCTACCACAGCAAAGCCGCGGCCCATCTCGCCGGCACGCGCGGCTTCAATCGCAGCGTTGAGGGCGAGCAGGTTGGTCTGGTCGGCGATGCCTTTGATCACGTCGACCACACCGCCGATTTCGTCGCTGTCCTTGGCCAATTGGGTGACGGTCAGACCGGTTTCACCGACAACTACGGACAGGCGCTGAATGGCTTCGCGGGTTTCCCCGGCGATGTCGCGGCCGCGACCGGTCAGGCGATTGGCTTCCTGAGTAGCATCAGCGGTGCGCTGCACGTGGCTGGCGACTTCTTGCGTGGTCGCCGCCATCTGGTTGACGGCGGTGGCGACCTGTTCGGTTTCCACGCGCTGGCGTTCCAGCCCGCTGGAGCTGTTGTGCGCCAGCGCGTCGGACTGTTTGGCCTGATCGGTCAGGTGTTCGGCGGTGTCCTGCAGACGGGTCAGGCAGGTTTTCAGGCGTGCTTCCTGGCTGAGGATCGACATTTCCAGACGCGCCTGGGCGCCACGGCTGTCGGTGTACATCTGCGCGATCAGCGGGTCGGAGGTGGTCTGCTCGGCCAGGCGCAGCAGGCGTTTGAGCCCGCGTTGCTGCCATTGCAGGCCCATCAGGCCCAGCGGCACCGACAGACCGGCGGCGAGGGCGAAGCCCCAGTGCGAGTTCAGGCTCGCGCCGATCACGAAGCTCAGTTGGCTGACCAGAATGAACGGCAGCCAGTCCTGCAGCATCGGCAGCCATTTGTCGCTGGAAGGGATCGCTGACTTGCCCTGGTTGATGCGTTGGTAGAGCGCTTCGGCGCGGCGGATCTGTTCGGCGGTGGGTTTGATCCGCACCGACTCGTAACCGACCACCTGATTGCCGTCGAACACCGGTGTGACATAGGCGTTAACCCAGTAGTGGTCACCGGTCTTGCAGCGATTCTTGACAATGCCCATCCATGGCAAGCCTTGTTTCAGTGTGCCCCACATGTGCGAAAACACCGCCGCTGGCACGTCAGGATGACGGACCAGGTTGTGCGGCGCCCGGATCAGCTCTTCACGCGAAAACCCGCTGATTTCGACGAAAGCGTCGTTGCAGTAGGTGATCACGCCTTTGGCGTCGGTTGTGGAAATCAACCGTTGCTGAGCCGGGAAAGTGCGTTCGCGTTGTGTAATGGGCTGGTTGTTACGCATGGTTTTTCAATCCGCAAGGCTTTGAAAGGTTGTCGGCGCTGACAGGCATTTGTTGAAGATTTTTTTCAGAAACATGTACGGCGTCGCAAAATCGCACTTGCTTCAACCGGCCAGCATCGGATAGGTGAACAAGGCAAAATGCAGCAGGTTCAGCCCAAAGTGCGTGATGATCGCCGCAGCCAGGCCACCAAAACGGTAGGCCAGACCATAGCCGAGCCCCGCCAGACCCGCCAGCAACACCCAGTGCCATCCCGCGCCCAGATGCGCCAGGGCAAAGATCAACGAGGCCAGCAGCAGGGCGAGGTTATCGCCGTGGGGCAGGTGCTTGAACAGACGGCTCAAACCGCCCTGTATATAGCCGCGAAACAGCGCTTCCTCGACCAGCGTCACCAGCAGCAGATTGTTCAGCAGCCACAGCCACGCCTGATCGGGCCACTTTGGTGCCCAGGCAATCATCCCGAATAACAACGCGCCACCCAGCGCGAGGACGGCGCTGAATGCCAGTCCGAGCACGCTGGCGCTGACCGTCTTACGCAACGAGCAGGAGGCGACAATCCATGGGCAGGCGAGCAACAGCCAGAAGCCGATCAGCGGCTTGTCCAGATTCAGGAACATGGCGAATGGTACGGCGTCGTCGGTGAAACGCGTCCGCGCGATGGCCCGACCGTTATCGAACCCCGGCAGCCAGTGCAATGCCAGCGACAAGGCGAGAAAGATAAACACCGCGTGCCCGAGCACCCGCGCCACTGGCACCTGCTGCTGGCGCACGGCGAAACCGGTCACCAGCAACAATCCGAGGGAGATCAACGCAAGCCAGCCGAGTTGGCCATAACTCCACGCCAATCCATAACCGAGGCCGAGAAGTGCCAGATAGGGCCATGGCAACGCCTTCATCGAAAGTCCTTGTGCAGAATTTTGTGGAACGGCTTTCTACACGGACGGGAGCGTGGGGACAAGTGAAGGTGAGGCGGGATGTGGGGACAGAGAGCAAACCTGAGATCAACTCGATCCCCTGTAGGAGTGAGCCTGCTCGCGATCGCGGTGCATCAGTCAAATAATTGTTGGCTGACACACCGCGATCGCGAGCAGGCTCACTCCTACAGGGTTTTGTGTTTGGAGGAGGATCAGCGCAAATCCAGCCTCGCCGCCGCGCGCTCAGTGATTTCGGTGCGTAATTCAGACACAGATCCCAATGTGGGAGCGAGCTTGCTCGCGAAAGCGCTGGATCAGACAACATTCATGTCGCCTGACACGCCCCCTTCGCGAGCAAGCCCGCTCCCACAGGGATTTGTGTTCCACCATGGGTTTTGTGTTTGACGAGGGATCAGCGCAAATTCAGCCTCGCCGCCGCGCGTTCGGTGATTTCGGTACGCAGTTCAGACGCAGATCCCAATGTGGGAGCGAGCTTGCTCGCGAAAGCGCTGGATCAGACAACATTCATGTCGCCTGACGCGCCCCCTTCGCGAGCAAGCCCGCTCCCACAGGGATTTGTGTTCCACCCTGGGTTTCGTGTTTGACGAGGGATCAGCGCAAATCCAGCCTCGCCGCCGCGCGCTCGGTGATTTCGGTACGCAGTTCAGACGCAAATCCCAATGTGGGAGCGGGCTTGCTCGCGAAAGCGCTGGATCAGACAACACTCATGTCACCTGACACGCCGCCTTCGCGAGCAAGCCCGCTCCCACAGGGATTTGTATTCCACCATGGGTTTTGTGTTTGGTAATGGATCAGCGCAGATTGAGCCTCGCCGCTGCGCGCTCGGTAATGTCCGTGCGCAGTTCAGACGCAGATCCCAATGTGGGAGCGGGCTTGCTCGCGAAAGCGCTGGATCAGACAACATTCATGTCGCCTGACACGCCGCCTTCGCTGGCAAGCCAGCTCCCACAGGGATTTGTGTTCCACCATGGGTTTTGTGTTTGACGAGGGATCAGCGCAAATTCAGCCTCGCCGCCGCGCGTTCGGTGATTTCCGTGCGCAGTTTCAACGAAGGCGCAGCGCGCAGGCGGGCCTCATCCACGATAGCGTTCGGTGCGGTATCCGGGCTGCCCGACTCAAACGGCGGCGCCGGCGCATATTCCAGTTGCAGTTGAGTCAATTGCGCCGCCTCGCCCCCGACCAGCTCTTCGGCCAGCACCAGGGCAAAATCGATCCCCGCGGTAATCCCGCCACCGGTAAACAGATTGCCGTCGCGTACCACCCGATCCTGCACCGCGATCGCCCCCAGTTTCGGCAGTAACTCGTGATAAGCCCAATGCGTGGTGGCGCGTTTGCCGCGTAGCAAGCCAGCGGCGCCAAGCACCAGCGAACCGGTGCACACCGACGTCACATACTTCGCCTGCGCCGCCTGACGCTGGATGAAGGCCAGCGTCTGCTCGTCCTCCATCAGCGCGCCGACCCCGGCGCCGCCGGGCACGCAGATCACATCCAGATCCGGGCAGTCGTCGAAAGTGGTGGTCGGTTTCAGCAGCAGGCCGGTGCTCGCGGTGACCGGCACGAGATCCTTCCAGATCAGGTGCACCTGCACATCCGGCAGCGAAGCCAGCACGTCATAAGGGCCGGTGAGGTCCAGTTGCTGCACCTGGGGGAACAACAGAAAACCGATCTGCAACGTCATGGGGTATTTCTCCATTCGAGGGGGTGGACGGCTTCACTGTAGGCGCGTAGGTTCTGGCGCATACGCCAATCAACCCACGAATTACGCCAAATGCCGAAAACCATTCACGTACTCGCCTTTGCCAACGTGCAGATCCTCGACGTCACCGGGCCGCTGCAAGTGTTCGCCTCGGCCAACGACCTTGCCCGCCAGCGCGGCTTGCCTGTGCCGTATGCGCCGTCGGTGATTGCCCGCGAGGGCGGGGCGGTGATGTCGTCGGCGGGGCTGGCGCTGCTCGCCGAACCGCTGCCGCAGGCGGCCAGCGACACCTTGATCATCGCTGGCGGCTGGGGCATTTACGCGGCGGCCGAGGACTTGGCGCTGGTGAACTGGGTGCGCGAACACGCGACAGGCTGCCGCCGCGTGGCTTCCGTGTGTACCGGTGCTTTTCTGTTGGCCGCCAGCGGCTGGCTCGACGGCCGCCGCGTGGTCACCCACTGGACCCGTTGCGAGCAGCTGGCGCAGCAGCACCCCAAGCTGCAGGTCGAAGCCAATCCGATCTTCATCAACGACGGCCCGGTCTGGACCTCGGCGGGTGTCACCGCAGGCATCGATCTGGCACTGGCAATGGTCGAACAGGACCTGGGCCGCGACATCGCCCTCGACGTCGCCCGGCATCTGGTGGTGTTTCTCAAGCGCCCGGGCGGGCAATCGCAATTCAGCGTGACCCTGGCCCTGCAAAATCAGGGCAATCGTTTCGACGAGCTGCACGCCTGGATCGCCGAAAACCTCACCTGCGACCTCGGCGTGCCAACCCTGGCCGAACAGGCCGGCATGAGCGAACGCAGTTTCGTCCGCCACTACCGCGCCGACACCGGCCAGACCCCGGCCCGCGCCATCGAACTGATCCGCGTCGAAACCGCGCGGCGCCTGCTCAGCGACAGCGGCTTGCCGGTGAAACGCATCGCCGCCCATTGCGGCTTTGGCAGTGAAGAGACATTGCGCCGCAGTTTTCTGCGGGCAGTCGGGGTGACGCCGCAGGCGTATCGGGAGCGGTTTTCGCTCAGTGCTGAAGCAGATCCAGTAATGCCTTGAGGGTTTGTTGCGGCGCTTCCTCGGGAATGTTATGGCCGACACCGGACAGCACACGCCTCTCATACGGGCCCGTGAAATGCGAAATGTCGTCATCTTCCTCCGGCGCCGGGCCGACACCGTCGTCGGCACCGCACAATGAAACAGTCGGCACGCTGATCGGCGGTTGCCGGATCAACGCGTCCTCCATCCATTGCAACGCCGGATCGCCCGGTGCGTACATGAAGCGATGGCGGTACGAGTGAATAACCACGTCGACGAAGTCCGGGTTGTCGAAGGCTGGCGCGGTCAGCGGATACCGTTCGGCGCCGCGGCTCCAGGTCGGCGACCACAGTTTCCAGAGCAACTCACAAAATGCCTGGCGATGTTGCGTCAGACCTTCGACGCCGCGCGGGGTATGGAAGTAGTACTGATACCAGAGTCGATGCTCGGTCTGCGGATCCAGTGGTCGGGTTGAATTGGCGATGTCCTGCAGGTTGTAGCCATCCCCGGTGACCAACCCGCGTACCCGCTCGGGAAACAGCGCCGCCACAATGCACGCCGCCCGACCGCCCCAGTCGTAACCGCAGAGTGTGGCCTGCTCGATACCCAGCGCATCCATCAGATCCAGCAGGTCTTGAGCGAGTGCCGCTTGCTGGCCGGAGCGCATGGTTTCGGGGCTGTTGAAGCGGGTCGGGCCGTAACCGCGCAGGTACGGGACGATCACCCGATACCCGTGGGCGGCGAGGGCGGGGGCGATTTCGTCGTACGCCCGAGGCGAGTAGGGAAAGCCATGCAGCAATATGACCGCGTCGCCGTTGGACGGGCCGTGCTGTTCAAAGGCAATACTCAAGTTGGCTGTCGCTACACGTTGAATGTCAGACACGGCAGACTCCACAGCTAAGGGCGTCAGGCAACACTAGACCATTCTTTTGTGGTGAGGAAACTTACCCCTGCAGGCCTGCGCAGCAAGCCATTGAGGTATGGGGTCGCTTCGCAACCCAGCGGGAGCAAACTCCCTCGCCACAGGGGAAGCGCCACTGGTCGCGTCCGGTTCTGGTTAACCGAACAGCACCTTCTGCCAATGATCTTCGCCGATGATCGCAATCGGCGTTTTTGATCCTGATCCAGCGTTGCTTCTCAAGCCTCGGCTTGCGCCATCTCATTGAAATACTTGGCCCGATCCGGCGTAAAAGTCACCCGCATCTTCGTCCGCGAACAGGTCAGCGCCCGTTCCTCACCCAGATCGATATCCAGATCCTCTCCACGCAAGCCTTGCCACTGCGCCAGATATTTCAGCGAGCCGTATTTCTCGTTTTTCTTCAGGCTGCGACTGACGCCACCTTTCCAGCCAAGTACCGGCAGTTCGCCGGCGAGGCATTGTTGGGCGAGGGCGGGGAAGCGGGCGGCGCGCTGGCGGCCGATTTCCCAGCATTTGATTAGGCCCTTGTCGGCGGCGTCCCAGAGCTGGGTGCGGGTCAGGCCGGTGCGCAGGGGCGTGGCGATGAGGCGGTGGACGTGCAGGGTCATTCTGGTTCCTTGAATTCGGGTTTTATTGGACAGCTCCGCTGTGCCCGTTGCGATGGATGGTAGGTGGGGATGTAACAGCTGGCAACAGGGTATTTCAGGGTGTAAGTGCGAGTTGCGGGGGAGGGATCAGCGAGCGGTTGTTTAAAGTAAACAGCCACTGAAGGACACCATCTGTGGTGAGGGGATTTATCCCCGATCGCCTGCGCAGCAGGCGCAAAGTCAGGCAGCACGGGATTTGCCGGGTCAGTTACAGAGCCAGAAGCGGGGCTGCTGCGCAGCCCATCGGGGATAAATCCCCTCACCACAGCTGTTTATTTCTGTGTAGGCGTTAGCGCCGCCAGGTGCGAGAAAACCGTAGATTTCCTACGCACTCTGACGAACTTACGGCTGCCACTCACTCTTCTCCCCACTCAACCGCCGATCAAGAAAGCTCGCCGCACTGATCAGCGCCAAATGGGTCAGCGCCTGTGGGGTATTGCCCAGATGCCGGCCATGGCTGTCGAACTCTTCGGCGTACAGGCCCAGCGGGTTGGCATAGCGCAGCAGCTGTTCGAACTCCAGATGGGCCTTTTCCACCTGACCGGCGCGGGCCAGGCATTCGACGTACCAGAACGAGCAGGCGGCAAACGCGCCTTCGGTGCCGGTCAGGCCATCGATGTTGCTGTCTTCGTTGCGATAGCGATAGACCATGCCGTCGCGCACCAGCGTCTTTTCGATGGCTTCCAGGGTCGACAGCCAGCGCGGGTCCTTGGCGCTGACGAAACGCACCAGCGGCATCAGCAGCATCGAGCCGTCGAGCGCGGTGCCGCCCTTGTACTGGACGAAATGCCCGCGTTCCTCATCCCAGAAGTTGTCCCAGATGTCCGCATAGATCGCCTGACGGGTCTGATCCCACTGGGCGAACGGCGCCGGCAGCGAACGTTTCGAGGCGAGGCGAATCGCCCGGTCCAGCGCCACCCAGCACATCAGTCGCGAGTGCAGAAAGTGGTGCTGCTCGCCGCGCATTTCCCAGATTCCCACATCCTTGGTCTGCCAGGTCTCACATACCTGATCGACCACTTCGCGCACGTGTTTCCAGCCTTCGTGGGAAATCGCGTCGCCGTATTTGTTGACCAGATACACCGCGTCCATCAGCTCGCCGAAAATATCCAGCTGGATCTGGTCATAGGCGCCGTTGCCGATGCGCACCGGTTGCGCGCCGCCGTGACCGGCCAAGTGGGTAAGCTCGGTTTCCGGCAATTCCTGACGGCCATCGATGGCATACAGAATGTTGAGTTTGGTTGGCTGACCGCAGCAATCGCTGACCCGCCCGCGCAGCCAGCTCATGTAGGCGTTGGCCTCGCTGACGAAGCCCAGGCGCATGAACGCGTAGACGGTGAACGAAGCGTCGCGGATCCAGGTGTAGCGGTAATCCCAGTTGCGCTCGCCGCCGGGCGTTTCCGGCAGACCGAACGTCGCGGCCGCGAGGATCGCGCCGTGTTTGCGCGAGGTCAGCAGCTTCAGCGCCAGCGCCGAGCGATTGACCATCTCGCGCCAGCGTCCGCGATAGTTGGACTGGCGGATCCAGTCGCGCCAGAACTTCAGCGTGCGTTCCATGCACAACTCCCCGGCGCCTTTGGCAAAACGCGGATCGTCGCTGGCGCCGAGCATGAAGGCGGCGGTTTCGTTGTGTTCAAGCGTGAAGTGCGCGACGGCGACCTGCGCCTCCACGCTCAAGGGCTGATCCGACGCCAGGCGCAGCGCAGGCTGACCGTCGGCGCTGAACACCACCTCCTGCTGATCCATCTGCGCCTGCGTGTTGGCACGGGCGTAATCGTGACGCACCGCGCAGCGCATATGGAACGAGGCCCGACCGCTGACCACCCGCACCCGTCGCATCAGCAGCGGCAGGGCATCGTCGTTGTCGCCGATCGGCAGCAGGTCGGTAATTTCCACCACGGCATTGTCACTAAGCCAGCGGGTTTGCAGGACGTTGGTGTCCGGCAGGTAGATCTGCTCGCGACGGGCATCGGGCAGGTCCGGGGCCAGTTGGAAAATCCCGGCGTCGGGGCTGTCCAGCAGCGAACAGAAGATCGACGGACTGTCGAATTCCGGCCAGCAGAAAAAATCCACGCTGCCCTTGTCGTTGACCAGCGCCGCACTGCGCAGATCGCCGATGATGCCGTGGGCGCCGATCGGGCTTTGTCGTTCGTCGTGATGCTCAGCCATTGCCACGGAACTCCGGATAAAGACTCATGCCGCCGTCGATGAACAGGGTGGTGCCGACGATGTAATCAGCCAGATCGGAGGCGAGGAACACCACCGCGTTGGCCACGTCCTCGACATCGCCGATGCGCCCATAGGGGATCAACTCCAGCAGCTTTTGCCCGGCTTCACCCTCGGTGGCCTCAGCGTTGATTGGCGTGCGAATCGCCCCCGGGGCAATGCTGTTGATCCGGATTTTCTGCTCGCTGACTTCCTGCGCCAGACTCTGCATCAGCAGATCCACTCCGCCCTTGGACGCCGCGTAATTGACATGCCCGGCCCACGGAATGCGCTGGTGCACCGAGCTCATGTGAATGATCTTGCCGGCCGCGCGCGAGACACCTTCGCGCACGCCCTGGCGATTGAAAATCCGCAATGCGGCGCGGGCGCAGAGGAACTGGCCGGTGAGGTTGACGCCGATCACGGTGTTCCAGTCCTCCAGCGTCATGTCCACCGCCGGCGCATCCTTCTGCAGGCCGGAATTGGCCACCAGAATGTCCAGCGAACCAAAGGCATCAAGGGCTTCGGCGAACAGCCGTTCGACCTCATCCTCCTTCGACACATCGGCGCCAATCGCGATGGCCTGGCCACCGTCGGCGATGATCTGTCGCGCCAGGGCTTCGGCAGGCTCGGCCTGGCGGTTGTAATGAATCACCACCGCCGCACCGGCAGCGGCCAGCGCTTTGGCGGCGGCGTAACCGATGCCGGAGCTGGCGCCGGTGATCAGGGCTACTTGTCTGGCGAGGGAAATCTGCATGCGAATCGTGCCTTGAGTGAGGGCCTGATCAGCTGACTGGTCGTGCCATATGAGAGTTCAGTGGCGAAGAGCAAAAGATCGCATTACCTGTAGGAGCTGCCGCAGGCTGCGATCTTTTGATCCTCAACGCTTTCACATTCCTGCAACAATTCCTCGCTTCCCCGCCACCCGACCCTATGGCAACTTGGCGGCCCCTGATGAGGCGGCAACCCATGGCAAACCCCTACCGCGAATTGTTCAACGCCCCCGGTGCGCGAAATTTTGTGCTCGCCGGGATGCTCGCGCGCATGCCGATTTCCATGACCGGCATCGGCCTGATCACCATGCTCTCGCAACTCAAGGGCGGTTACGCGCTGGCCGGTGCGGTGGCGGCGACGTTCGCTCTGGCCACGGCGTTTTGTGCGCCGCAGGTGTCGCGGCTGGTCGATCGTTTCGGTCAGGGCAGGGTGCTGCCGCTGTCGGCGTTGCTTGGTGGCGGCGGGTTGTTGCTGTTGCTGGTGTGCACGCGCTTGCAGGCGCCGACCTGGACCCTGTTCATCTTCGCCGCACTGGCCGGTTGCATGCCGAGCATGTCGGCGATGGTGCGGGCGCGTTGGACCGAAATCTATCGTGGTCAGCCGCAATTGCAGACCGCGTACGCGCTGGAGTCGGTGCTCGATGAAGTCTGTTTCATCGTCGGTCCGCCGCTGTCGGTGGGCTTGTGCGTGGTGGCGTTTCCCGAGGCCGGGCCGTTGGCGGCGCTGCTGGCGCTAGCGCTCGGCGTGACGGCGTTTGTCGCGCAGCGCAGCACCGAGCCGCCGGTGCATGCGCAGGAATCGCAGCACCAGGGTTCGATCATTGGTTCGACCGATGTTCAATGGTTGCTGGCGTTGATGCTCGCCATGGGCGTGATCGTTGGTGTAGTCGATGTGGTCAGCGTCGCGTTCGCCCAGCAACAGGGCCAGCCGGCAGCGGCGAGCATCGTGCTGTCGGTGTACGCCATCGGTTCCTGTCTGGCCGGGATCGCCTTCGGTGCGATGCGCTCGAAACTGCCGTTGCCGCGGCTGTTTCTGTACGGCGGCATCGCCACCGCTGTGACCACCCTGCCGCTGTTGCTGGCGAGCAATATTTTCGGACTGTCGCTGGCGGTGTTCGTCGCCGGGCTGTTCTTCTCGCCGACGCTGATCGTGGCCATGGCGCTGGTCGAGCGCATCGTCCCGCCGGCGAAACTCACTGAAGGCCTGACCTGGCTGGTGACCGGCCTGAGCATCGGTGTGGCGCTGGGGGCGGCGGGCTCCGGCGCACTGGTGGATGCCTTCGGCGCGCGCAGCGGTTTCTGGCTGGCGATTGTCGCCGGGGCGGTGGTGCTCGGTTCGGCAGTACAGAGTTTCCGCTATCTGAAATAAGTGTTGCCGGGTTGCCGGGCTAATTTGTGCGAGGGGGTCTTCGTTCATTTAGACAGACAACTTTTCGAGGTGACCCCCGGTGACTCAGCTGACCTTGCTGTGCCTTCCTTATTCGGGCGCCAGCGCCATGGTCTACAGCCGCTGGCGGCGCAAACTGCCGCAGTGGCTGACGCTGCAACCGCTGGAGCTGCCGGGACGCGGCGCGCGCTTTGGCGAACCGCTGCAAACCGACATGCGCACGCTGGCCCGGCAACTGGCCGCCGAGCTGCAACCGACGTTGCGCGCGCCGTACGCGATTTTCGGCCATAGCCTCGGCGCCTTGCTCGCCTGCGAACTGGCGCATGCCTTGCGCGCGCTGGGCCTGCCGGAGCCGGTGGCGCTGTTCGCCTCGGGCACTGCCGCGCCGACCATGCGCAGCGACTACGACCGCGGTTTCGCCGAGCCGAAAACCGACGCCGAACTGATCGAGCAGCTGCGCACCCTCAACGGCACCAGTGAAGAGGTGCTGGCCAGTGCCGAGCTGATGAGCCTGACCTTGCCGATCCTGCGCGCCGATTTTCTGTTGTGCGGCACGTTCCGCCCGATTCAGCGTGCGCTGCTCAAATGCCCGATCCACGTACTGGGCGGCACCACCGACCGCGCCACCACCGAACAACTGATCGGCTGGAGCCAGGAAACCCTCGGCAGCTTCTCCGTGGACATGTTCGCCGGCGGGCATTTTTTCCTGCATGAGCATGAAGCGCGGGTGCTGAAGCTGATCAAGGATCAACTGGATGTGCATCATCGCCGGCATGCCATGGCTGCAACCGCCTGATCGCCGAATCCTTGTGGGAGCGGGCTTGCTCGCGAAAGCGGCGTGTCAGTCGACATCTTAAGGACTGACACGCCGCTTTCGTCGGATCGCCGCCCGGAGCAAGCCCGCTCCCACATTTGATCTGTAGTGCGCCTGAAGTCCCCGTTTTACCTCCCTCCTGATAGTTGTTCTCATTCGCTAATTTTTCCGGTCTGCATTCGTTTTATAGGGACGACGTGCCTTTGTGCTTCCTGCCTACTGTTCCGGATGCTGAGAAATGAATGCTGAAGACTCCTTGAAACTTGCTCGCCGGTTTATCGGGTTGCCCCTGGAAAAGCGCCAGATGTTCCTCGCGGCCTTGCACAAGGAGGGCGTGGATTTCGCCCGGTTTCCGATCCCGCAGGGCGTCGAGGCCGATGACCGCCAGGCGCTGTCCTATGCGCAGCAACGCATGTGGTTTCTCTGGCAACTCGATCCGCACAGCGGCGCCTACAACCTGCCGGGCGCAGTGCGTCTGAGCGGGCAGTTGAATCTGGCCGCGCTGGAGCAGGCTTTTGCTCATGTGGTGGCGCGTCACGAGACCCTGCGCACGCTGTTCCAGCGTCAGGCCGATGACAGCCTGTTGCAGGTGCCGGCGACCGCGCCGTTGCTGATCGAACAGGTGGATTTCACTGGCCTGGCCCCGGCCGAACGTGAACGCGCGGTCGCCGAAGCCGCGCAGCAACAGTCGCTGCTGCCGTTCGATCTCGGCACAGGCCCGTTGCTGCGGATCAAGTTGCTCAAGCTCGACACGCAGGAGCACGTGCTGCTGCTGACCCTGCACCACATCGTCTCCGATGGCTGGTCGATGAACGTGCTGATCGACGAATTCATCCGTTGCTACGACGCGTTCGATGCCGGACAGCCGCCGCAACTGGCGGCGCTGCCGATTCAGTACAGCGATTACGCCCTGTGGCAGCGCCGCTGGCTGGAAGCCGGCGAGCAGGCGCGGCAACTCGACTATTGGCAGGCGCAACTGGGGGCTGAGCACCCGGTGCTGGAATTGCCCACGGATCACCCGCGCCCGGCGATGCCGAGCTATCGCGGCACCCGCTACGAATTCGCTGTCGATGGCGCCTTGGCCGAACAACTGCGCAGCGCTGCCCAGCAGCACGGCATCACGTTGTTCATGTTGCTGCTTGGCGCGTTCAACGTGCTGCTGCATCGCTACACCGGGCAGGGCGATATTCGCGTCGGCGTGCCGATTGCCAACCGTAACCGCAGTGAAATCGAAGGCCTGATCGGCTTCTTCGTCAACACCCAGGTACTGCGCAGCGAGCTTGACGGCCAGACCCGCGTTGATGATCTGCTGCGTGCGATCAAGGAAACCGCGCTCGGCGCTCAGGCTCATCAGGATCTGCCGTTCGAGCGTCTGGTCGAAGCGCTGAAACTGGAGCGCAGCCTCAGCCACACGCCGCTGTTCCAGGTGATGTACAACCATCAGCCGCAGGTCGCCGACATCGGCAGCGTCAGCACAGCGTCCGGGCTGGAACTGGGCGTGATCGAGTGGCAGGGGCGCACCACCCAGTTCGACCTGACCCTCGACACCTGGGAAAAGGCCGGCAAGCTGCACGCCGCACTGACCTACGCCAACGATCTGTTCGAGCCGCAGACCATCAAGCGCATGGCGCAGCACTGGCTGAACCTGTTGCGCGGCATGGTCGCAGACAGCCGTCAGCGCATCAGCGATCTGCCGCTGCTGGAATCCGCCGAATATCAAACCATCGTCCACGACTGGAATCGCATCGAGGCGTCCGCCACTGACGCTGCGTGCATTCATCAACTGATCGAGCGCCAGGTCGGTCGCCAGCCACAGGCACCGGCAGCGACCTTCGGCGAGCAGAGTTTCAGCTACGCCGAGATCGACGCACGGGCCAATCGCCTGGCGCACAAACTGATCGCGTGCGGCGTCGGCCCGGAGGTGCGGGTGGGTGTCGCCCTGCAACGTTCCGACACGCTACTGGTGGCCTTGCTCGCGGTGCTCAAGGCCGGCGGCGCCTACGTGCCGCTGGATCCGGACTATCCGCCCGACCGCGTGGCCTACATGCTCGAAGACAGCCGCGCACGGGTACTGCTGACCGAGCAGGCCATCGCGCAGACCCTCGCGGTGGGCGCCGAGACGCAGGTGTTGCTGCTCGATCAGCTCGCTGGCGAACTGGCCGGTTACCCAAGTCATGCGCCGCTCACCGCGGTGACCCCGGACAATCTGGCGTATGTGATCTACACCTCCGGTTCCACCGGCAAGCCGAAAGGCGTGGCCATCGCGCACCGCAACGTGCAGGCGCTGATCGACTGGTCGCGCAGCGTCTACCGCGACGACGACATTCAAAGGGTATTGGCCTCCACGTCAGTGTGTTTCGACCTGTCGGTGTGGGAGCTGTTTGTCACCCTGGCCAACGGCGGCTCGCTGATCATCGCGCGCAACGCCCTGGAGCTGGCGCACCTGCCGGCGCGCGATGACGTGCGCCTGATCAACACGGTGCCGTCGGCGATCAACGCCTTGCTGCGCGACGGCGCGATCCCGGCAAGCGTGCGCATCATCAACCTCGCGGGCGAGCCGTTGAAGCAGAGTCTGGTCGAGGCGCTGTACCAGCAGACGGCGGTGGAGCAGGTGTTCGATCTGTACGGGCCGTCGGAAGACACCACTTACTCGACCTGGACGCGCCGCGAGGCGGGCGGTAGCGCGAGCATCGGTCGCCCGTTGAGCGGCACCACCAGCTACCTGCTGGATGCCGATCTGCAAGTGGTACCGCAAGGTGTCGCCGCTGAACTGTATCTTGCCGGCGCCGGCCTCACGCGCGGCTATCTGGGCCGCGCGGCGATGACCGCGGAAAAGTATGTGCCCAATCCGTTTTCCACTACCGGCGAGCGCCTGTACCGCACGGGTGACCTGACCCGTTACCAGGCCGACGGCGCGCTGCAATACGTCGGGCGTATCGACCATCAGGTCAAGGTGCGCGGTTTTCGCATCGAGCTGGGCGAAATCGAAGCGCGGCTGCTCCAGCAGGATGCGGTGCGCGAACTGGCGGTACTGGCGCAGGAAGGCGCCAGCGGTCAGCAACTGGTCGCCTACATCGTACCGAGCGACGCTGCGGTGCTGGCGGCCGACGCCGATACTCAAGCGCGCCTGCGCGAAACCTTGAAAGCGGCACTGCGTCAGCACCTGCCGGATTACATGGTGCCGGCGTACCTGCTGTTCCTCGCGCAATTGCCGCTGACCCCCAACGGCAAGCTCGACCGCAAGGCTTTGCCGGCGGTTGACGGGCGTCAGCAGCAGCGCCAGCACGTGGCGCCGCGCAGCAGCATGGAACAGGCGCTGGCGGCGATCTGGCAGGAGGTGCTGGCGCTGGACAACGTCGGTGTGGAAGACAACTTCTTCGAGCTGGGCGGCGATTCGATCGTCTCGATGCAAGTGGTCAGCCGCGCGCGGCAGGTCGGGATCGTCCTCAGCCCCAAGGATCTGTTTCAGTACCAGACCTTGCGCAGCCTCGCGCAAGTCGCGCGGCAAGGTGCGCAGACCCTGATCGATCAGGGCTCTGCTACGGGCGCAGTGGCCTTGGCACCGGTGCAGCGCTGGTTCTTCGAGCAGGACATCAGCGAGCGTCAGCACTGGAACCAGTCGCTGCTGCTGGTGCCGCAACAGCGGCTGCAGGCCGAGGCGCTGGAAGGTGCGCTCAAGCACTTGATCAATCATCACGACAGCCTGCGCCTGCGCTACACCCTGAATGCCGACGGTTGGCGGCAGACCTACGCCGCGCCGTCCGAGACGTCAGTGTTGTGGCAGCGTAACGCCGCCGCGAGCGCAGACCTCAAGGCGCTGTGCGATGAAGCCCAGCGCAGCCTCGATCTGAGTAACGGTCCGTTAATGCGCGCCTTGTTGGTCGACCTCGCCGATGGCAGCCAGCGCTTGCTACTGGTCGCCCACCATCTGGTGATCGACGGCGTTTCGTGGCGGGTGCTGCTGGAAGATTTGCAGCAGGCCTACGCGCAGGCGCTCAACGGCAGCGCCATCGCCTTGCCGGGCAAGACCAGCGCTTATCAACAGTGGGTCGCGCGCCTGCAAGGTCATCTGCCGAGCTTCGCGCAGAGCCTCGATTACTGGCAGACGCAATTGCGTGAAGCGCCGCAGGATGATCTGCCGTGCGAGCGCCCTCAGGGATCGCTGGAAAACCGTTACGAGCAGAAAGTTGAACTGACCTTCAGCGCCGAGCAGACCCGCAAGCTGCTGCAACAGGCGCCGGCGGCTTATCGCACCCAGGTCAACGATCTGCTGCTGACCGCACTGGCGCGGGTGATCTGCCGCTGGAGCGGTCAGCCCGGCAGCCTGATTCAACTGGAAGGCCATGGCCGCGAAGACCTGTTCGACGACATCGATCTGACCCGCAGCGTCGGCTGGTTCACCAGTCTGTTCCCGGTGCATCTGCTGCCGGCGCCGAGCCTCGGCGCCTCGATCAAATGCATCAAGGAGCAACTGCGCGCGGTGCCGGACAAGGGCCTGAGCTACGGCGCGCTGCGTTATCTGGGCGATGAGTCGACGGCGGCGACGCTGGCCGCGCAGGTCAAGCCGCGCATCACCTTCAACTACCTCGGGCAGTTCGACCGCCAGTTCGACGAGGCCGCGCTGTTCGTGCCGTCCAGTGAAGGCGGCGGGGTCGCTCAGGATCCGGCCGCGCCGCTGGCCAACTGGCTGACCGTTGAAGGTCAGGTGTATGGCGGCGCGCTGTCGATGAGCTGGGGCTTCAGCAGCCAGATGTTCGACCGCGCCACGGTGCAGCGCCTGGCCGATGAATACGCCGTTGAACTGAATGCGCTGATCGAACACTGCTGTGCCATCGACACGCCGCAGGCGACACCTTCGGACTTCCCGCTGGCACGGGTCACGCAAGCACAACTCGAAGCATTGCCGGTTGCGGCCGGGCAGCTCGAAGACCTCTATCCGCTGTCGCCGATGCAGCAGGGCATGCTGTTTCACACCCTGTACGAGCCGCAAGTCGGCGCCTACATCAGCCAGTTGCGCCTGGATATTCATGGCCTTGATCCGCAGCGTTTTGCCCAGTCCTGGCAGGCGGCGCTGGCGCGGCATCAGATCCTGCGCAGCAGCTTCCACTGGCACGGTCTCGACGCGGCGCATCAGGCGATCCTGCGTGACGTAACGTTGCCACTGGAAGTGCTGGAGTCGACCGATTGCGACGCCCTGGCCGACGCCGAACGGGCGCAGGGTTTCGTCCTGGACTGCGCGCCGCTGTTGCGTCTGAAGCTGGTGCGCAGCGGCGCCGAAGACTGGCACCTGATCTACACCAGCCACCACATTCTGATGGATGGCTGGAGCAACGCGCAGTTGCTCGCTGAAGTGATCGAACACTACAGCGCCGGCCAGCCACTGCCGGCACCGGTCGGGCAGTACCGCGATTATCTGGCGTGGTTGCAGGCGCAATCGGCGAGTGCCGGCGAGCAGTTCTGGAAAGCCGCACTGGCACCGCTGCAAGCGCCGACGCTGCTGGCCGACGCCTTGCGTCCACCGCTGGCGGGCGAGGGCAGTGCCGAGCTGCGGGTGGTCCTCGACGACCGCGCGACCCAGCGCGTTGGCGAATTTGCCCGCCAGCAGAAAGTCACCCTCAACACCGTGCTGCAAGGTGCCTGGGGCCTGTTGCTGCAACGCTACACCGGCC
Source organism: Pseudomonas sp. Eth.TT006 (assembly GCF_054456575.1). Lineage (NCBI taxonomy): Bacteria > Pseudomonadati > Pseudomonadota > Gammaproteobacteria > Pseudomonadales > Pseudomonadaceae > Pseudomonas > Pseudomonas sp. Eth.TT006. The sequence continues at coordinate 46,002 of NZ_JBTJEN010000023.1, read as the reverse complement.
AGGAGTGCGTGGCGTTCGGCGCCACCGTCGCCGGGCGTTCGGCACCGCTGGCGGGGATCGAAGAACAGCTCGGACTGTTCATCAACACCCTGCCACTGGTTTGCGCGCCGAACCCGCAACACACCGTCAGCCAATGGCTCGGCGCCTTGCAGGAACAGAATCTGGCGATGCGCGATTTCGAGCATGTGCCGTTGTATGACATTCAAGGCTGGGCCGGGCAGCAGGGCGGCGCGCTGTTCGACAGCCTGCTGGTGTTCGAAAACTTCCCGGTGGCCGAAGCGCTGAAACAGGGCGCACCGGCGGGGCTGGCGTTCAGCAACCTGCACAACCATGAACGCACCCATTACCCGTTGACCCTGGGCGTGGAACTCGGCGCCAGCCTGACGCTGGACTTCAGCTACGACTGCGCGCGTTTCAGCGCCGACCAAGTGGCGACGTTGTCGGCCAACCTGCAGCACCTGCTGACGCAACTGGTGGCCAATGCCGATGCCGCGTTGGGTTCGCTGGAACTGCTCGACGCCGAAGGCCAGGCGCCAATGCTCGCGGTCAGCCGTACCCCGGCGGTGCTGCAAGATTCGCGTCTGGCGCACCAACAGATCGCCGCTCGCGCAGCCGCAACGCCTGATGCACTGGCACTGCTGGTCGACGGTCAGAACCTGAGCTACCGCCAGCTCAACACCCAGGCCAATCGTCTGGCGCATCGCTTGATCGCCCACGGCGCCGGCCCCGGCACGCGGGTAGGCCTGGCGCTGCAGCGTGGCCCGCAGTTGATCGTCAGTCTGCTGGCGGTGCTCAAGAGCGGCGCGGCCTATGTGCCGCTGGACCCGAAATACCCGGCCGAGCGTTTGCGCTACATGATCGACGACAGCCGTCTCGATGTGTTGCTGTGCGAGGCTGATCTGCTCGCGGATCTGGCCTTGCCGGCGGTGGTGCGCCTCGAACTGGATGACAGCGCCGGGTTTGCCGAGAACGACCCGCTCACGCAGCCCGACGCGCAGGATCTGGCCTATGTGATTTACACCTCCGGCTCCACCGGTCAGCCGAAAGGCGTGGCGCTTGCCCATGCCGCGTTGCGCGAGTTCTGCCAGACCGCGACCGAGTATTCGCGACTGTCGGCGGCGGACCGTGTGCTGCAATTCGCCACCTTCAGTTTCGATGGTTTCGTCGAGCAGTGCTTCCCGGCGTTGTGCATTGGCGCGGCGCTGATCATGCGCGGCGACGAGCTGTGGGACGCCGGGCAGTTGGCCGAGCACATCGTGCGCCATGGCGTGACCGTGGCTGACTTGCCGGCCGCCTACTGGTTCCTGCTGGCCCGCGAATGCGCGAGCGGCGCGATCAACACGCTGGGCGCGTTGCGTCAGGTGCATGTCGGTGGTGAGGCGATGTCCGTCGAAGGCCTGCGCCTCTGGCATCAGGCTGGCTTGGGCCATGTGCGCTTGCTCAACACCTACGGCCCGACCGAAGCCAGCGTGGTCTCCAGCGTGCACGATTGCCGACTCGACGATGCCAGCGACAGCTACGGCGTGCCGATCGGTCGCGCGATTCCCGGACGCGCGCTGTATGTGCTGGACAGCGCCGGTCAGTTATTGCCACCCGGTGGCATCGGCGAGCTGTGCATCGGTGCAGCGACCTGCCTGGCACAAAGCTATTTCGAGCGTCCGGCGCTGACCGCCGAACGCTTCCTGCCGGACCCGTTTGCCGCTGAACCGGGCGCGCGTCTGTACCGCAGCGGCGACCTCGCGCGCTACAACGCCAACGCCGAGCTGGAGTACGTCGGGCGCATCGACCATCAAGTGAAGATTCGCGGACTGCGCATCGAAATGGGCGAGATCGAGGCCTGCCTGCAAGCGCATGCCGAAGTACGCGAGGCCGCAGTGATCGCGCAGGACGGCGCACTGCTGGTGGCGTATGTCGTGGCCAACGGCGCGCCAACCGACCAAGCGCAATTGCGCCAAGCCCTCGACGCCGCCATGCGTCAGGCGTTGCCGGATTACATGGTGCCGAATCATCTGCTGCTGCTGGACGCGTTGCCGCTGAACAACAACGGCAAACTCGATCGCCGCGCCTTGCCACGGGTGGCCGCTGGCGCCGCTCAGCGCGAGTTCGTCGCTCCGGCTCCTGGGTTGGAAACGCAATTGGCGCAGCTCTGGCAGGAGGTGCTGCAGGTCGAGCGCGTCGGGCGCGAGGACAATTTCTTTGCCCTCGGCGGCCATTCGCTGCTGGTGCTGCAAGTGATCTCGCGGGTGCGTCAGCAGTTGAGTCTGGAGTTGCCGGTCAGCAGCCTGTTTTCGGCGGCCACGCTGGCTGAGTTTGCCGAGCGCACCGCGTCGGCCAGCAGCAGCGTGCAACCACCGTTGCAGGCCGCGACCAGCGAGCAGCCGGCCGTGATGTCCTACGCCCAGCAGCGCCAGTGGATTGTCTGGCAGCTCGATCCGCAAAGCCCGGCGTACAACATTCCCGCGGCGCTGCGCCTCAAGGGATCGCTGAATCAAGCGGCGCTGGGCCTGGCGTTCGAACAGTTGCAAGCACGTCACGCCACCCTGCGCACCACCTTCGACCAGGACGGCCAGCAGGCACGACCCTGCGTCCATGCGCAGTTGCCGCTGCAGTTCGAGCAGCGGCAGATCGATGCGGCGTCCCTCGATGCTGCCATCGCCGCACAGATCGCCCGTCCGTTCGACCTGCGCAACGGCCCTGTCTGGCGCCTGTTGCTGCTGCAACTGGGTGCCGAGGAGCATGTACTGGTGCTGACCGTGCATCACATTGCTGCCGATGGCTGGTCAATGCAGATCATGGTCGATGAGTTCAGCGCGTTGTATCAGGCGGCGGTCGAAGGGCGCGCCGCCGAACTCGAGCCGTTGCCGGTGAGCTACAGCGATTACGCACGCTGGCAGCGCGACTGGCTGGAAGCGGGCGAGGGCGAACGTCAACTGGCTCACTGGCGCGAGCGCCTGGCCGGCAATCAGGCACCGCTGGAACTGCCGAGTGAACTGAGCCGCCCGGCACGTCGCAGCGAGCGAGGCGCGAGCCTGTTGCTCAATGTCGACGCGCCATTGCTGGCGGCGCTGCGTGACTGCGCGCAGGCACAGCAAGTGACCTTGTTCATGCTGTTGCTGGCGAGCCTGCAGACCTTGTTGCACCGTCAGAGCGGGCAGGCCTCGATCAATGTCGGCGTGCCGAGCGCGGGCCGTTCGCCGGTGGAAACCGAAGGCCTGATCGGCTTCTTCATCAACACCCAGGTGCTGCGCGCCGAGATCGATGGCCAGCAATCCTTCAGCAGCCTGCTGCAACAGATCAAACATGTGGCGTTGCAGGCGCAGGCCCATCAGGACCTGCCGTTCGAACAACTGGTCGATGCCTTGCAGCCGCAGCGCAGCCTCAATCACAGCCCGCTGTTCCAGGTGCTGTTCAACCATCAGCCGCAACTGGGCGCGAGTGTCGAGCGCCGGGTCGGCGAGCTACAGGTCGAGCGCCTGCACTGGCAGCAGACCACCACGCAATTCGATCTGGTGCTCGACACCCAGGAGCAGGGCGAGACGCTGGATGCCAGCCTGACTTACGCTACCGATGTGTATGACCCGGCCTCGATGCAGCGCTTCGCCGCGCAGTGGCTGAACCTGCTGCGCGCGGTGGCGGCGGATCCGCAGCAGCGGGTGGCCGAGCTGCCGTTGCTGGCCAGCGCCGAGCGTCAGGCCTTGATCACGCAGTGGAACCCGCTGTTCGAACAACAGCCGCCGTCGCCGACCTTGCCGCAATTGTTTGAAGCCCAGGTCGCGCGGGATCCGCAGGCGATTGCTCTGGTCTACGAGGGCGAGCGCCTGAGCTATGCCGCGCTGAATGCCCAGGCCAACCGTCTGGCGCGCAAGCTGCGCGAGCAGGGCGTCGGTCCGGAAGTGCGCGTGGGCATCGCCACCGAGCGGGCATTGCCGCTGGTGGTCGGTGTGCTGGCGATTCTCAAGGCCGGCGGCGCCTACGTGCCGCTCGATCCGCAATACCCGGCGGAACGTTTGAGCTACATGATCGAAGACAGCGGCATCGCCTTGCTGCTGACTCAGCAACACCTGCTCGCAGGGTTGCCGGCGCGCGCCGAGGTGCAGGTGCTGTGCCTCGACACGCTGGTACTCGACGCTTACAGCGCGGACGACCTGCCGAGCCAGAGCAACCCGGACAATCTCGCGTACGTGATCTACACCTCTGGCTCCACCGGCCGGCCGAAAGGCGCGCTGCTCAGCCATGCCAACGTTGGGCGTCTGTTGAGCGCGACTGCCAGCGAATTCAACTTCGGCCCGGACGATGTCTGGACCCTGTTCCATTCCTACGCTTTCGATTTCTCGGTATGGGAGCTGTTCGGCGCGCTGTGCACCGGCGGGCGTCTGGTGATCGTGCCGTATTACATCAGCCGCGAGCCGCAGGAGTTCCATCGCCTGCTGTGCGACGAAGGCGTGACCGTGTTGAACCAGACCCCGACCGCGTTCCGCCAGTTGCTGCCGATTGCCTGCGCCAGCCCGCATCAGCTGGCGCTGCGCCAGGTGATTTTCGGCGGCGAAGCGCTGGAAGTGGCAAGCCTGCGTCCATGGTTCGAACGCTTCGGCGATCAACAGCCGACGCTGGTGAACATGTACGGCATCACCGAAACCACGGTGCACGTGACCTACCGCGCGATCCGCCGCGCCGACCTCGACGGCCAGGCGCAGAGTCCGATCGGCCTGCCGCTGCGCGACCTGCGCTGGTACTTGCTCGACAGCCAGTTGCAACCGGTGCCGGTCGGCGTGGCGGGCGAGTTGTACATCGCCGGCGCCGGGCTGGCGCGCGGTTATCACGGGCGCTTCGAGCTGACCGCCGAGCGTTTCGTGCCGAGCCCGTTCGATGCCTCCCAGCGCCTGTATCGCAGCGGCGATCTGGCGCGCCAGCGCCACGACGGCAGCATCGATTATCTGGGACGGATCGACCAGCAAGTGAAGATCCGTGGCTTCCGCATCGAACTGGGGGAAATCGAGGCGGCGCTGCTCGCGCAACCCGGCGTGCGCCACGCGGTATTGAGCGTGCACGCCGACGAGGGCGGGCCGCAGTTGTGCGCCTACGTGGTCGCCGAGCAAACCCCGACTGATCCGCTGGCCTGGCGCGACACGCTGCGCGCAGCGCTCAAGGTCGATTTGCCGGATTACATGGTGCCGAGTCACTGGCTGTTGCTCGACGCCTTGCCGCTGACCAGCAACGGCAAGCTCGACCGCAAGGCCTTGCCGCTGCCCGATGCGCAGGCATTGCAACGCCCTTATGAAGCCCCCGAAGGCGAACTCGAACGGCAACTGGCGGCGATCTGGGCCGACGTGCTGGGCGTGGCGCGGGTCGGGCGGCGCGACAACTTCTTTGAACTGGGCGGGCACTCGCTGCTCGCCGCCCAGGCCAGCGCCCGCGTGGAGCTGGAACTGGGCATCGAGCTGGCGCTGCGTGCGCTGTTCGAATCCAGCGACCTGCAGGCTTATGCCGCCATGGCCGGGGAACTCGCCCCGACTGACAACGATGCACGTCTGGATGCGCTTGAGTCGCTTCTCGACGAGATGGAGATCAACTGATGGAACACACCACCGCCTGGCGCATCGCGAACCGTTTTGCCGCGTTGCCGGCCGACAAGCGCCGCGAATTTCTGCAACGCATGCAAGAGCAGGGCGTGAGTTTCGGCCAGTTGCCGATCCCGCCCGCCGCCGAACCGCAAACCAGCTTTGAACTGTCCTACGCCCAGCAACGCCAGTGGTTTCTCTGGCAGCTCGACCCGCAGAGTGCGGCCTACAACATTCCTGCGGTGCTGCGTCTGCACGGGCCGTTGAATATCGCGGCGCTGCAACACAGTTTCGACGTGCTGCTGGCGCGGCATCAGAGTTTGCGCAGTCGTTTCGTCGAGGACGACGGTCAGGTTCGGCAAACCCTCGCGGCGCTGACCACGCTGCCCATCGAACAGCATGACCTGCGCGCGCAGCCGCAGGCCGAACGTCTGGCCGAGGCCATGCGCCAGGTGCAGGCGGAAATTGCCCGGCCGTTCGATTTGCAGCACGGTCCGCTGTTGCGGGTCAGCCTGTTGCAGCTCGACGCTGAAGACCACGTGCTGGTGCTGACCCTGCACCACATCGTCACCGACGGTTGGTCGATGGCCGTGCTGGTCGAGGAATTCTCGCGCCTGTATGCAGCGCACTGTCAGGGCCAGGATGCGCAGCTGGAGCCGCTGCCGATCGAGTATTCCGACTACGCGGCCTGGCAACGGCGCTGGATGGAAGCGGGCGAGCTTGAGCGCCAGTTGAACTGGCGGCGCGACACCTTGGGCAGCGAGCAACCGCTGCTGGAACTGCCCACCGACCGCCCGCGTCCGGCGCAGCCGAGCCAGCGCGGTGCGCGTCTGGAGTTTGCCCTGGAGGCCGAACTGGCCGCCGGCCTGATGGCGCTGGCGAAGCAGTCCGCAGTCACCCCGTTCATGTTGCTGTTGGCCAGTTTCCAGGCCTTGCTCTACCGCTACAGCGGCCAGTCGGACCTGCGCATCGGCGTGCCGATCGGCAACCGCAACCGCGCCGAAACCCGTGGCCTGATCGGCTTCTTCGTCAACACGCAGGTGCTGCGCGTTGAAGTCGACGGGCGCCAGAGTTTCAGCCAGTTGCTGGCGCAGACCCGCAGCGCGGCGCTGGACGCGCAGGATTATCAGGACCTGCCGTTCGAGCGCCTGGTGCAGGCGTTGCAAGGTGATCGCAGCCTCAGTCACAGTCCGTTGTTCCAGGTGATGTTCAACCATCAACAAAGCAAACCGGCGGCGCTCGATGGCATGCTCGCCGGGCTGCGCGTCGAGGCGCTGAATGCGACGACGCCGACCACCCAGTTCGACCTGCAACTGGATACTCAGGAAATCGGCGAGCAATTGTTCGCCAGCCTGACCTACGCCACCGATCTGTTCGATGCCGAGCGCATCGAGCATCTGGCGCGGCATTGGCGCAATCTGCTGGCCGGCGCGCTGGCCAACCCGCAATGCCCGCTGGCCGAGCTGCCGCTGCTGGACGCCGCCGAGCGTCGGCATCTGCTCGATGAACTGAATGACACTGCACAGACATACCCCGGCGAAGTCTGCGTGCAGCGCCACTTCGAAGCACGTGCCGCGCAGCAGCCTGAGGCGACGGCGCTGGTGTTCCAGGGCCAGAGCCTCAGTTACGCCGAACTCAACCGCCGCGCCAACCGTCTGGCCCATCATTTACGCGCGCAGGGCGTCGGCGCCGAAGTGCTGGTCGGCATCGCCTGCGAGCGGTCGCTGGAAATGGTCGTCGGCCTGCTGGCGATTCTCAAGGCCGGTGGTGCCTATGTGCCGCTGGACCCGGAATACCCGCCGGAGCGCCTGAGCTACATGATCGACGACAGCGGCATTGGCTTGCTGCTGACTCAGGAGCATTTGCTGGCGCAACTGCCGACGCCGGATGCGCTGCGCACCCTGTGCCTGCAAGCGGATGCCGACTGGCTCAGCGATTGCCCGGACAGCGACCTGCCCAACGTGGCGCTGGCGGAAAACCTTGCCTATGTGATTTACACCTCCGGTTCCACCGGTAAACCCAAGGGTGCCGGCAACCGCCACGTGGCGCTGCACAACCGCCTGGAGTGGATGCAGCAGGCCTACAACCTGCAACCGAACGACCGGGTGCTGCAAAAGACGCCGTTCAGTTTCGACGTGTCGGTCTGGGAGTTTTTCTGGCCGCTGATCAAAGGTGCGACGTTGGTGATTGCCGCCCCCGGCGAACATCGCGATCCGCAGCGCCTCGCTGCACTGATCGTCGAGCAGTCGATCACCACCCTGCATTTCGTGCCGTCGATGCTCTCCGCCTTCATCAGCGCTGACGAAGCGCTGGCCTGCACCTCGCTGACGCGGATCATCTGCAGCGGCGAAGCGTTACCGATGGAGTTGCAGCGCCAGACCTTGCGCAACCTGCCGCAAGCCCATCTGTATAACCTCTATGGCCCGACCGAAGCGGCCATCGACGTGACCCACTGGACCTGTGTGGAGGAGGGCCGCGACAGCGTGCCGATCGGCCGGCCGATCGCCAACCTGCGCACCTTGATCCTCGACAGCGAATTGCAACCGTTGCCGCTGGGCGCGGTCGGCGAGTTGTACCTGGGCGGCATCGGTCTGGCCCGTGGTTACCACCGCCGCGGCGCGTTGACCGCCGAGCGGTTTGTCGTTGATCCGTTCGGCAGCGGCGAGCGCCTGTACCGCACCGGTGACCTGGCGCGTTACCGCGCCGATGGCGCCATCGAGTACTGCGGGCGTATCGACCATCAGGTGAAGATTCGCGGGTTGCGTATCGAACTTGGTGAAATCGAAGCGCGCCTGCAAGAGCATGCCGAGGTGCAGGAGGCGGTGCTGCTGGCGCTGGACGGGCCGAGCGGCAAGCAACTGGTGGCCTACGTGGTGCCGCAGGATCGTTCGTTGGCTGAGGCCGATGGCGCTCGCCAGAACGCTTTCCGCGAAATCCTGAAAGCGCACCTGCTCGGCAGCCTGCCGGACTACATGGTGCCGGCGCAGACCGTGCTGATCGCGCAGATGCCGCTCAGCCCCAATGGCAAACTTGAGCGCAAACGCCTGCCGGCGCCGACTCTGCAGGTCAGCCAGCGCGCCTTCGAGGCGCCGCGCACCGCGCATGAACAGGCGCTGGCGCAGATCTGGCAGGACGTGCTCGGGGTCGAGCAGGTCGGGCGTCAGGACAACTTCTTCGAGCTGGGCGGCGACTCGATCATTTCGATTCAGGTGGTCAGCCGCGCCCGTCGCGCCGGCCTGAGCCTGCAACCGCGTGACCTGTTCCAGCAGCAGACGCTGCAGGCGCTGGCGGCGGTGGTCAAGGTTCAAGCCGCACCGCTGGCGCCGCAGGGCGCAGTGGACGGCGCGCAGGTGCTGACGCCGATTCAACGCTGGTTCTTCGACGAACCGATCCCGCAGCGTCAGCACTGGAACCAGGCGGTGTTGCTGGTGCCACGGCAACCGCTGGAATTACCGCGTCTGCAGGCAGCATTGCAACGCCTGCTCAAGCAGCACGACGCCTTGCGCCTGCGCTTCAGTCAGGTCGACGGCCAGTGGTCGGCGCGCTATGTCGGCGCTGACAGTGCCGACGTCATCGACATGCTCTGGACGGCCCGGGTCGCCAGTGATGCGTCGCTGGAAGCAGTGTGCGAAGAAGCCCAGCGCAGCCTGAGCCTGCAAGACGGGCCGTTGCTGCGCTGCGCCTTGATCGCCCAGGCCGACGGCAGCCAGCGGCTGTTGCTGGTGATCCACCATCTGGCGGTGGACGGGGTGTCGTGGCGGGTGTTGCTGGAAGACTTGCAGGCGGCTTATCAGGAGCAGGAGTTGCCGGCCAAGACCAGCGCATTCCAGGCCTGGGCGCTGAAGCTGCAAGACTATGCGCGCAGCGAGACCGCGCTCGCCGAGCTGGGGTGGTGGCAGGCGCACCTGGCTCAGGCCAGCGAGCATTTGCCGGCGGCCAATGCCGAGGCCAGTCAGGCCGGGCATTTGCGCCAGGGTGTGAGCATTGCGCTGGACCGCGAGCAGACCCGGCGTCTGTTGCAACAGGCACCGGCGGCCTATCGCACCCAGGTCAATGACCTGCTGCTGACTGCGCTGGCGCGTACCTTGAGTAGCTGGAGCGGGCACGCCTCGGCGCTGATCCAGCTCGAAGGCCATGGCCGCGAGGACCTGTTCGACGACCTCGACCTGACCCGCACGGTCGGCTGGTTCTCCAGTCTGTTCCCGGTGTGCCTGACGCCGACCGCCGAGCTTGGCGGTTCGATCAAGGCGATCAAACAGCAGTTGCGCGAAATCCCCGGCAAAGGCCTGGGTTACGGGTTGCTGCGTTACATGGGCGATGCTGCGAGCCAGGCGGCGCTGAAGGCTTTGCCGCAGGCGCGGGTGACGTTCAACTACCTCGGTCAGTTCGACCAGAGCTTTGCCGAGGACGCACTGTTCATTCCCGCCAGCGAAGCCAGCGGCGCCGCGCAAGCGGCCGATGCACCGTTGCCGAACTGGCTGTCGGTGGACGGTCAGGTGTATGGCGGTGAGCTGAAACTGGACTGGACCTTCAGCCGCGACTGTTTCGACCGCGCGGACATCGAACAACTGGCCGCCGACTACCGCCAGGAACTGCTGGCGCTGATCGAGCATTGCCTGAGCGACGCGGCCGGTGGCGTGACCCCGGCGGATTTCCCGCTGGCGGCTTTAAGTCAGGCACAACTCGACGGCTTGCCGGTGGCGGCGACGCAGATCGAGGACCTGTACCCGCTGTCGCCAATGCAGGCCGGCCTGCTGTTTCACAGCCTGTTCGAGTCGGCGTCCGGCGCTTACGTCAACCAACTGAGTGTCGAGGCCCGGGGGCTGGACGCCGAGCGTCTGCGCCAGGCCTGGCAAGCGGTGATCGATGCGCATCCGATTCTGCGCAGCAGTTTCCACTTCCCGCAGGGCTTCGAGGCGCCGGTGCAACTGGTGCACCGGCAGTTGCAACTGCCGTTCGATTGCCTGGACTGGCGTGGCCGGACCGATCAGGCCGAAGCACTGGCGCGACTGATCGACAGCGAGCGTCTGCAACTCGACCCGGCGCAGGCGCCGCTGATGCGTTTGACTCTGGTGCGGCTGGACGACGAGCGGCAGCAACTGATTTACACCCACCACCATTTGCTGCTCGATGGCTGGAGCAATTCGCTGCTGCTCAGTGAAGTGCTGCAGCGTTACGCCGGGCAGGCGGTGGCGGCGCCGAGCGGACGGTTTGCCGACTACATCGGCTGGCTGCAACGCCAGGATGCGCAGGCCGACGAACGCTTCTGGCTGGAGCAACTGGCACCGCTGGACAACCCGACCCTGTTGGCCCAGAGCCTGGCCCATGGCGACCTGCAACAGGCGCACAGTCAGGCGTTTGCCGATCATCTGCAACGCTTCGACGTCGCCGCGACCCGCCGTCTGAGCGAGTTTGCCCGGCAGCAGAAAATCACCCTCAACACCTTGCTGCAAGGCGCGTGGGCGCTGTTGCTGCAACGCTACAGTGGCCAGCGCTGCGTGGCGTTCGGCGCGACGGTTGCCGGGCGTCCGGTGGACCTGCCGGGCGCGGAGAGCCAGTTGGGTCTGTTCATCAACACCTTGCCGGTGATCAGTTGCCCGGACGCGGTGGAAACGGTCAGCCAGTGGCTGAGCCGTTTGCAGGCGCAGAACCTTGAGTTGCGTGAGCATGAGTTCACTGCGCTAGGCGACATTCAGCGCTGGGCTGGACGTGCCGGCGAGCCGTTGTTCGACAGCCTGCTGGTGTTCGAAAACTTCCCGGTGGCCGAGGCCTTGCAACAAGGCGCGCCGGCCGGCCTGAGCTTCTCGATCCCGCACAACCATGAGCGCACCAATTTCCCGCTGACTTTGGCCGCGACTGCGGAAAATACCCTGAGCCTGAACTGGAGCTACCAGTGCAGCCACTTCAGCGCCGCAGCCATCGCCCGCATGAGCGAGCATTTGGCGGCGTTGCTGAACGCGATGGTCGATGCCCCCGAGGGCGCGCTGAGCGAACTGGACCTGCTCACCGCCGATGAGCGCAGGCAACAGTTGCAAACCTGGAACCCGGCGTTCGCCGCAGCCGAAAATCCGCTGTGCGTGCATCAACTGATCGAAGCCCAGGCCGAGATCCGCCCGCAGGCCACCGCGCTGATTTTTGGCGAAGTGCAGCTGACCTATGCCGAACTCAACCGCCGCGCCAATCGCCTGGCCCATTGCTTGCGCAACCTCGGCGTGGGGCCGGAAGTACGGGTCGGTCTGGCGATGCAGCGTTCGCCGGAAATGATCGTCGGCCTGCTGGCGATCCTCAAGGCCGGCGGTGCCTACGTGCCGCTGGACCCGGCGTACCCGGCCGAGCGTCTGCAATACCTGATGCAGGACAGCGGCATTGTGCTGATGCTCAGCCAGTCGTGGCTGCGCGCCACGCTGGCGCTGCCGGCCGAATTGCCGGTGCTGGAGATCGACCGCGAGCCGCTGGAGACGATGGCCGACAGCAACCCGGTCAACCTGACCTACGGCGAAAACCTCGCCTACCTGATTTACACCTCGGGCTCCACCGGGCGGCCGAAAGGCGTCAGCGTGGCCCACGGTCCGCTGGCGATGCATTGCCTGGCGATCGGCGAGTTGTACGGCATGACCCCGGAGGATCGCGAGCTGCAGTTTGCCTCGATCAGCTTCGACGGCGCCCATGAGCGCTGGCTGACTCCGCTGCTGTTCGGTTCGGCGGTGATGCCGCGTGACGACGAGTTGTGGAGCGTCGAGCGCACCTGCGCGGAAATCCGGCAGCACGGCATCACCATCGCCTGCTTTACCCCGAGCTATCTATTGCAGATCGCCGATTTCGTGGGTGAAGCCGGGCGTGAATTGCCGATCCGCTCCTACACGCCGTGCGCCGAGGGCATGCCCAAGCACGCGTTTGATGAAGTGCAGCAGGTGTTGCAACCGCAGCGCCTGATCAACGGTTACGGCCCGACTGAAACAGTGATCACCCCGCTGATCTGGCTGGCCTACCCGGACACTGAATTCGATTCGGCCTACATGCCGATCGGCCGTCCGGTGGGCAACCGCACGGCGTACATTCTCGACGGTGGCCTGCAGCCGCTGCCGGTGGGCGTCGCTGGCGAGTTGTATCTGGGCGGCGAGGGCGTCGCCCGTGGTTATCACCAGCGTCCGGATTTGACCGCCGAGCGTTTCGTGCCGGATCCGTTCGTGCCGGGGGCGCGGCTGTATCGCAGCGGTGATCTGGCGCGCTTCCGCGCCGATGGCGTGGTGGAATATCTGGGCCGCATCGACCAGCAGGTGAAGATTCGCGGTTTCCGCATCGAACTGGGGGAAATCGAAGCCTGCCTGCTTGAGCACGAAGGTGTGCGCGAAGCGCTGGTGATCGATCGCGACGGACCGGTCAGCCGTCAACTGGTCGGCTACATCGTGCCGCGCGATCCGCTGGCCAACGAGCAGGATCTGCACGCTGCATTGACCGCGCACCTGCGCAGCCGCCTGCCGGCGCACCTGTTGCCGGCGCATCTGATGTGTCTGGCGGCGTTGCCGCTGACACCCAATGGCAAGCTCGACCGCAAGGGCCTGCCGGCGCCGGACGTGGCGCGCCAGAGTCAGGACCTGGTGCCGCCCGCGACCCCGGCCGAAGCGCTGTTGGTGGAGATCTGGCAGGAACTGCTGGGCCTCGACACGCTGGGCGTCACCGAGAACTTCTTCGAGCTGGGCGGCGATTCGATCATCTCCCTGCAAGCGGTCAGCCGCGCCGGGCAGCGCGGGTTGGTGTTCAGTCCGAAGCAGCTGTTCGAACAGCAGACCATCCGCGCCCTGGCCGCCGTGGCCGTCAGCCGCGAAGCGAATTTGAGCGAGGCGCCGAGCGTCGCCGCCTTCGCCCTGATGTCGCATCTCGACGTGGCCGCGCGTGACGGTTTGCAGGACCTCTATCCGCTGTCGCCGATGCAGCAGGGCATGCTGTTCCACTGCCTCGATTCACCGGAGCTGAACCCCTACGTCAACCAGTTGAGCGTGGCGGTGGAGGGCTTGCAGGTGCCGCGTTTCCGCGCGGCGTGGCAAACCCTGATCGCACGCCATGAGGTGCTGCGCGCCGCGTTCCGCTGGCGCGATGGTCTGGCCGATCCGCTGCAGGCGGTGTTCGCCGAAGTCGAGTTGCCGATCGAAGAACTCGACTGGCGCGAACGCAGCGACAGCGAACAGGCCCTGCGCGACCTGGCCGCTGCCGAGCAGGCCAAGGGTTTCGACCTGAGCTGCCCGCCGCTGATGCGTTTCGTGCTGGTGCGTCTGGATGCCGAGCGCTATCAGATGATCTGGGTCTACCATCACCTGCTGCTCGACGGCTGGAGCGCGTCGCGGCTGCTCGGCGAGATGCTGCGCCTGTATCACCACGCCAGCCTGCCGCCGCTCAATGGCCGTTACGCCGATTACATCGGCTGGCTGCAGCGTCAGGACAGTGCTCAGGCCGAAGGCTTCTGGCGCGAGCGTCTGGCGTTGCTCGAAGCACCGACGATTCTGGCCAAGGCCAGCGGTGCCGACGGTTCCGGGCATGGCGTGATGTACACCGATCTCGACGCCGAGGCGACGCGCAAACTGCATGCATTTGCCAAGCGTCAGCGCGTGACCCTCAACACCCTGGTGCAGGGCGCCTGGCTGCTGTTGTTGCAGCGTCACAGCGGCCAGCGCAGCGTGGCCTTCGGCGCCACGGTGGCGGGGCGGCCGACTGGCCTGCCGGGAGCACAGGAAATGCTCGGGCTGTTCATCAACACCTTGCCGGTGATCCAGACCCTCGACCCGCAACAACCGTTGGGCGAATGGTTGCGTGAATTGCAGGACTACAACCTGACGGTGCGTGACTATGAACACACGCCACTGTCGGACATCCAGCGTTGGGCCGGCCTCGGTGGCCAGGGCCTGTTCGACAGCATCATCGTCTTCGAAAACCATCCGGTCGACCGTGCCTTGCGCGGTGGCGAGGAGGGCGAGTTGCGCTTTGCCGAAGTCGGCAGCGCCGGGGTCACCAACGTGCCGATGGACTTGATGGTCAGCGCCAACGAAGACGGCCTGGAAGTCGAATACCTGTACCTGCGCGAGCGCTTCAGTGACGCCGAGGTCGAGCAGATCCGCGCGCAACTTGAAGGTCTGCTGCGCGCGCTGCCACAGGATGAGCACTGCCTGATCGGCAATCTCGGTTTGCCGGGCGCGCATCTGCAGTTGCCACAAGCCGCGCTGGACGACAGCGACCTGTTGCGCAGCTTCAACGAGCACGTGCGCAACCAGCCGCAGAAAATCGCGCTGTTCTGTGAAGATCGCGAAGTCAGTTATGCCGAGCTTGAAGCCCGGGCCAACCATCTGGCCGGGCAACTGATCGAGCGTGGTATCGGCGCGGAAAGTCTGGTCGCCGTGGCCTTGCCGCGCTCGGAGCGCACGATCATTGCCTTTCTCGCGGTGCTCAAGGCTGGCGCGGCGTACCTGCCGCTGGACCTGGCGTATCCGCTGGAGCGTCTGGCCTACATGCTCGACGATTCGGCGGCCAGCCTGTTGCTTTGCGACAGCGATCTGGATGAACGCCTGACCCTGGCCGACAACGTGCCGCGGCTGTTACTCGATCAACTGCCGCACGACGGCAATGCGCAATGCCCGTTGATTCAGTCGCTGGCCGGACATCTTGCGTACCTGATCTACACCTCCGGTTCCACCGGCCAGCCGAAAGGTGTGGCGGTGGCGCGCGGGCCGATTGCCCGGCATTGCCGTGGCATTATTGACCTGTACGAGTTAGCCCCGGACAGCTGCGAATTGCACTTCATGTCGTTCGCCTTCGACGGCGCTCAGGAGCGTTGGCTGAGCGTGTTGCTGGCCGGTGGCAGTCTGGTGGTGCGCGAGGACAATCTGTGGACGCCGGAACAGACCCTGCAAGTGCTGGAACGGCATCAGGTCAGCGTCGCCTGCTTCCCGCCGGCCTACCTGCAACAGATGGCCGAAGTAGCGGAACGTCTGGGGCATGCGCCGGCGGTGCAGGTGTATTGCTTTGGCGGCGATGCGGTGCCGGAGGCCAGTTTCGAACAGGTCAAACGCGCGCTGCGCCCACAGCGTCTGGTCAATGGTTATGGCCCGACCGAAACCGTGGTCACGCCGCTGCTGTGGCGTGCCGAAGTCAGCGAACGTTGCGAAGCCGCTTACGCGCCGATTGGCCGTGGCGTGGCCGGGCGCGGTCTGTACGTGCTTGACGCCGACCTCAATCCGTTGCCGGCCGGGGTCAGTGGCGAGTTGTACCTGGGCGGCGAATGCCTGGCGCGCGGTTATCACCAGCGTCCGGGCATGAGCGCCGAGCGCTTTATTCCCGATCCGTTCGAAGCGGGCGGGCGCATGTATCGCACCGGCGACCTGGTGCGCCAGCGTGCATGCGGCCTGATCGACTACCTCGGGCGGCTCGACCAGCAAGTGAAGATTCGCGGGTTCCGCATCGAACTCGGCGAAATCGAAGCGCGTCTGCGCGAATGCGCCGGGGTGCAGGATGCCGCGGTGGTGGTGCACGACACGCCGACCGGCAAGCAGTTGGTGGGCTATGTGGTCGCCGTTGGTGCGCCCGGTGTCGATCGGCGGATCAAGGCCGAGCTGCAGGCGCAACTGCCGGACTACATGGTGCCGGCGCGGATCATGCTGCTGGAACGCTTCCCGCTGTCGGTCAACGGCAAGCTTGACCGTCGCGCGCTGCCGCAACCGGAATGGGCGCTGGGTGGTTATCGCGCCCCGCGCAATGCGCTGGAGCAGGCCCTGGCGACGATTTGGCAGGAAGTGCTCGGCGTGCCGCAAATCGGCATCGACGATAACTTCTTTGAGCTGGGTGGCGATTCCTTGCAGGTGCTCAAGGTGATTTCGCGGGTGCGCAGTCAACCGCAGCTCGGTTTCGAATTGAAGCTGCGCGACCTGATGCAGAAGCCGTGCATTGCTGAACTCAGCGGTTATCAGGTGCAGGACACGGCCACCACGCCGGATCCGCTGCTCGCGCTCAACAGCCGCGTAGCCCAGGTGCCGGCGCTGTTCTGCCTGCACGCCGGGTTCGGCACGGTGTTCGATTACGAGCCGCTGGCCCGCCGTCTGGAAGGACGGCGCACGGTCTACGGCGTGCAATGCCGGATGCTGCTCGACCCGCATTGGCAGGACACGTCGCTGCTGGCGATGGCCCAGGCCTATGCCCAGCGCATTCGCTCGCAGCAACCTGAAGGCCCGTATTACCTGCTCGGCTGGTCGCTCGGTGGGGCACTGGTGCAACTGGTGGCCCGCGAACTGGAAAGCCAGGGCGAAAGCGTGGCATTCGCCGGGCTGGTCGACAGCTACGTGGCCGGCACGGCCGAGGCGGGTGACTGGCGTGAAGATCTGGCGGATTTCCTCAGGTTTGTCCTCGGTCTGTCGCTTGCCGAGGCTCAGGCGTTGATCGCGGAAAAAGCTGTGGGTCTTGATGAACAGAGCGCCGCTGCGGCAGTGATCGAAGCCGCGCTGCACGGTTCCAGCAGTGAAGCGGCGCTGGGCGCCGACGAGTTCACGCGGATCTTCGCCACCGGTTCGGCGCTCAAGCAACTGGCGCTGGCCCAGCGGCAATTGCCGAAGATTCAGCTGGCGGCGCACCGCTGGTGGGTGGCCGGGCGCGAGGCCGAGCGCGAGGTGTTCGCGGCTCAGGTCGGCCGGCATGGCGTCGACCGCGTGCTGGCCGGCGGGCATTACGAACTGCTGCGCAGCGACGCGTTGCTCGATCAGTTGCAAGCGCTGCTCGAACGGCGCACCACACTGGCTTGATCACCACCGGGCAGCCGTCGCTGCCCGGTCATTGACCTGTTTTTGGAAGGATGTGAACGATGGCCGTATTGCCAGAACTGCAAGCATTTCTCGAACTCGCCGAGTTCGGCCGACTGACCGGTAAAAGCCGCGCGATGCATGAGCAGACCCCGCAACAGGCACGCCTCGATTTCGAAGCGGCGTCGGGCTTTCTCGATGTGCCGCTGGATCACGTGGCCTGCGACGATTTCACCATCGCCGCACGCGATGGCCACAGCCTGGCGGCGCGCCTGTACCGCGCCGGGCCAGCGCCTGACGGTTTGCAACCGGTGATGTTGTACTTTCACGGTGGCGGCTACGTGGTCGGCAGCCTCGATTCCCACGACGCGCTATGTCGGCGGCTGGCGGCGCAGGGTGGTTTTGCGCTGTTGACAGTGGACTATCGCCTGGCGCCGGAGTGGCGTTTTCCGACCCCGGTCGAAGATGCCTGCGATGCCGGCAACTGGCTGGTGCGCGAAGGTGCCAGTCGCGGTCTGGACGCGACGCGTACGGTGCTGGCCGGTGACAGCGTCGGTGCGACACTGGCCACGGTGTTGGCGTCGCTTGCGCTGCGCCAACCGGAGGAGCTGCAATTGCGGCCCAAGGCGCAGGTGCTGGCGTACCCGGTGACGGACGCCAGCACTCATCGCGCTTCGCATCGCGATTTTGCCGAAGGCTATCTGCTGGAAACCCCGACGCTGGACTGGTTCTACGCGCATTACGCGCGCACCCCGGGCGATCTCGCCGACTGGCGCTGCTCGCCGTTGCTGGCCGAGGATCTGTCGGGTCTGGCGCCGGCGCTGGTGTACCTCGCCGGGCATGACCCGTTGTATGACGAAGGCCGCGCCTATGCCGAGCGCCTGCGCGCGGCGGGCAATCAATTGACCCTGCTCGAACAGCCGGGCATGACCCACGACTTCCTGCGCATGGCCGGGTTGCTCAGTGAGGTCGAAGTGATCCATGCCGAGGTGGCGCAGTGGGTACGCTCACAGCTGTGATCTGATGTGCTTTGAGAACCGCCATGCCGACCGGCAATGGCGTAGTGCTGTTCACTTAACTCTGTGGCGAGGGGATTTAGCGAACCGTCGCACCGCCCCGATGGGCTGCGAAGCGGCCCTAAATCCGTCAAAAGCGACGACTGCTTCGCAGCCGATCGGGGATAAATCCCCTCGCCACAAGGTTCTGTAAAACTTAAGTGAACAGCATTGCGGCAATGGCGGTTTTTTTCCCCGCAGAAAGCTGGCAGGCCTTATCACAAGGCAAAAAAATACCCGCCTCTTGCGAGGCGGGCATCGGGGTTTGCGCGCTGAATCAGAAGTTGTATTTGGCGGTCAGTTGCAGGTTGCGCGGTTCGCCGTAGAACGTGGTGTCGAAGTTGCCGAGGCCCGTCAGGTACTTCTTGTCGAAGACGTTGTTGGCGTTGACGGTGAAGCTCAGGTGCTCGTCGTATTCGTACTTGGTCATCAGGTCCACCAGCGAGTAGCCGCCTTGCTTGATGCGCGTGTAATCGCCGGCCGGTGCGCTGTAGATCTTGCCGTAGAACGCGCTCTGCCAGCTCACGCCGCCACCGACGGTGACCTTGTTCAGCGCACCCGGCAAGCGGTAAGTGGTGAAGGTGCGGAACACGTGCTCGGGTTTGGTGGTGGACAGCGGGTAACCGTAGATCCGCTGCTCGTCCTGGTCACGGGTGCGGGCGTAGGTGTAGCCGGCCGAGAGGTTCCAGCCTTCCTGCAGTTCACCGGCCAGTTCCAGCTCGACACCGTTGGTGGTGGCGCCGTCGATGGCTTTGTAGATGCCTTCGTTGGTCACCGGGTTGGTGCCGACCGACTCGGCGAAGTTGTCCTGCTCGATGCGGAAGAACGCCAGGCTGGCGTTGAGGCGGCCGTCGAGGTAGGCGGCCTTCAGACCGGTTTCGTAGGCATTGCCTTCGACCGGGGCGAGGGTCTTGCCGTCGGCGTCCTTGTAGATCTGCGGCTGGTAGATGTTGGTGTAGCTGCCGTACAGCGAGTAGGTGTCGTTGAGGTCGTAGACCACCCCGGCATACGGCGTGACCACGCCGTGTTCCTTGTAGCTGGCATGGGTGTCGGACATGCCGGTGCCGGCGTTATAGGAATAGTCCTCGTTGTACTTGAAGGTGCTCAGACGGCTGCCGAGGATCACCGAGAGGTCGTCGGTCGGGCGCAGGCGCGTGGCCAGGTAGATGCCGTTCTGGCTCTGGGTGCGCTCGTATTTGCCGTTTTTCGGGAAGTCCTGTTTCGGCAGGTCGCCGTTCCAGTCGTAGATGCTGCCCGGTACCAGGCCGGAGGCGCTGGTGTCGAACGTGGCACCGGTCTGGCGCGAGTGCGAAGCCATGAAACCGGCCACCAGTTCATGCTCGCGACCGCCGAGGGTGAACGGGCCAGAGAGGTTGACGTCGGCCGAATCCTGCACGCGGTGACCTTCCCAGCGGCCCCAGTAAAGGAACATGCCTTCGCCGGTGGCGCGATCCGGGTTGCCGCCGCTGGCCGAGGCCAGTCGGGTGTCGTGGTCGCTGACTTTCTCGTTGAGGCTGACCTTGAGTTTCCAGTCGTTCGCCAGCGCCTGCTCCAGCGAGGTGAAGTAGGTCACCGAGTCGAAATCGCGACGGCTCCAGTCGGCGCCCGGGTTGAAGCTGCGCGGGAAGTCGGTGCGGCCACCGTCGGCGAAGTACACCGGGTTGCCGGTCCACGACGAACCGCGCGGGGTCACGCTTTGCTTGTCGATGCCGAAGGTCAGCAGCGTGTCTTCGCTGAGGTCGGCTTCGAGGATGCCGTAAAACACATCCTTTCTCTGCGTGTAGTGATCGATGTACGAGTTCTTGTCCTGATAGGCGCCGACGAAGCGCCCGCGCACCGAACCGCTGTCATTCAGCGGGCCGGAGATGTCGCCTTCGGTGCGGTAGTTGTCCCACGAGCCGGCGGTGCCGGTGACGGAGGCCTTGAATTCCTTGGTCGGCTTCTTGCGCACCAGGTTGACGGTGGCCGACGGATCTCCCGAACCGGTCATCAGGCCGGTGGCACCCTTGATGATTTCGACGCGGTCGTAGGTGGCCATGTCGACGTGGGTCGCGCCTTCGTCGTACACGCCGTCGTAGACGTTGTTGACGCCGTCGTACTGGAAGTTGGTGATGGCAAAACCGCGCGTCGAATACTCGGTGCGGTCGCTGTCATATTGCTGCACGGAAATGCCCGGGGTGTTACGCAACACGTCACCGATGTTCTTTTCGCCACGGTCGTCCATCTGCTGGCGGGTGACCACGGTCACCGATTGCGGCGTTTCGCGAATGGTCAGCGGCAGCTTGGTCGCGGTGGTGGTGGCGCCGGTGGTGTAGGAACCGCTGTCCTCGGTGACCAGCCCCAGCGCCTGACCGGAAATGGTGGTCGCGCCCAGCTGCAGGGTCGAGTCCGCCGCGCCGGATACCAGGGTCACGTTGCTGCCATTGATCTGGAAGGAAATCCCGCTGTCCTTGAGCATCGCCGCGAGGGCTTCGGACGGCTCGAGCGAACCGGACACCGCGCGGGATTTGATTCCGGCAACTTGATCGGGGCTGTAGAGGATCTGCAGGTTGGTCTGCAGGCCCAGTTCGGTCAGCGCACTGGACAGCGGTTGCACCGCAATATTGACCTTGACCGGCGCCGCATTGGCCATCGAGCTCCCCAGCAAGGTGGCGGTCAGCAGGACACTGCTCAGCAGGTTTTTATGCAAGGTCGGGCGCTGGACGGCCAGCGCGAGAGGTGTGCGGCGTGGAAGAGGGTGCATGACTTGCCTGTGCTCCTGAACGTGTTGTGCAGAGTTTTTGTTAATAGGAATTATTATTAAGACGGAGGCGCGGGAAAAAACCGGAAACAAACCCGCCAATATTCTTTGCCGGACCGATTTTGTGCGCAAAAAGCGTGGGAGGACGCCCGGCGGCAAAAGCCGCGCAGGCGTGAGGCCGGTGGATCAGGCCGGGGTCAGTTCGCTGAGCACCCGGCCACGTTCCATGCGCACCAGTTGATCGGCGACATCGAAATAGCGGTCGTCGTGGGAGATGACGATGATGGTCTTGCCCAGACGCTTGAGGTCCGGCAGCAGCTCGGTATAGAAGATGCGGCGGAAGGTCGGGTCCTGATCGGCAGCCCACTCGTCGAACACCAGCACCGGGCGTTCCTCCAGCCAGGCATTGACCAGCGCCAGACGCTTGCGCTGGCCGGTGGACAGATCGGTGGTGGTGAAATTGCCGTCCTTGACGCTGACCTTGTGCGCGATCTCCAGCCGCTGCAGGTACTTGTTGGCATCGGCCGGGATCTGCATGTCGCCCTGAACCACGTCGTCGAACAGGTAGTAATCGGCAAAAATCGTCGTGAACAACTGGCGGTAGTCATCGCGGTTGTGCGCATCGATGCCCACGCCGTTGACGCGGATCTCGCCCTGTTGCGGGGTGTACAGGCCCAGCAGCAATTTGATCAGGGTGGTTTTGCCGCAGCCGTTTTCGCCGACGATAAACGTGATGTCGCCCTGTTTGATCGTCAGGTTGACCGGCCCCAGTTGAAACGGCGCAGCACCGTCGACAGCCGGGAAGGCGTAGCGCACGTCGCTCAGTTCCAGGCTGTGCACGGTGTTGTTGCTCTGGCCCTGATCGCTGAGCAGCAGATGCGCTTCGGGAGTGGAGAATTGCTCGGAGAGTTCGGCGATGCGGCGGAAGGCAATCTGCGCGCGGCTGACAATCGGCAGGGTGCTGATCAGGTGTTCCAGCGGGCCTTTCATGTACAGCAGCACCAGGACGAAACCGCTCATTACGCTTTTGTCAGCGCTCGGCCAGAAGGTTTGCAGCGCCAGGGCCAGGCCGATGACCACGAAGAACAGCATCGAACCGAAGGTCTTGGCGATGACGAAGGTGTTGATCGAGCGCACCTGAGTGTTGCAGATGAATTCGGCGGTGGCCTTGATCCCCGAGACGAACATGCGCTGCCGGCGCGGGCGGTGAATGCGCAGCTCCTTGGCGCCTTCGGCAATTGCGCTGTAGTGCTTCTGCAGTGCGTCTTCGGCGTCCCGCGCGGCCATGAAACCCTGCACGCCCCTGCTCTGCGCGTAGGCCTGGATCGCCGTGCCGATCAGGATCGCCGCGAGCATGATCAGGAACATCGGCCACGACAGCAGCGCCAGATAGCCCATGCAGCCGAGGGTCACGGTGACGGAAATCGCCAGCGGTGCGAAGGCGAAGGCGAAGTCGCTGATGGTGTCGACGTCGTGGGTCAGCACCGGGATCAGCCGATGGCTGCGGTAGCGCTCGATCTGTTCGATCGGCGCCGAAAGCACTTTCTCGCCCAGCTGTTTGCGCAGGCGGGCGATGATGTGCTGGCCGACATAGTTGGTGCCGATGTCCGAGCAGATCGAGCTGGCCAGCGCCAGCAGACACAGGCCGGCGAACAGCGCCACCACGCCCTGGCTCAGGCCGCTTTCCGAGTGCAGGGCGGTGTTGATGGTCGCCAGCAAGACCGTGACGCTCAGGCCGCCGACCATGCCCAGCACAATGGACGCGGCGACGATGAGCCGAAACGGTTTCAACAGGGCGAACAGTTCGCCGATGGCGCCACGGGTAGGCTGGGTCATGGAAGACAGTTCCTTGGGTATAAAGGCAGATACCCAGTAGAACGTCTGGTGATGGGGTTAATTTAGCCGGGGGGCGACTGGCGGTGGCCCGGTAAAAACCCATGGCCCCCTGGCAAAAAAACTGTGGGAGCGGGCTTGCCCGCGAAGGCGGTGGGTCATTAAAAGGTGATTCGCCTGACCCGGCCTCATCGCTGGCAAGCCAGCTCCCACAAGGTCCAGTGCCAGCCACAACATTGGGGCACCACACAAAACCTGTGGGAGCGGGCTTGCCCGCGAAGGCGGTGGGTCATTCAAAAAGTAGCTGCCTGACATTCCACAATCGCTGGCAAGCCAGCTCCCACAAGGTCCAGTGCCAGCCCCAAAATTGGGGCACCACACAAAACCTGTAGGAGCGGGCTTGCCCGCGATGGCGGGGGGTCATTAAAAGGTGATTCGCCTGACCCGGCCTCATCGCTGGCAAGCCAGCTCCCACAAGGTCCAGCGTCAGCCAAAAAATTGGGGCACCACACAAAACCTGTAGGAGTGAGCCTGCTCGCGATGGCGGTGGGTCATTCAAAAAGTAGTCGCCTGACATTCCGCAATCGCTGGCAAGCCAGCTCCCACAAGGTCCAGTGCCAGCCCCAAAATTGGGGCACCACACAAAACCTGTGGGAGCGGGCTTGCCCGCGAAGACGGTATGTCAGTCAGCATTGTTGGCGGCAGACAGTCAGCTTTCGCGAGCAAGCCCGCTCCCACAGGGGATGGTGGCGTTGGAGGGATCAGAGTTCACGCACGACGCGAAAGCCCATCCAGTCGCCACGTTCGTTCGGGTACTGGCTGTTGCGGTTGCCGGAGCGGGAGAACACCGGCGCTTCGCCCCAGTCGTTGCCGCGAATGCGCACCGCTTCGCAATTGGCCTCCAGCCACGCGCTGCCATCGGTGGGCGCGCCGACGTAGTCGGGGTGTTCGCAGTCTTCGACCCATTCGTAGACGTTGCCGTGCATGTCGTACATGCCGAAGGCATTGGGCGGGTAGCTGCCCACCGGCGAGCTGTAGCTGAAACCATCCGCCGGGCCGTAGGTGTTGGCGTGTTTGGCGATGCTGTACTCCTTGCCCTCGTCGAACGGGAAGGGGAACGGGCCTTTGCTGCCGCCGCGCGCGGCATACTCGCGCTGGGCTTCGCTGCCCATGTGGTATTTCTGCCCGGTTTTTTGCGACAGCCAGGCGACGTAGTTCTTCACGTCGTAGTAGTTCATGCACACCGCCGGTTGCCGTGGTCCCTGCGGATAGCGCGGCTTGCTGGCAACGCATTCGCGACCGGGGCGGGTATCGCCATTGGCGATGGTCACGCCGCTTTCGCGCACGTAGCTGTCCCATTCAGCGGCGGTGATCTGGAAGCGGCTCATGGCGAACGGTCTGGCGAAGGTCACTTCATGCATCGGGCCTTCATCCGGTTCGCGCCCGACTTCATCGTCCGGGGTGCCCATGGTGAAGGTGCCGGCCGGCAGCACGACCAGCTCCGGGCAGTCCTTGCAGTCCTTGAACACCTTGCCCGGCACGGGCGGTGTGGCGGCCAGGGCAGCCGCCGGCAGCAGGCTGCCGAGCAGGCCGGTGAGGGCCAGCGCCTTGAGGGCGGCGCCAGTGGCGGGGCACAACAGATTGGCTTTCATGGGTCATCTCGCTTAAAGGAATGCGGTGCGTTTCACAGCTGCTTGTGCAGCACGGCCATGAAGCGCTCGATGTCGTTTTCACTGTTGAGCAGGCCCGGCGCGATGCGGATCACCGGACCGGCATCGCGGTCCACCGCATCGCACACCACGCGGTCGGCCATCAGTTGCGCGGCGACCTGATCGCAGTCGCGGCCCTTGATCCGGAAGAAGGTGAAACCGGACGACAGCGCCGCGCTGCGCGGGGTCACCAGCTCGATGGACGGCTGTTCCAGCAGGCGGTTTTTCGCGTAGGTGTTGAGCTCGTGGATGCGCGACTGCACTTCGTTCTTGCCCAGTTGCAGATGCAGCTTGAACGCTTCGTCCAGCGCCCAGCGGTGCTCGAAACTGTGGTAGCCGCCCGGGGTCATGGTGGTCGAGAAGGTGGTGGCTTCGGAGAAGGTCGGGATGATCGGCGTGACGTCCTTGAGCTCGCTGGAGCGCGCGCAGATGATCCCGGTGCCGCGCGGGCCAAACAGCCATTTATGCGTGCCGGCAATAAAGAAATCGCAGTGCATGTCGGGGAAGTCGAGGTCTTCCACGCCAAAGCCGTGCACGCCGTCGACCACGTAGAGGATGCGTTCCTGGTCGTCACGCTGGCGATTGTGTTGCTCGACGAGTTTGCCGATCTCGCCGATCGGCAGTTTCACGCCGCTGCCGGATTGCACCCAGGTCATGCCAAGCACGCGGGTCTCGGGGCGAATGCCGCGATCGATGCCGCTCAGCACTTCGTCGACTGAAATCCTCGCGCTGTTCTCGAACAGCTTGAGCTTGCGCACCTTGACCCCGTCGCGCTGCTGGCGGTAGCCGAGGGTGTAATTGGTCGAGTAGTGTTCGTGTTCGCTGGTGAGAATTTCCTGATCCGGGCGCACATGAATGCCGCCGTAAATCAGCGACAGGCCTTCGGTGGTGCTGCCGGTCAGGGCGATCTGTTGCGGTTTGGCCTTGAGGTAACGCGCGGCCGCTTCACGGACGATCTGTTCGCGCTTTTCAGTCTCGCCCAGGTCCCAGTCCATCGCCCGGCCGGGGTTGCGATCGAGCATGGCGCGGTGGCGCTCGATGGCGTCGCGCACCGGCTTCGGGTGCGAGGTCACGAGGAAATTGGCGAAGTGCAGATAGTCCGGATCCTGCTCGAACAACTGACGCAATTGCGCCCATTTGTCGGCGGCCAGCGGTTGTGGATTGGCGGCCCGCGACGGCAGGTTCACGGCAGCGCCCAACGGCAGCCCGGCGGCCAGAATCCCGGCCTGCTTGAGGAAAGAACGACGGTTGGTCATGAAGTCGGTTCGCTTGTTCAAATGAGCGTCAGTGGCTGGCCACGGGTTTCGACGATTGCTGCACCTGCGCCCAGACCCGCAGGAAATTGCCGCCCCACAATTTGCCGATGTCGGCTTCGCTGTAGCCACGGGAGAGCAGTTCGGCGGTCACGTTGCGCGCCTCGCTGACGTCCTTCCAGCCGTCGATGCCGCCGCCGTCGTTGAAATCGGAGCTGATGCCGACGTGGTCGATGCCGATTTTCTTCACCGCGTAATCAATGGCGTCACCGAAGTCCTTGAGGGTGGCTTTCGGTTCTTCGTCGACGATTGCGTAAAGCTGACTGGCGTACTCGCCGAAGCGTTGCTCGGGCCACACGGTGATCACCGGATCGCCGGGCATCAGCGCCATTTCCAGACCCTGCAGCGGCTGCAAATCGAATTTCGCGCGCAGGGCATTGAGCTTGTCCTGAGTGTGCTGGCTCAGCGGGCGCAGGTAGGTCGGGAAACCGACGATCTGCACCACGCCGCCGCTGTTCTTGATCAGCTGCATTTCCTGATCGCTGAGGTTGCGCGGAATGTCCACCAGCGCCCGTGGCGCCGAGTGCGAGGCGACGATCGGCGCGCGGCTCAGTTGCGCGACTTGCTCCAGGGCCTTGGTCGACATCTGCGACACATCGATGATCACCCCGAGGTCGTTGAGCCGGTGCACCGCCTGCTTGCCGATCTCCGATAGTCCACCGAGGGCGTCGCGTGTGTCATTGAAAAACGGCAACGGCCGCGACGAGTCGGCCCAGGCGTTGTTGCCCACGTAACTGAAGCCGAACATGCGCATGCCGCGCGCGGCCCACTTGTCCAGCGCGTTGAGATCGTTGCCCAGCGGATAGGCGTTGAGCATGCTCAGGAAAATCGCGAACTTGCCTTCGCCGTGCAGGCGGCGGAAATCGTCCGGGGTATAGGCGATGGCCACCTGATTGGGGAAGTCGCGCACCAGCGTAGTGATGATCTTGTAGCGGGTTTCCTGTTCGAAAAGTGCTTCCTCGACAAACCCGGCGGTGGGCCGGTGCGGGGCGTTGGCGCCGTTCCAGATTTCCGGCCAGCCGAAGATCGTCAGCGCGGCGCCGGAGAGGCGGCCACGTGCAGCCTTGACCAGATCGAACTGGCTGCTGCCGTCCTTGTCGGCCTCGTTGCCGGCGGTGCCGAAATCCAGCGGCACGGTGATGTGGCTGTCGAAGGACAGCAGCCGCTCCTGCAACTCATCGGCCTGTTTCATCACGGTTGCCGGGTAGCCGGGGTTGTCCTTGAACCAGTGCTCCCAGACCGCAAAACCTGCGGCGGCGCTGATCGCCAGGGCCAGCGGCAGGCCGATGTAAAGAGCCTTTTTCGAACGTGGTGTAGTCATTGCCATCTCAGTCAGGTTCGCCGTCGAGGTGCAGGCACGAGGGCCTTCGCTATCTGGGTGGAACGACTGGGCGGGCGGGGAATTTAGGCGCGCGGGAAAAGATCGCCGGCGCCTGCTCCATCGCGTTCCTGTGGGCTGCGATCTTTTCCGGCGCGCATAAATTTGCCGGCGCAATAAACGTTCTAGCTTGGATAAAGCCTGCTTCATGGCTGACACAGGTAGGGCAATGACGATTTCTCGACGATGGTTCATGGCGGGCCTGGCACTGACCGGCGCCGCCGTGCCTGCAGCGTATTTTGGGCATCGTGAATGGACGAAGCCGGATCCGACGATCACCCCCGGCGAAGCCTCGTTCGACGTCGCGGACGTCGCTGGTCAGCGGCTGGCCGATGCTCTGCGGGGTGTCTGGCAGATCCGTTTCGAGGGGCGTGACGCGGGCATTGCCGGGCTGCCGCAGGACGGTCTGGAAGTGTTCCTCGACATCGCTCACAAAGGTCGCGGGGTGATCGGTTTCCTCGACACCGCTGAATGCCTGCGCGCGTCCGAGCCGCCGCGCTATCGGGTGCTCGCCGATCTGGCCGATGTCAGCGCCTCGCAGTTGAGTTGGCGTCTGGTCAGCACATCGGCGGCCGACGGTGCGCCGGACTACGAGTTCAGCATGGCGCTGGACGAGGTCTGGGCCGGTTTCGGCAATGCCGGCAGCGGCACGCTCAGCGGGCGCGTGCTGGACCTGGATCGGCCGCTGATGTTGCCAGCGCAGGACAATCGTTTTGTCGCGGTCAAGCGGGTGTTCCCCGAAGCCCGCGAACGGATTGGCCTCAACTCGACGCTGCTGGCGTGGCTGATCTCGCCCGAGCACCGCTTGTTCCACCAGCTCTGGCACGCCTCGCGGGACAAGTGGCACACCTTGTCCGAGGAAAAGCGCAATGCCTTGCGCGGCATCGGCTGGCAGCCCGGCCCGCGTGACAAGGAGCGCGATGCTCGCGGCGCGAAAAAGGATCGTAACGGCTCGGGCATCGACTTCTTCTTCATGCACCGACACATGCTGGGCACCGCGCGGTCGATGCAGGACTTGCCGTCGTGGCAGCATTTCCCGTTGCCGCAGCCGGAACTGATCCGTGATCGCCAGGGCTTCGCCGCCTACTTCGACAATCACGACGGTACCGCGCTACCGCCGACCTGGCTGGCCGAGGACGATGACGAATACTCGCAATGGGTCAGCGACATCAAGACCGCCGAGACGTATCACAGTAATTTCCTGGTGTGGGAATCGCGTTACCGTGACCCGCGCTACCTGGCGAAGCTGACGCTGGGCCAGTTCGGTTCGGAGGTCGAACTGGGGCTGCACGACTGGCTGCACATGCGCTGGGCCTCGGTGCCACGCGATCCGTCCAACGGCCAGCCAGTGCCGTTTGCCCGCGACCCGGCGGATTTTTCCGCGCGCTGGTACGCCGCGGAAAACGACTTCCTGGGCGATCCGTTTTCGTCGCACGTCAACCCGGTGTTCTGGGCGTTTCATGGCTGGATCGATGATCGTCTGGAAGACTGGTTCCGCGCCCACCAGCGCTTTCACCCGGGCGAGGTCACGCGGCTGCAGGTCAATCGCGTGCCGTGGTTTGCCCCAGGGCGCTGGGTCGAAGTCAATGACCCGTGGCTCGGCCCGATCACCCATGGCTGCAGCACCGTGCCGGGGTTGCAGGTGGGCAAGTCGGTGGAGATGGACCCGGAAACCATGAAACTGGCGCTGCGCATCACCTTCGGCGACGACGAGAAAAAACTCTCGCAGCTGTTCCGCAAAGTGCCGAAACGACCATGGTATGCGCGGCACCTGAAGGCCAGACAGACACCGGCCTGAGACCGCGTCATCGTTCATTCGCGAGCAAGCCCGCTCCCACAGTTGATTTGTGTATTCCCCAAATCCGCGGCATCACACAAAACCTGTGGGAGCGGGCTTGCCCGCGAAGGCGGTGGGTCATTAAAAGCTGATTCGCCTGACCCGGCCTCATCGCCGGCAAGCCAGCTCCCACAAGGTTCAGTGCCAACCACAAAAATTGGGGAGGTACGCAAAACCTGTGGGAGCGGGCTTGCTCGCGAAAGCGTCAGGTCATTCAAAATCAATTCGCCTGACCCAACACCGCCACTCAGCGCGCTACCGGCGACTGCCACCCACCACCCAGCGCCTTGTACAGCGCAATGCTCGCCTGCAACCGCGACAGCCGCAGTTGCACGTTGAGGTCCTGCGCTGCATACAAGGTGCGCTGGGTTTCCAGCACGGTCAGCAGATCGACGGCGCCGGCCTGGTAGCGGCGCTGGGCGATGTCGAACGCGGTCTGCGCTTGCTGCAGCTCTTCGCTTTGCCATTGCCGCTGCCCGTCGAGGCCACGAATGCTGTTCAGGGCTTTTTCCACGTCGGCGAAACCGTTGATGATCGTCCCGCGATAGTTCTCCAGCAGTTCCTGCTGGCGCGCCGTGGCCTTGTCGCGTTCGGCGCCGAGGCGGCCGTTGTTGAAGATTGGTGCGACCAGCCCGGCCGTGAGGTTATAGAACGGGCTGCGGATCAGTTGATCGAACTGATCCGCACCCGAGCCGAGTTGTGCGGTCAGGGTCAGGCTCGGCAGCATCGCCGCCCGAGCGACCTTGACGTCAGCCGCGGCCGCGGCCAGTTGCGCTTCGGCACGGGCGATGTCCGGGCGGCGGCTGAGCAGGTCGCTGGGCACGCCACTGGCAATCGGCGGCCACTGCAGTCGATCAAAGGATTCCCGACCCACCGCCAGTTGCTGCACCGGTCGACCGAGCAAAGCGGCGAGGCTGATCAGCGCTTCCTGCGCCTGTTGCTGCACCAGCGGCAGTTGCCGTTGCTGCGCCGCCACCAGACTCTTCTGCTGGGCCAGTTCCAGCGCCGTGGCTGAACCGGAATCGAAGCGGGTCTGCACCAGGTTCAAGACACGCTGCGCATTGCCCAGATTCAGCTCGGCAATCCGCGCCTGTTCACCCAGCGACAAGCTTTGCGCATAGGTGCTGGCGACCGCGCTGAGCAATGTCAGCTCGACGGTGGCGCGATCGAATTCGCTGGCCTGCAGGCTGAATTGCGCGCTGTCGCGAGCGGCGCGCTGGCCGCCCCAGAAATCCACTTCATAGCTGGCGCTGAGGCTGGTGTCGAAGTAGTCCACCGCCTGATTGCTGCTGTCCGCGTCGAGCTGGCTGTAGCCATTGCCGCGCAGCAATTTTTGTCGATTGGCATTGAGCCCGGCCTTGACCTCCGGCAGTTGCGAAGCGCCGGCAATCACCGTACTCGCCTGTGCCTGACGCACGCGAGCAACGGCAGCAGCGAGGTCGAAACTGCCCCTACGCGCCTGCTCGACCAAACGCTCAAGTTCAGGACTTCCGAATTGCGTCCACCACTGCGGATCGATACGCGCGGCACTTGCGGTGTGGGGCGATTGCCACGCGGCGGGGGCTTGCACGTCGCTGTCCGCACGCTGGACGGGACTGCCGCAGGCGCTGAGCAGCAGGCACAGGGTCAACAGGCTGAGGCGCGGTTTCATAGATCGTTCATTCACTGGTAAGGGCCGTGACCGGGTCGAGTCGGGCAGCTTTGCGGGCCGGCATGAAGCCGAAGACAACACCGGTGACCAGCGCGCAGCCGAACGCGCCGAGCACCGCCAACAGCGAGAACGCCACCGCGATGTCGCTGAGGATCAGCACGCCGCCGACGATCAGCGCCAGGGCGATGCCGGCGATGCCGCCGACCACCGAGAGCATCACCGCTTCGGTGAGGAACTGGCGCAGGATGTCGCGCTGGCGGGCGCCGGTGGCCATGCGGATGCCGATCTCGCGGGTGCGTTCGCGCACAGTCATGAGCATGATGTTCATCACGCCAATGCCGCCGACCAGCAACGAAATCGCGGCAATCGAGCCGAGCATCAGCGACAGGGTGTTTTGCGTGCGCGCCTCGGCCTGGATCATTGCGGCGTTGTTGGTCAGTTCGAAATCCTTCTTGCCGTTGTGCAGGCGCAGCATCATGCGTTCGATGGCCTGCTCGGTCTGCTTGACCTTGCGCGCATCGGCAGCGGCAATCGCCACGTACTCGGGGTTGTAGGTGCCGAACAGTCGGGTGCTGGCGGCGGAGTAGGGCACGGCGATGCGGTCGTCACTGTCGGAGTCGCCGGAGCTGGCGCCTTTTTCCGCGAGCACGCCGACCACCTGAAACGGCACGTTCTCGATCAGGATGTACTGGCCGATGGGGTCGGCGACGTCCTTGAGCAGCTTGGTCCGCACCTTGTGTCCGATCACCGCGACAGCGGCGCCGGCGGCCTCATCGGCGGCGCTGAAGTAGCTGCCTTCGGCCACCGGCCAGTTGAAGATTTTCGGGAAGTTGGTGTCGTTGCCGCCGACGTAACTGTTGTGATCGAGGTTGCCGAAACGCACCACCGCTTCGGCGCCGTTGACCGGCATGATCTGTTTGATCAGCGGCAGGGTCGCGAGCACTGCCAGATCGTCGAGGGTGACGATGCCGTGCGGTGCGCGGGGATGCGGCGAGGCACCGCTGAGGTAAATGATGTTCGAGCCGAACGCGCCCATCTGCGCCATCACCTGGCGCTTGCTGCCTTCGCCGACCGCCAGCATCACCACCACCGAGGCCACGCCGATGATGATCCCGAGCAGCGTCAGCGCGGTGCGAAAACGGTTGATCCACATCACCCGCCACGCGGCGTGCAGGGCGTCGACCAGTTCACCTTTCCACGCGCCGCTCGCTTCGGCGCCCTCGGCCAGGCGCTGGCGCAGATCCACCGCTTGCAAGGCGCCGGGGTTGGCGCTGGTTTGCGCAGCGGGATGGTCACGGGCGCTGTCGCTGATGATCAGGCCGTCGCGAATTTCGATGATGCGCTTGGCGCGCGCCGCAACTTCACGGTCGTGGGTAATGAGGATCACCACATGGCCTTGGCTCGCCAGTTCGTCGAGCAGCGCCATGACTTCCTGGCCGCTGTGGCTGTCGAGGGCGCCGGTGGGTTCGTCGGCGAGGATGATATGCCCGCCGTTCATCAAGGCCCGGGCGATGGACACCCGTTGCTGCTGCCCACCCGATAACTGATGCGGGCGATTGCCGGTGCGCGAGGCCAGACCGAGCCGCTCCAGCAGGGCGGCAGCGCGGGCGTGGCGTTCGGCGGCGGGGGTGCCGGCATAGATCGCCGGCATCTCGACGTTTTCCTGGGCCGAGCCGGAGGGGATCAGGTGATAACCCTGAAACACGAAACCGAAGGCTTCGCGGCGCAGCCACGCCAGTTCGTCGCTGTCGAGGCCGGCGACGTTTTCCCCGGCGAAGCGGTACTCGCCGGACGTCGGCCGGTCGAGGCAGCCGAGGATGTTCATCAGCGTCGATTTGCCGGAGCCGGACGCGCCGACAATCGCCACGAATTCGCCGGCATGGATCGCCAGGTCGATGCCGCGCAGCACGTGAACCTCGGGCGCATCGCCGCCGCCGTAGGACTTGCGGATGTCCTGCAGGTCGATCAGAGGCGTTTGCATTCAGCCCCCGTTTCCATCAGCCGGGCCGATCAGCAGGTGCTCGCCCTCGTTGAGGCCGTCGACAATCTGCACCTTGAGCCGGTCGCTGATGCCGGTGCGCACCTCGCGTTGCTGAATGTCGCCGTTGGCGGCGATCACCTGTGCGGTCTGCAGGTTGGCGCTGCTGCTGCCCTGCAAGGCGGCGACCGGTGCGGTGAGCACGCCTTTGGCTTGGTCGGCGACGAAAAACACCTGGGTGGTCATCTCGGCCATCAGGGCGTTGTCGGCGTTATCGACGTCGAGCAGCACGGTGTACAGCACCACCCGCGCGCTCCCGCTTTTGCTGGTGCTGGCCGGGCCGCCGCCGCCCTGGCTGGTCTGATCCAGCGGCTTGGGCGGCACCGGCAGAATCTGCCGCACGCGGCTGCTCCAGCGCCGCTGCCCGCCACTGAGCGTGGTGAAGTACGCGGTCATGCCCGGTTTGACGTGGCCAATGTCGGCCTCGGAAACCTCGGCCCATACGGTCATCGGTGACAGTTTGGCGATGCGCAGGATCAGCGGCGTCTGCTGCTGGGCGTTGAGGGTCTGGCCTTCGCGGGCGTCGAGAGCGACCACGGTGCCGGCCATCGGCGCGTAGATCCGGGTGTAGCCGAGTTCGGCCTGATCGCTACGCAGACTGGCTTCGGCCTGGCGGATCTGTGCCTGGAACATGTCGATGCGCGCCTGCGTGGCTTTCAGTTCGGCGCGGGCGGTCTGCACGTCTTCTTCCCGGGTGGCGCCGCCGGCGGCCAGATGCTGCTGACGCTGATACTTCTGCTGCGCCAGCTCATGCTGGGCGCGCTGCTCCTGCAGTTGCGCCTTGAGGTTTTCGATGGAGAAGCGTCCGGCGTCGAGCTTGGCCTTTTGCGTCGACGGATCGATTTCCACCAGCAACTGACCTTCCTTGACCACATCGCCGACTTCGACGTGGAGCTTCTGGATCTGCCCGGAGGCTTGTGCGCCGACATCCACATAGCGCCGCGGTTGCAGGGTGCCGAGCGCGGTGACGCTGCTTTCAATATCGCCACGGGTGACTTGCACGGTGGCGAAGCGCTCGCGCCCCGGCGGAATGATTTGCCAGGCGGCGTAGGCCACAACGGGCAGCAGACAAAGGACAACGAGCAGGCCGCGTCGGGCGGGGCGGGGACGTTTCATGCAGGGTTCCGGCCAGTGGAAATCGGCCCGTGGTCCGGCTGCACTTAATGAAGCGTGCGCAGGCGCTGAACGCTGTCGCAGGCGCGACAGACACGGGGAGCTGTCCTGTAAACGATGCAACCGGAAGGGAATTTAAGCGAAGACACAGGATGTTACAGGTATAGAACGGCACTATTTGACCGGCAACGGCACACGCCACTTTAAATCTATATGAGAATTACTATAAATTACGCACCTCAAGTTGCCACTATCTCGCTACCCCGTTTTCGGGGGCCGTGGATCAGTGTGCTCAAGGATCGAATCCGCATCGAAGCGGCCGGGAGTCATGTTGGAAAACTACTATCGCGAGCTGGTGTGTTTCCTGAACGCCAAGCTGGGCAACCGTCAGGTCGCCGAAGATGTGGTGCATGACGCTTATGTGCGGGTGCTGGAGCGCTCCAGCGACACGCCCATCGAGCAACCCCGGGCTTTTCTTTATCGCACGGCGTTGAATCTGGTGATCGACGATCATCGGCGCAACGCCTTGCGCCAGGTCGAGCCGCTGGAAGTGCTCGACAGCGAAGAGCGCTATTTCAGCCCGTCGCCCCACGGCAGCCTCGATCATGGTCAGCGCCTGCAGATGCTTCAGCGCGCATTGGCCGAGTTGCCGACGCTGTGCCGCGACAGTTTTCTGCTGCGCAAGATCGAAGGCCTGTCGCACCCGCAGATCGCCGAACAGCTGGGCATTTCCAAGGCGCTGGTGGAAAAACACATCGTCAACGCGATGAAGCACTGCCGCCTGCGCATCAAGCAGTGGGATGCCCATTGAGCCGCCTGCGGTAAATTTTATTTCACTGTCCTCGTTCCTACTCAACAGACGACCTGCTGTCCTGCTCAAGGGCCGGTCAGGTCACTTAGGCTCTCCTTGCCCCTTGTTGAGGGGTTCATCCAGAGGACACTGGAAATGACTCAGGCAATTGCATCGCCCATCGTTCACGACCTGATCGGCGTCGGTTTCGGCCCTTCGAACCTGGCGTTGGCCATCGCTCTGCAAGAGCGCGGCCCGACCCACGGCGAGCTGGATGTGCTGTTCCTCGACAAGCAGGCCGATTACAGCTGGCACGGCAACACCCTGTCGACCCAGAGCGAATTGCAGATTTCCTTCCTCAAGGATCTGGTGACCCTGCGCAACCCGACCAGCCCGTACTCGTTCGTCAATTACCTGAAAGCCCACGGCCGTCTGGTCGACTTCATCAACCTCGGCACCTTCTATCCGTGCCGCATGGAATACAACGATTACCTGCGCTGGGTCGCCGGGCAGTTCACCGAGCAGAGCCGCTATGGCGAAGAAGTGCTGACCATCGAACCGGTGCTGCACAACCATCAGGTCGAAGCGCTGCGCGTAATCTCTCGTGACAGCCAGGGCCAGCAGTTGGTGCGCACCGCGCGCTCGGTGGTGGTCAGTGCCGGTGGCACGCCGCGTATTCCTGAAGCGTTCAAGGCGCTCAAGGGCGACAGCCGCGTGTTCCATCACTCGCAATACCTGTCGCAAATGGCCAAGCAGCCGTGTGTGAACAATCAACCGATGAGCATCGCGATCATCGGCGGCGGGCAGAGCGCGGCGGAAGCCTTTATCGATCTGAACGATTCGTTCCCCTCGGTGCAGGTCGACATGATCCTGCGCGGCTCGGCCCTGAAGCCGGCGGACGACAGCCCGTTCGTCAACGAAGTGTTCTCGCCGGAATTCACCGATCTGGTGTTCCAGCAAAACAGCGCCGAGCGTGAGCGGCTGGTCAACGAGTACCACAACACCAACTATTCGGTGGTGGACATCGACCTGATCGAACGCATCTACGGCATCTTCTACCGGCAGAAAGTCTCGGGCATTGCCCGTCACGCGTTCCGCACCCTGACCACCGTCGAAAGCGCCACCGCCACCGAGCGCGGCATCGAACTGGCGGTGCGCAACAATGCCACCGGCGAAGTCACTGTGCGTCTGTATGACGCGGTGGTGCTGGCCACCGGTTACGAACGGCAGATGCACCGCAAACTGCTGGCGCCGCTGCAGGAATACCTGGGTGAGTTCGAGGTCGATCGCAACTACAAACTGATCACCGACGAACGCTGCAAGGCCGGCATTTACATGCAGGGCTTCTGCCAGGCCAGCCATGGTCTGAGCGACACGCTGCTGTCGGTGCTGCCGGTGCGTGCCGACGAGATTGCCGGCTCGCTGTATGAGCATGGAAAACACCGTGGGCATCGGTCGGTGGCGGATCTGTTGTTGGCGACGGCCAGCTGATTCCGGGTTGCCCGTAATACCCCTTTCGCGAGCAAGCCCGCTCCCACAATGGTTCTGTGTACGCAGGACAAATGTAGGAGCGAGCCTGCTCGTAATACCGCTTTCGCGAGCAAGCTCGCTCCCACAATGGTTCTGTGTACGCAGGCCAAATGTGGGAGCGAGCTTGCTCGCGAAGGGGCCTTCCAGAACGCCGCAAAAACGCCTTCCTGAAC
This sequence comes from Pseudomonas sp. Eth.TT006, assembly GCF_054456575.1. NCBI lineage: Bacteria > Pseudomonadati > Pseudomonadota > Gammaproteobacteria > Pseudomonadales > Pseudomonadaceae > Pseudomonas > Pseudomonas sp. Eth.TT006. The sequence continues at coordinate 9,510 of NZ_JBTJEN010000023.1, read as the reverse complement.
CAATCCTGAAGCGCGCTGCAATTCCCCGACACACTTCCTTACAGCGGTTTACTCTCCAATCACCGGGGCGTAAGCTTCGCGCGTTTTCATCAATAGCGGAGACCCACAGTGGGTACTTGTTCGAGTGACAGTTGTCGGCCGGTCTCGGTAACCGGCAGATTCTCGGCAAGATAACGCGCAGCCTTTCTCTGCCGTTGTCTCGCCGTAAAGCGAGCAGCGGCATCCCGATCATGGTCAGTCAGGCCATGTCTCGACGTCCTTCTCATCGACACTGAAAAAGTGTGATTCCGACCTCACGTCGTGATCGCCACTGCATCGACACGCCTGTCTTCCCGGACCGGCGCGCCAGGCCTTGCCGTGCCGGTTTTTCCGGTGCACGAGGCGCGGCGGTACCTGCTCGACGGTTTCCCGGCTGACCATAGGGGCAACAGCCATGAAACTTACGCTCAAGGAATTTTTCGCAGGCTTCCTGCGCACTCGCCACATCGCCCGGCACTTCCGCCGTCTGGCGTTGCTGGAATCGATCAATGACACCACGGTCAGCCGTGAAGTGCCGCCCACCCTGGCCAACACGCTGGTCGATGCGGCGCAGCGCGACAGCGGCGAATTGCTGGCGGCGCTGGGCACGCACACCGACGGCCTGACCGACTTCGAAGTCGATGCACTGCGCGCGCAGTACGGCTTCAACGAAGTCGAACACGAGCAGCCGCTGCCGTGGTGGACCCACCTGTGGCACTGCTACAAAAACCCGTTCAACCTGCTGCTGACCCTGCTGGCGGTGATCTCCTGGCTGACCGAAGACCTCAAGGCCGCCACGGTGATCTTCTCCATGGTGGTGCTGTCGACGCTGCTGCGCTTCTGGCAGGAGAGCAAATCCAACCAGGCCGCCGATGCGCTCAAGGCGATGGTCAGCAACACCGCCACGGTGATGCGCCGCGATGCACCGCGTATCGAACTGCCGATCAAGCAACTGGTGCCGGGTGATCTGATCGTGCTGTCCGCCGGCGACATGATTCCCGCCGACTGCCGGGTGCTCAGCGCCAAGGACCTGTTCGTCAGTCAGGCGGCGATGACCGGTGAATCAATGCCGGTGGAAAAATTCCCGCGTCAGGCCGACCGTGACACGCGCAACCCGCTGGAACTGGACAACATCCTGTTCATGGGCACCAACGTGGTGTCCGGCACGGCGGTGGCGGTGATTCTCACCACCGGCAACAGCACTTATTTCGGTGCCCTGGCCCAGCGCGTCGGCGCGACTGATCGCGCGGTGACCTCGTTCCAGATGGGCGTGAACAAAGTCAGCTGGCTGCTGATCCGCTTCATGTTCGTCATGGCGCCGCTGGTGCTGTTCATCAACGGCTTCACCAAGGGTGACTGGACCGAAGCGCTGCTGTTCGCGCTGTCGATTGCCGTGGGCCTGACCCCGGAAATGCTGCCGATGATCGTCACCTCGACCCTGGCCAAAGGGGCGGTGTTCCTGTCGCGCAAGAAGGTCATCGTCAAGCGTCTGGATGCGATTCAGAATTTCGGCGCCATGGACGTGCTGTGCACCGACAAGACCGGCACCCTGACGCAGGACAAGATCTTCCTCGCACGCAACGTCGATGTCTGGGGCGACGATTCCGATGACGTGCTGGAAATGGCTTACCTCAACAGCTACTACCAGACCGGCCTGAAAAACCTGCTCGACGTGGCGGTGCTGGAACATGTGGAGGTGCACCGTGAACTGAAAGTCGGCACGGCGTTTCGCAAGGTCGACGAGATCCCGTTCGACTTCAACCGGCGGCGCATGTCGGTGGTGGTCGAAGGGCGCGGCGAACCGCATCTGCTGATCTGCAAAGGCGCAGTGGAAGAAGTGCTGGCGGTGTGCAGCCGGGTGCAACACGGTGAGGTCGAGGAAGCCTTGAGCGATGAATTGCTGACCCGGATTCGTCAGGTCACCGCAGCATTCAACGCTGAAGGTTTGCGCGTGGTAGCGGTGGCTGCCCGTTCGATGGCGGCAGGTCGCGACACCTACAGCCTGGCCGATGAACAGGAACTGACGCTGATCGGTTACGTGGCGTTTCTCGATCCACCGAAGGAAAGCACCGCCCCGGCGCTCAAGGCCCTGGCCGAGCATGGCGTGGCGGTCAAAGTGCTGACCGGCGACAACGAGCTGGTGACCGCGAAGATCTGCCGCGAAGTCGGCCTTGCGCAACAGGGCTTGCTGCTGGGCAATGACGTAGAGCGCATGAGCGATGCCGAGCTGGCGGTGGCGGTGGAGAACACCAACGTCTTCGCCAAGCTGACGCCGTCGCACAAGGAGCGCATCGTGCGCATCCTCAAGGGCAACGGCCATGTGGTCGGCTTCATGGGCGACGGGATCAACGATGCGCCGGCGCTGCGCACTGCCGACATCGGGATTTCGGTGGACAGCGCGGTGGACATCGCCAAGGAAGCCGCCGACATCATCCTCCTGGAAAAGAGCCTGATGGTGCTGGAGGAGGGCGTGCTCGAAGGGCGCCGGACCTTCGCCAACATGCTCAAGTACATCAAGATGACGGCCAGCTCGAACTTCGGCAACGTGTTCTCGGTGCTGGTGGCCAGTGCGTTCATTCCGTTCCTGCCGATGCTGCCGATGCACCTGCTGGTGCAGAACCTGCTCTACGACATTTCGCAGATCGCGATTCCGTTCGACAACGTCGACAAGGAGATGCTGAACAAACCACAACGCTGGCAGCCGGCGGATGTCGGGCGCTTCATGCTGTTCTTCGGCCCGATCAGTTCGATCTTCGACATTCTGACGTTCGCCTTGATGTGGTACGTGTTTGATGCCAACACCCCGGACCACCAGACCCTGTTCCAGTCCGGCTGGTTCGTGGTCGGGCTGCTGACCCAGACATTGATTGTGCACATGATCCGCACGCCGAAAATTCCGTTCCTGCAAAGTCGCGCCGCCATGCCGCTGCTGGTCATGACCGGGATCATCATGGCAGTCGGGATCTTCCTGCCGATGGGGCCGCTGGCGCACTACTTCAAACTGCAGGCGCTGCCGTCCATGTACTTCGTGTTCCTGCCGGTGATCCTGCTGGCGTACATGGCGCTGACCCAGGCGGTGAAGGGCTTCTACATCCGCCGGTTTGGCTGGCAATAAAGGTTCAACCACACTGTTTCCCCCTGTGGGAGCGGGCTTGCTCGCGAATGCGGTTGTTCAGTCACAGTTGTAGTGGCTGACACACCGCCTTCGCGAGCAAGCCCGCTCCCACAAGGGAAGTGTGGATTTTTCAAGGAGCTTGATCATGCAAGCCATCAACAACCTCAACCTCACCTCGCTGCTCGACACCCTGGTCAGCCTCAGCGCGGCGTTCATCCTCGGCGGCCTGATCGGTTTCGAGCGGCAATACCGCCAGCGCACCGCCGGCCTGCGTACCAACGTGCTGGTGGCGGTCGGCGCGGCGATCTTTGTCGACATGGCCAACCGCCTCGGCGGCGCCGATGGCGCGGTGCGGGTGGTCGCCTACGTGGTCTCCGGCATCGGCTTTCTCGGCGCCGGGGTGATCATGCGTGAAGAGGGCAATGTGCGCGGTCTCAACACCGCCGCCACCCTGTGGACCTCAGCCGCGGTCGGCGCCTGCGCCGGGGCCGACCTGCTGGCCGAAGCGGTGCTCGGCACGCTGTTCATTCTCGCCGCCAACACCTTGCTGCGGCCGATCGTCAACAACATCAACCGCCAGCCACTGGACGTGGTGTCGGCGGAAGTCACCAACATCGTCTATGTGATCGCCCGGCGCTCGCAGCAAACCGCCGTGTTCGCTTTACTCGAGGCCGAGCTGGAGCGCAGCAACTACCCGGCCAGCGACGTCGACGTGCATGCCTTTGGCGCCGACGAAATCGAGATCGAAGCGACGCTGGCGACCACCTCGGTGGACGGCGACGAGCTCGACGCACTGGTGGCGCGGATCTCTACTTCGGCGCTGGTGGTGCAGGCGTTCTGGAGTCCGAGTACCACCGAGTAAAGCCATAGCACCCAGTGGTCCGGCAGTCTGATCCCGGGCGCTCGTCAAATCTGCGCCGCGCGATGCATCCAGATGAATGACCGGTTTTTTAAGAAAGTTCCTACAGAGCGCGCCCGTGGTCTTGCGTAGGCTAGCCGCACTCCGTAACCGCTACTTTCGGAAGACCGACAATGATCGATAAAACCTTGCGCATCCTGATCGCCGACTCGCAGCACTTTCACCGGATGAAAATCGAGCGTCTGTTCAACCACCTCGAATACTTCCGCGTGGCCCCGGTGCAGAGCCTGGCGGAATTGCTGACGCTGTTGGAATACGGCTGTGAACCGTTCGACGCGGTGGTCATCAATGCCGAACTGGCGGCCGGTTCTCTGCATCTGCCGGGTTTTTTTCTGAGCCATCCGCAGGTGCGGCATGCGCTGATTTATAACGAGCCATCGGCTCCGGTGCTGACCCCGGCGGGCTTCGCGCAGGAAAACCTGCAGATCAGCCACGCCGCGTTGCCCAATCTGGCAGCGATCGAACACCTGATGGCGCGCGTGGATGTGCCCGCGGAGCGCCCCGCGACTCTCAGGATGGCGGATGCGGCGCAGCAGCGTCGCGCTTAAGCACGGATCAACCTTTTGCACAACTGTCAGACCTGACAGGTGATCCCGGGTGACTCCCGTGTAACAGTCACTGCGCAGCACGCGCCAGTGGCGCATTTTTCATGTTGTTGAGCGGGGGTCGTTATGAGGACAGCGCTGGTCGTCGACGATCATCCGGTGGTGCGCGCCGCGGTGATGCTCATACTCGAAGCCGAGCGCTTCAAGAAGATTTACGAGGCTGCGAGCGCCAGCGAAGCCTGGGCACTGTACCGCGAGCACAAACCGGCACTGGTGGTGCTCGACCTCAAGTTGCCGGGGATCAGTGGCCTGGAGCTACTGGAACGCCTCAAGGCCAGCGACCCCGGGTGCAAGGTGCTGATCTTCACCTCACAGGACCTGCACTATTATCAGGGGCGCTGTCTGTGGGCCGGCGCCATGGGTTGCGTGGCCAAGACCAACCGGCTGGAGCAATTGCAAAAGGCGATCCATGCGGTGATGTCGAGCTACTCCTATTTTGCCGCTTTGTCTGACAAGGATTATCTGTCGACGCCATTGCACCGCAGCGAAAAACAGTTGATCGATGATCTATCCAATCGCGAGCTGAGCATCCTCGAGCAGTTGGCGCAGGGCAAACCCAACAAATTGATCGCCCAAGACATGCACCTGAGCCATAAAACCGTCAGCACTTACAAAACCCGTCTGATGAAAAAGCTCGGTATGAACTCGACAGTGCACTTGCGCGAGTTCGCCACGCGCAATCATCTGCTCTGAGTGAATTGATGAACCTGCGTGGCTGGTCATCGGTGTTGTGGTTGATTATCACCGCCTCCTGCTGGGCGGGTGAGCCGCCGCAACGCCTCGAACTGCTGGCCCAGGCAGGGCTGGACAATGTCCACATCGTGCTCGATAAACGTGACCGCCAGTGGCTGCGTTTACACCCGGTATTGCGCATGGGCATTTCCGGTGCGGATTACCCACCGTTCGAAATCACCCGCAATCAGCAAGAGCTGGAAGGGCTCACCGCCGATTACGCCGACTTGCTGGCGCAACTGCTCGGGGTGCGCATCGAGGTGCAACGCTACGCCAGTCGCGACGAGGTGATGGCCGCGCTCAAGCGCGGTGAACTCGAGCTGCTGGGCACCTCCAACAGTTTTGAGCTGGCCGATGCGGACTTTGTCCTGTCGCGTCCCTATGCCGACGATCAGCCCATGCTGGTGACCCGGCTCGACACGACGCTGCCGGCGGACCTGGCGGGCAGACGCGTTGCCATGGTCGAAGACTATTTGCCGCTGGCCAGTGTGCAGGCGTTCTATCCTCTGGCCGACGTGCAGCAATATCCTTCGGCGCTGGATGCGCTGGGTGCTGTGGCATTTGGTCTCGATGAGGTGTACCTGGGGGACCTGATCAGCGCCAGTTACCTGATCAACACCAACTATCGCAACGACCTGCAACTGGCCGGTCCGTCGGGGCTGGACGCCAACCCTTTCGGTTTTGCCCTGTTGCGCCGCGAGGTTCGCCTTAAACGCATGATCGACAGGGCGCTGGCGGCGATACCGATGGAGCGTCGCCAACTGATCGAGCAACGCTGGAGCGCGGGCCGCGCACAAATGGCCGCGCAGTCGTCGCGGATACGCCTCAGTGCCAGCGAACAGGACTGGCTGGCGCAGCACCCGGTGATGCGGGTGGGGGTGATCGAGGATTTTGCGCCACTGAGTTTTTTTGATGCCGAAGGGCGTTTCAGTGGGCTCTCGGCACAATTGCTCAACCTGATCGCGCAGCGCACCGGGCTGGGGTTCGAAGTGATCCGTGGACACTCGCTGGATCGCCAGATTGAACAGCTCAAGGCCGGCGAACTCGACGTCTTGCCGGTGGTGACGCCCAGCAGCGAGCGCGAGGCCGAGCTGCAATTTACCCGGGCCTACCTGAGCAATCCGTTTGTGCTGGTCAGTGCCTCATCGCCCGGCAGCCCGCGCCGCCTCGACGATCTGGCGGGTAAACGGCTGGCGCTTTATCGCGGTCATCCATTGCGCAACGTCATTGAACAACGCGTACCGCAGGTGCGACTGGTGGACGTCAGCAGCCCCGCCGAGGGCATGGAACTGATCGTCAAGGGCCAGGCCGATGCGACGGTCAGTTCGCTGCTGGTGGCGCGCTTTCTGATCGCCCGTCAGTACCGCGAGCGCTTGCGCATCACCAACACCATCGGCGATCAGCCGGCACGCATCGCGCTGGCTACTGCGCCACAAGCCACGCCATTGCACTCGATCCTGAACAAGGCGCTGCTGAGTATTGCCCCGCAGCAGATGGACGAACTGGTCGAGCGCTGGAGTCATGATGTGGTGGTGGAGCAGAGTTACTGGCTGCGCCACCGCCGCGAGATTCTCCTGGGCTTCGCCGCCGCCGCGGGATTGCTGGTGCTGGCCTTGGTCTGGATCGGTTTGCAGCGCTGGCAGTTGCGTCAGCGACAACAATGGTTGCATCAATTGCAGCAAGCCAAGGACGCGGCTGATGCTGCCAATCGGGCGAAAACCACCTTTCTGGCGACCATGAGCCATGAGATCCGCACGCCAATGAATGCCTTGATCGGCATGCTCGAACTGGCCCTCAAGGGCGCCGACGAAGGCGTGACCGAGCGTCTGGCGATTCAGGTGGCATCCGACGCCGGGCAGCAGTTGCTGGCGCTGATCGGCGATATTCTCGACATTGCGCGGATCGAATCGGGGCATCTGTCACTGGCGCCGGAGCGTGCCAATCTGCGCGATCTGGTGCTCGCGGTGTGCCGCGTGTTCGAAGGTCTGGCGCGGCAGAAGCCGTTGCTGTGGCAGATCGATCTCGACCCCCATGCGGCGATCGACGTGCTGATCGACCCGACACGTTTCAAGCAGGTTTTGTCGAACCTGCTGAGCAACGCGATCAAGTTCACCGAGACCGGCGCAGTCACTCTGCGCCTGCGGGTCAGTGTGGTGACCAGCGAGCGGCTGGCGGTGAACCTGTCGATCGAGGACAGCGGTATCGGTATCAGCGCGGCAGACCAGCAGCGTTTGTTCAGCCCGTTCGTGCAGGCCGGCAATCATCCGCATTCGCCGCGCAGCGGCTCCGGCCTGGGCCTGGTGATCAGCCGCAACCTGTGCGAAATGATGGGCGGGACGTTGCAGCTGCACAGCGCGCCGGGCCGGGGTACGCGGGTCGATGTCCGCCTCGAATTGCCGCTGCTCGCGCCCCTTGCGCAGACCGCGGATGAACCTGCAGCAGCGCCTGCAGCCACGTGTTCACTGCGCGTGTTGGTGGCCGACGATCATCCGGTGAACCGTCTGTTGCTGAGCTGGCAACTGGGGGTACTCGGGCACCGCACCGTTGAAGCCAAGAATGGCAGACAAGCGCTGGAGCAGTGGCGCGGGCGAGCATTCGATGTGCTGATCACCGACTGCAACATGCCCCGGCTCGACGGCTATGAACTGACCCGCGTGATCCGTGCAGAAGAGGCCCTGTCCGCTCGGGCGCGCAGCCTGATCGTCGGCTTCACCGCCAATGCGCAAGTCGAGGAAAAGGCCCGCTGCCAGGCGGCCGGCATGGATGATTGCCTGTTCAAGCCGATCCGCCTGGCGGATCTGGCGTTGGCGTTGCAGGGCGCCAGTGCGTGCGAAAAAGAAGACGAGCCAGGCCAGCCGCTGCCACTGCCCGAGCTCGACCTGAGCGCGCTGGAACAGATGGCCGGTGCCGATCACGCGGTGATGCAACGCTTGCGCGATCAGCTGTTGCGCAGTCTGCAGGACGATCTGCAACGACTGGACGCGGTGCGCCAGCCGCCGAAGCTGAGCGAATTGCGCACGCTGGCGCATCACATCAAGGGCGGCGCGCAGATGGTCGGCGCCGCGCGCGTGGTGGCGGCCTGTGTGGAACTCGAACAGGCCTGTCGAGACGCCGAGCCCCAAGCGGTTGAATGCGCGGCCGAAGCACTGCGCGCGGCCATGCTCAGCCTCGCGCAGCACCTTCGAACCTGAGCACTCAATCCCACTGCGGGGCGATGCCTTTCGGGCTGGTCAGACGCTGGCCGCGCTCCAAGGTGGCAATCAGCGCCATGTCGGCGTCGCTCAGGGTCAGCGCGGTGGCGCCGAGGTTGCTTTGCAGGTTGGCGCGTCGGGTCGACGAGGGAATCACCGCGTAGCCCAGTTGCATGGCCCAGGCCAGGGTGACCTGCGCCGGGGTCGCCTGCAGGCGTGCGGCGATTTGCTGGATCAGCGGATCCTTGAGCACTTCGCCGTAGGCGAGGGTCATGTACGAGGTGATCTGAATGCCCTGGCTTTGGGCGAACTCCACCACTTTGCGGTTTTGCAGGTACGGGTGCAGCTCGATCTGATTGGTGGCGATATTCTCGGCACCGACCGCCGCGATTGCTTGCTGCATCAGCTCGATGGTGAAGTTGGACACACCGATCTGCCGGGTCAGGCCCAGACGTTTGGCTTCGAGTAGCGCGCCCATGAATTCGGCGACCGGCACCTGATCGTCCGGTGACGGCCAGTGGATCAGCGTCAGGTCCAGATAATCGGTTTGCAGCTTGCGCAGGCTTTCCTTGAGGCTTTCGATCAAGCGCTCACCGGCGAAGTTGGCGATCCAGATCTTGCTGGTGATGAACAGCTCGTCGCGAGCGATGCCGCTGGCGGCGATGGCTTGACCGACCTCGGCTTCGTTTTCGTAGATCTGCGCGGTGTCGATGGCCCGGTATCCGAGTTCCAGCGCGGTGCTTACCGAATCGATGACCACCTGACCTTGCAGGCGAAACGTACCCAGACCAAAAGCGGGAACAGACATGGAGGACTCCAGGGTTGCAGTGAGAATGAGCCGAAGTATCCGCGCCTGCGTCCTTGAGAAAAACCGCTGGTGGGGCAAAGCACTGTTGAGCAGAAGTCATGAATCACTCCTTTCGGTAATCC
>NZ_JBTJEN010000022.1:0-74699 GCF_054456575.1 Pseudomonas sp. Eth.TT006 | reverse complement strand
AGCCATGTCACTGGCGGCGGCCAGGGACTCACAGGCTTCGACGAGTAATGTTTCTTCGTCCACTGCCGGGTCGACGAGGAAGATCCTGCTGGACTTGCGCGAGGGGATTGAGAGTTTCAGCGAGCCGGGGTTGAGGTAGAAGTTGATGGCGCGGTCGGTCGCCTGTTTTATCTTCTGCGGGTCGAGGGCCGGGTCGTACGGGATTGGATCGGCGTCTGGGGGGTTGGGTGTGGCTTTGAACATACATGTTGCTCCGTATCGAGTCATAGGAGCCATCACCCTCGCTACCAAACGATGGGTGGCGGCCATGCGCGGGTTGGTAGACCGGTCGATACGGAACCCGGCGCTCACGAATGAGCCCCACGCATGCCCACCATATAAGCGAGCCGCATAAAGGGCTGCAAAAGGTGACGCCACACGGCCGTACCGAAAACGGGCTACCAAACCCGATCACTGTTTTTCAGTGACAGGCAAACGATATAGCCCGGCCCATAGCCGTGTAAGCCGGCGGATTCTGGCGTAGGCGTAGGTAACGGCGCAAGGCGTTGTAGCCGTTATGGCGTAACGGTTCGTGTACTTTAAACAAACTCGAAGAGGTACGTTTATTACAGACTGGCCGAACATTTCCTCGTTCTGTCGATACCGTCTGGCAGGCACTGTTTTGCGTCCGGGGACAATCAAACGTAGGAGAATGTCTGCCCGCGAAGAGGCCTGCTGCACCGGCGAAGGTCTCACGCAGGCAATGCAGACACTGCCTACAACCCCGCCAGAATGCGCCGACTGGTGCCCAATGGAGCCAGGTTCTATTGTTTGCCGGTCAAAACTTATTCACATAAGCGGGTCAGCATGAATACACATCCTTCGGAGGCTCCGATGGCCACCACCCGAAAAACCGACAAACCCAAGAAGAAGGAAGTTCGTGATGAACTGACATTCCTTGATGTTCGGCAAGCCGCGCGTGATGGGCAGAAAGTGTTCGATACATTTGTGATCACTGGCAGAGCTCCCACAAATCAAGATCAAAAGATCGCAGCCTTCGGCAGCTCCTACAGGTGGGAATGAGCGTATTCAATTGAAGTTTGGTCGGCTGTCAGGACGCCTTCGCGAGCAAGCCCGCTCCCACATTGGGACCGGGTACATCAGTGATGCGATTGGTCGGCTGTCAGGCCGCGATCGCTGGCAAGCCAGCTTCCACAGAAAAGCCAAGGCAGACCGCATCCGCTTTTCACCACTCAACAGGATGAGCGTTAGCTCGGCTGCGGCTTTTGATCTTGATCCACGGGCGACGTCGGAAGGCTGAGTGGAGGGATTTATACGGGGGTGGGAGCGCAGCGACCGTTTGGCGAAGCCAAACACATCGAGAGGAGGTGCAGCGAAGCAAACCGTAGGCGCTGCGCCCGGATCGATCCCGGAGCGAAGGGACCCCGAGCCCCGGCGAGCGGGCCGGACGCAGGAGCAAGCGTTTTTTTGCTTACTTTTTTTAGGCGTTTGTAAAAAAAGTGAGTCGCCGTCAGGGCGAAACCCTAGGTGGCCGTTACCGCAGGAATGGATATGTACAAAAAAACTGCGGCACATTCAAAATCCATCCCCCTCACCCCAGCCCTCTCCCCCTAGGGGGGCGAGGGGGAAGGGAGCAGATCTTCATGCAGTTCAGAATCTCAGTCCGGCTCGGTCAGCTGCTGAGAAACTCGGCTACTTTCTGAGCAGCACTGGCCAGATGCTGCTCATGGGTAAACCCGGAAACCTTCAACGGCTTCAGATCATGATCGCCGGCCGCCAGCCACATCACCTCAATACTCGGTGACAAGCTATAAGCCTCAACCCCCGAAAGATTGCCCAACGCATCCCGCTCCCCCTGCACAATCAACGTCCGCGTCTGCAAAGAAGCCAAATGCTCAACCCGCGGTTTCTCCGGTTTCCCAACCGCATAAAACGGATACCCCAGACAAACCAACGCATCAGCGCCAAGCTCATCGGCAAGCAAACTGGCCATCCGCCCCCCCATCGACTTGCCGCCAATCGCGAGTCGCCCAGCGACATGAAGTCGCACCAAGCCATAAACCTCACGCCAGCACGCCTGCAATTTCGCAGCAGGATTCGGCGGCCGCTTAACCCCATCAACCCGCCGCTGCGCCATATAAGGAAACTCAAACCGCAACACGTTGATACCAAGCCCAGCAAGGCGCCCAGCCACATCCGTCATCCACTCACTGTCCATCGGCGCCCCCGCACCATGGGCAAGAATGAGCGTCGCCGAAGCCTCACCAACAGCGGCATCCCAAAGCCACCCGTGATCCCGCACGCACTGCGCCCATTGATCCCCGTCAATACTGGCCTTGTGCTGTTTGTCCATGCTTGCCTCGCTTTTAGTCTGCCTATAACTCCAGGCGAAGGATTCGCAGCGTGTTTTGCGCGCGCTCACTTCGGCTGAACCGTGGATGGGGAACCATGAACACTTCTATCAGTACCGCCTACAACTACAAGGTGGTCCGCCAATTCGCCATTATGACGGTGGTGTGGGGCATCGTCGGCATGGGGCTCGGGGTTTTTCTCGCCGCCCAATTGGTCTGGCCGGAACTCAACTTCAATTTGCCCTGGACCAGTTTCGGCCGTCTGCGCCCGCTGCACACCAACGCGGTGATCTTCGCGTTCGGTGGCTGTGCGCTGTTCGCCAGTTCGTTCTACTCGGTGCAACGCACCTGCCAGACCCAATTGTTTGCGCCGAAAATCGCCGCGTTCTGCTTCTGGGGCTGGCAACTGGTGATCCTGCTGGCGGCGATCAGCCTGCCGCTGGGTTACACCAGCTCCAAGGAATACGCCGAGCTGGAATGGCCGATCGACATCCTGATCACCATCGTCTGGGTCGCCTACGCCATCGTGTTCTTCGGCACGATCATGCAGCGCAAGACCAAGCACATCTACGTGGGCAACTGGTTCTTCGGCGCGTTCATCATCACCGTGGCGATTCTGCACATCGTCAACAACCTTGAGTTGCCGGTGAGTTTCACCAAGTCCTACTCGGTGTACGCCGGTGCGACCGACGCGATGGTGCAATGGTGGTACGGCCACAACGCCGTGGGCTTTTTCCTCACTGCCGGTTTCCTCGGGATGATGTACTACTTCGTGCCGAAACAGGCCGAACGTCCGGTGTATTCGTATCGCCTGTCGATCGTGCACTTCTGGGCGCTGATCACCCTGTACATCTGGGCCGGCCCGCACCACTTGCACTACACCGCGCTGCCGGACTGGGCGCAGTCGCTGGGCATGGTGATGTCGCTGATTCTGCTGGCACCGAGCTGGGGCGGCATGATCAACGGCATGATGACCTTGTCAGGCGCCTGGCATAAGTTGCGCAGCGACCCGATCCTGCGTTTCCTCGTGGTCTCGCTGGCGTTCTACGGCATGTCGACCTTCGAAGGTCCGATGATGGCGATCAAGACGGTCAACGCCCTCTCCCACTACACCGACTGGACCATCGGCCACGTGCACGCCGGCGCTCTCGGCTGGGTAGCGATGATTTCCATCGGCGCGCTGTACCACATGATCCCGAAAGTCTTCGGCAAAGAGCAGATGCACAGCATTGGCCTGATCAACGCGCACTTCTGGCTCGCGACCATCGGCACCGTGCTCTACATCGCTTCGATGTGGGTCAACGGTATCGCCCAGGGCCTGATGTGGCGCGCGGTGAACGAGGACGGCACGCTGACCTACTCCTTCGTCGAAACCCTGGTGGCCAGCCACCCAGGCTTCGTCGTGCGGCTGATTGGTGGGGCGATTTTCCTCAGCGGCATGTTCCTGATGGCTTACAACACCTGGCGCACCGTGCGGGCCTCGCAGCCTGCTGACGTCGTTGCTGCCGCGCAGATGGCCTGAGGAGTCCGCCATGAAACACGAAACGATTGAAAAGAACGTCGGCCTGTTGATGTTGCTCATGGTGTTCGCCGTGAGCATCGGCGGCCTGACCCAGATCGTCCCGCTGTTCTTCCAGGACGTCACCAACAAACCGGTGGAAGGCATGAAGCCCTACACCGCGCTGCAGCTGGAAGGCCGCGATATCTACATCCGCGAAGGTTGCGTCGGTTGCCACTCGCAGATGATCCGTCCGTTCCGCGCCGAAACCGAGCGCTACGGGCACTACTCGGTGGCCGGTGAAAGCGTCTGGGATCACCCGTTCCTGTGGGGCTCGAAACGTACCGGGCCGGACCTGGCCCGGGTCGGCGCGCGTTACTCGGATGACTGGCACCGTGCGCACTTGTACAACCCGCGCAACGTCGTGCCGGAGTCGAAGATGCCGGCCTACCCGTGGCTGGTCACGCAAGCGGTCGACAGCAGCCACACCGAAACCAAACTCAAGACCATGCGCACCCTCGGCGTGCCGTACACCGACGACGACATCAGTGGCGCAGTCGCCAGCCTCAAGGGCAAGACCGAAATGGACGCCCTCGTCTCCTACCTGCAAGTGCTCGGCACTGCAATCAAGAGCAAGAGGTGAGCCATGGTCATTGAAATGAGCACAGGGCTGATTCGCGGCTTAGGCACCGTCGTCGTGTTCGTAGCGTTTATCGGCCTGACCCTTTGGGTGTTCAACCGCAAGCGCCTGCCGGAATTCGCCGAGGCGCGCCTGCTGCCGTTCGCCGACGAGCCGCAACCCGACACCACCCCCGCATCTGAAACAAGGAGTACCCGGCCATGACCACCTTCTGGAGTACGTGGATCTGCGTACTGACCATCGGCAGCCTGATCGGCCTGACCTGGCTGCTGATCGGCACCCGCCGGGGCGAGACCAAGGGCAGCGTCGACCAGACCATGGGCCACAGCTTCGACGGCATCGAGGAGTACGACAACCCGCTGCCGCAGTGGTGGTTCATGCTGTTCGCCGGCACGCTGGTGTTTTCCGTGGGCTATCTGATTCTGTATCCGGGCCTGGGCAACTGGAAAGGCATCCTGCCCGGCTACGAGGACGGCTGGACCGGCGTCCACGAGTGGGAAAAGGAAATGAACAAGGCTGACGCCAGGTTCGGACCGATCTTCGCCAAATTCGCCGCCATGCCGCTGGAGGAAGTGGCGAAGGATCCGCAAGCGCTGAAAATGGGTGGTCGGCTGTTCGCCTCCAACTGCTCGGTGTGCCACGGTTCCGACGCCAAGGGCGCGTTCGGTTTCCCTAACCTGACCGACAGCGACTGGCGCTGGGGCGGCAGTGCCGAGACCATCAAGACCACCATCATGGGTGGGCGGATGGCGGCGATGCCGGCCTGGGGCGAAGTGCTCGGTGAGGCGGGCGTGAAGAACGTCGCGGCGTATGTGCGTCACGAACTGGCCGGCCTGCCGCTGCCCGCCGATAGCAAAGCGGACCTGCAGGCAGGACAGCAGGCGTTCAGCACCACCTGCGTAGCCTGTCATGGGGCAACCGGCCAGGGCACTGAAGCCATGGGTGCGCCGAATCTGACGCACCCGGCCGGATTTATCTACGGCACCAGCCTGACACAGCTTGAGCAGACCATCCGCCATGGTCGCCAGGGCCACATGCCGGCACAGAACGAACTGCTGGGTAACGATAAAGTGCAGTTGCTTGCCGCCTATGTATACAGCCTTTCAAAAAATAACGAGCAATTGAGCGACAAGCTTCAAGCTGAAAGCTCCAAGTAAAATCAAAAGCTTTGTATACAATACTGCAGGCGACCTGAACCATCTTGTCGCTTGCAGCTTTCAGCTTGCAGCTGCTTCTTTTTGTCGCACCCCATCACACCCCCCTCCTTTCGAATCCCCCGATTCGGGTCTACGCTTGCTCGATGCGGACTGGTTTGCGCCGGTTCCAGGTCAACCCTGAAAGCTGTGTTCTGCGAACCGGCTGACTGATGTGGCCGCAAAGGCCGGTAGATACCGGCTGTCGTGCCATTGACCGTCCGTCATCCGAACGTAGCGCTTGAACACACCTCGTTACACCTGACCTGAACCCCTGGCTTTTTTCGTCCGCTGCGACATTTTGTCCGAGGCTGATTTTGTCCTTACGCGGCGTATGGAAAGGCCGCAGAATCAGCGTTGGAAAGCATTGACCCAGGTCATGGCGCGTTGCATTGACCCCCTGCTCTCTGCATACTTGCGGCCGATTTTAATCCTAATAAAACACCTAAACCGTGGAACCTTAGAATGAGCACAGCAATCAGTCCGACTGCTTATAACTATAAGGTAGTCCGCCAGTTCGCCATCATGACGGTGGTCTGGGGGATCCTTGGCATGGGGCTCGGTGTCTTCATCGCCTCGCAACTGGTCTGGCCGGAGTTGAACTTCGGTCTGCCGTGGACGAGCTTTGGACGCCTGCGCCCGTTGCACACAAACCTGGTGATTTTCGCCTTCGGTGGTTGTGCACTGTTTGCCACTTCCTATTATGTCGTGCAGCGAACCTGCCAGACGCGACTGATCTCCGACAGCCTCGCCGCCTTCACCTTCTGGGGTTGGCAAGCGGTTATCGTCGGCGCAATCATCACCTTGCCGCTGGGTTACACCACCACCAAGGAATACGCCGAACTGGAATGGCCGCTCGCCATCCTGCTGGCCATTGTCTGGATCTCCTACGGTCTGGTGTTCTTCGGCACCATCACCAAGCGCAAGACCAAGCACATCTATGTCGGTAACTGGTTCTACGGCGCGTTCATCGTCGTAACCGCGATGCTGCACATCGTCAACCACGCCTCTCTGCCGGTCAGTTTCTTCAAGTCCTACTCCGCCTACTCGGGCGCGACCGACGCGATGATCCAGTGGTGGTACGGCCACAACGCCGTGGGTTTCTTCCTCACCACCGGCTTCCTGGGGATGATGTACTACTTCGTGCCGAAACAGGCCGAACGCCCGATCTACTCCTATCGCCTGTCGATCGTGCACTTCTGGGCGCTGATCACCCTGTACATCTGGGCCGGCCCGCACCACCTGCACTACACCGCCCTGCCGGACTGGGCGCAGTCGCTGGGCATGGCGATGTCGATCATCCTCCTGGCGCCAAGCTGGGGCGGCATGATCAACGGCATGATGACTCTGTCGGGGGCCTGGCATAAGCTGCGCACCGACCCGATTCTGCGCTTCCTCGTCGTGTCGCTGGCGTTCTACGGCATGTCGACCTTCGAAGGGCCGATGATGGCGATCAAGACCGTCAACTCGCTCTCGCACTACACCGACTGGACCATCGGCCACGTACACGCCGGCGCTCTGGGCTGGGTGGCGATGATCTCGATCGGCGCGATCTACCACATGATCCCGAAACTGTTCGGGCGTGCGCAGATGCACAGCGTCGGCCTGATCAACGCGCACTTCTGGCTCGCGACCATCGGCACCGTGCTCTACATCGCCTCGATGTGGGTCAACGGCATCACTCAGGGCCTGATGTGGCGGGCAATCAACGATGACGGCACCCTCACCTACTCGTTCGTCGAAGCGCTGCAAGCCAGCCACCCGGGCTACATCGTGCGTGCCCTGGGCGGTGCTTTCTTCGCCAGCGGCATGTTCCTGATGGCTTACAACGTCTGGCGCACCGTGCGCGCCTCGAACCCGGCTGAAGCCGATGCCGCCGCCCAGATCGCTGTCGTTGGAGCTCACTGATGAAGCATGAAGCTGTCGAGAAGAACATTGGCCTGCTGGCCTTCTTCATGGTCATTGCCGTCAGCATTGGCGGCCTGACGCAGATCGTTCCGCTGTTTTTCCAGGACGTCACCAACAAGCCGGTCGAAGGCATGAAGCCCCGCTCGGCGCTGGAACTGGAAGGCCGCGACGTCTACATCGCCAACGGTTGTGTCGGCTGCCACTCGCAGATGATCCGCCCGTTCCGCGCCGAAACCGAACGCTACGGCCACTACTCGGTCGCCGGTGAAAGTGTCTGGGATCACCCGTTCCTGTGGGGTTCCAAACGTACCGGCCCGGACCTGGCCCGTGTTGGCGGTCGTTACTCCGATGACTGGCAGCGTGCGCATTTGTACAACCCGCGCAACGTGGTGCCTGAGTCGAAAATGCCGGCTTACCCGTTCCTCGTGGAAAACAAGCTCGACGGCAAAGACACGGCCAGGAAGATGGAAGTGTTGCGCACGCTCGGCGTCCCTTACACCGACGAAGACATCGCCGGTGCCAAGGATGCCGTAAAGGGCAAAACCGAAATGGACGCGCTGGTGGCCTATCTGCAGGGCCTGGGCACCATCATCAAAAGCAAACGGTGATTCTTCATGGATATCGGGATGATTCGTGGCCTGGGCACCGTCGTTGTGATGGTGGCCTTCATCGGTCTGGCGCTGTGGGTGTTCAGCCCCAAGCGCAAGTCGGAGTTCGAAGACGCGACCTTGCTGCCTTTTGCGGATGATCCCGAAGCCATCAAGCACGTCGAGCAAGCTTCTAGGAGTAACAAAGAATGACTACATTCTGGAGTCTGTATGTCACAGTCCTCAGTCTCGGTACGATCTTTTCCCTGACCTGGCTGCTGCTGTCGACCCGCAAGGGCCAGCGCAGCGAGCAGACGGAAGAGACGGTGGGCCACTCCTTCGACGGGATCGAGGAGTACGACAACCCACTGCCGAAATGGTGGTTCATGCTGTTCGTGGGCACCATCGTGTTTGCCCTGGGTTATCTGGTGCTGTACCCGGGCCTTGGCAACTGGAAAGGCCTGCTGCCGGGCTACAACTACCTCGATAACGACAAGCAGACCGCGTTCGCCAACGGCCAGACCGGCTGGACCGGCGTGCACGAGTGGGAAAAGGAAATGGCTCGTTCGGACGCCAGGTTCGGGCCGATCTTCGCCAAGTTCGCCGCCATGCCAATCGAAGAAGTCGCCAAGGATCCACAGGCACTGAAAATGGGTGGCCGGCTGTTCGCCTCCAACTGCTCGGTGTGCCACGGTTCCGACGCCAAAGGCGCCTATGGTTTCCCGAACCTGACCGACGCCGACTGGCGCTGGGGCGGTGAGCCGGAAACCATCAAGACCACTATCATGGGCGGTCGTCACGCGGTGATGCCGGCCTGGGCCGAAGTGATTGGCGAGCAAGGCGTAGCCGATGTGGCGGCCTTCGTGGTCACCCAGCTCGATGGCCGCAAACTGCCGGAAGGCACCAAGGCGGATCCGGCCAACGGGCAGAAACTGTTCGCGGCCAACTGCGTGGCCTGCCACGGTCCGGAAGGCAAAGGCACCCCGGCCATGGGCGCCCCTAACCTGACCCACCCGGCCGCGTTCATCTACGGTTCGAGCTTCGCGCAACTGCAACAGACCATCCGTTACGGCCGTCAGGGCCAGATGCCGGCGCAGGAACAACTGCAGGGTAACGACAAGGTGCACCTGCTGGCGGCCTATGTTTACAGCCTGTCTCACGGTGACAAACCTGCGGAAGCCGAGGCCCAGTAACGCCAACGCCGGACGCAAGACAAAGCCCCCGCCAGTGCGCTGACGGGGGCTTTTTTATGGTCGACTGGCAAAGATCGACTTCACCGGCACCGTGGCCACCGGCGTCCGTTTGCGCCAGTCATTGGCTTCGACCAGACTGATCTCCAGCTGCTTGCGGTCGCTGGAAAAACTCGCCGTCAGATAGGTCTGCCGAGAGGCCGAACCGCTAAGGAACATCGGCACCCCGCCCACATAAGTCTGGTCACCGCCATCGGCATGGAAGTGGCCGGCGAATATGGCCGTCACCTGATACTTTTCAATCATTTCGCGAAAGCGCTTCTGTTGCTCCCAACTGCCGTTCCAGTCAAACGGCTTGTGCATATTGATAATGATCGCGTAGCCCTGAGCCCGCGCCTGCCGCAAATCATTCTCCAACCAGTCCAGCGATTGCCTGATATCGAATGAAGTCGGATTCAGCGCATGGGAAATCTTCACCTGATAAGTCGGCTCATTGTTCAACTGCACCAGATGCACTTCGCCGATGTTCTTTGAGTAAGCGAGACTGCCGAGATAGTGCTTATTCAAAAAACTGCCGGTCACTTGCAGATCGAACTGATCGACTTTATCAACGTGATGATCGCGATAATCGACAATACTGCCCGCCGCGCAACTCTCACTGAAACAGTCATTCACGTTGTTCTGATAATCATGGTTACCCAACCCGTAGAGATACTGATCACCAAAGTGTTTTCTCAGCATCGTCGCTAAAAAGGAGCGCTGCCAGCCGTGACCGAAGGCAGTCATGTCGCCGTTGATCATTAACGGTACCGCCGCCTGCCCGCCCATTTCCTGGCGAAACTGCGCAATGCTTGCGAACTGGCTGTCCACCAGCCACTTTGAGCGCTTGTCGAAGTCTGCGCTCGATTCATCTTCGTCACTGTCCGATTTCTCGGTCCACGGGTATTGCGGGTCCGAGGCAAATACCATGTGCTGCGGAACACCTGCATTGGCCCAGGCCAGAGTGCTCAACGATAACAGGCACAGATATGCGAAAAGCTTATTAACTTCCCTGATCTTCATAACATTCCATCATTTGGTTATTCATCAAAATTGCAACCTGCATCTATTAGGATGCAGGACAACTAACAAACTATTCAAAACAACAAGAACTCAAAAGACCTTAATTAACTAATGATATTTCTGAAACATTGAAACAACGAGAGATTAATACTTTGAGACACATGGTTAATAGACTCGATTCATGCCGAGCTGTAGGGTCTGCCACAGCCCGATGATCCGCATCGGAGCCACTTCAAGGATGAAGCCGTCATGTCGAATCGCGACAAAGACCCGCTCCCGGTGGAGCACGATCTCACTGAAACCGCTGACGCAAACACAGCATCGAAGTTCAAGGCCCTGGCGACGCGCAAGCGGAGGCATCCCGCTGCCGACCGCCCCACCAAACCCCACAAAAATACCGGCAGCCTCGACAGCCTGGGCGGCGGCAGGCTGCCCTGAGTGTTGAAGCCGAACCTGAATAAACCCGGGGCGGCCTGCGCTTTGTGCGAGGTCGGCTCGACTAACGCCAGTCATGGACCGACCAACGGAAGGTCGAGTCCTGTCTTCCTCGATTGCCGCCCCGAGGGCGAAGTAGTAACGTTGCTACATCTGTATTGCGAGAGGTCAACCATGATGGCAATCACCACCATCTCCAGCCGCGAATTCAATCAGGACACCAGCAGCGCCAAAAAGGCTGCACGTCTGGGTCCAGTGATCATCACCGACCGTGGCAAGGCCTCTCATGTACTGCTGAGCATCGAGGAATTTCAGAAACTGAGCGGTGCAGGCGCCAGCATCGTCGATTTGCTGGCCATGCCGGAGGCTGCCGACATCGAATTCGAAACCGAGCGAGCAGTCATCATTCATCGTCCCGTGGATCTGTCCTGATGTATTTACTCGACACCAATGTGATTTCCGAACTTCGCAAGCCGCAAGCCGATTCGAATGTCGTCAGTTGGGCCAATAGCGTCAGCGCACCACGCCTGTACATCTCGGCCATTACCCTGAAAGAACTGGAAACCGGTGTGCTGCGAATGGAGCGGCGCGATCCCGCTCAGGGAAAGTTGCTGCGCAGTTGGCTGATACGGCACGTCATGCCGGCGTTCGAGGCGCGAATCCTGCCGGTCGATGCCGCGGTGGCATTGCGCTGCGCCAGCCTGCATGTGCCCGACCAGGCTAACGAAAGCGATGCATTGATTGCTGCCACAGCCCTGGTGCACGGGCTCACGGTTGTCACGCGTAATGTCAGTGACTTCCAGGCAAGCGGTGTCGCCCTGATCAACCCTTGGGATCGATGACCGAGCGACCACGCGAAAACTGTCCATACTCAACAAGTCAATTGATCTGCATCACGCTTTGCTGCATTCGCTACACCAATAATGCTATTTACCCAACGCGACCAAAGGTCGCACCCTTGAGCCAGAGCGACAGGCGTATCATTGCGCCACTGCAACACTTCTTTCTGACCGCGGTCGGCACGTATCGACCGAGGCATTTTTCCACTGCCGTGGGATGCAATGATGAGCAACCAGATTCCGGTACACGACGTCACACCGCCGAGCAAAAACCCGAACAACAGCGTCGATCTCTACGCCTCTCGAGAAAAAATCTACACCCGTGCTTTCACCGGCGTGTTCCGCAATCTGCGGATGATGGGCGGTGCCGCGCTGTTCCTGTTGTATTTCGGTACGGTCTGGCTCAACTGGGGCGGCCATCAGGCGGTGTGGTGGAACCTGCCCGAACGCAAGTTCTTCATCTTCGGCGCCACCTTCTGGCCGCAGGACTTCATTCTGCTCTCGGGCCTGCTGATCATTGCCGCGTTCGGCCTGTTCTTCATAACCGTGTACGCCGGCCGCGTCTGGTGTGGCTACACCTGCCCGCAGAGCGTGTGGACATGGATTTTCATGTGGTGCGAAAAGGTCACCGAAGGCGACCGCAACCAGCGCATCAAACTCGACAAGGCGCCGATGAGCGCCAACAAGTTCCTGCGCAAGCTGGCCAAACATTCGCTGTGGCTGCTGATCGGTTTCGTCACCGGCATGACCTTTGTCGGCTACTTCTCGCCGATCCGTGAACTGGTGCTCGATTTCTTCACCGGCCAGGCCGATGGCTGGTCGTATTTCTGGGTCGGTTTCTTCACCCTCGCCACCTACGGCAACGCCGGCTGGCTGCGCGAGCAGGTGTGCATTTACATGTGTCCATACGCACGCTTCCAGAGCGTGATGTTCGACAAAGACACGCTGGTCGTTTCCTATGATCCGCGTCGCGGCGAAAGCCGTGGTCCGCGCAAGAAAGGCGTTGATTACAAGGCCATGGGCCTTGGTGACTGCATCGACTGCACCATGTGCGTTCAGGTGTGTCCGACCGGCATCGACATCCGCGACGGCCTGCAGATCGAGTGCATCGGTTGTGCTGCGTGCATCGACGCCTGCGACGCGATCATGGACAAGATGGACTACCCGCGCGGGCTGATCAGCTACACCACCGAGCACAACCTGTCGGGCCAGAAAACCCATAAACTGCGGCCACGCCTGATCGGCTACGCGGTGGTGCTGCTGGCGATGATCAGCCTGTTGGTGGCCGCGTTCTTCATGCGCTCGCTGGTCGGTTTCGACGTCAGCAAGGACCGTGTGTTGTACCGCGAGAATGCTGAAGGCCGGATCGAAAACGTTTACAGCCTGAAGATCATGAACAAGGATCAGCGCGACCACACCTACGTGCTGGAAGCTGCCGGCCTGCCGGACCTGCGCCTGCAGGGCAAACGCGAGATCAAGGTCCCGGCCGGCGAGATTTTCAGCATGCCGGTGGAGTTGTCGAGCGCACCGGAACAATTGCCGTCGAGCACCAACGAGGTGAAATTCATCCTCAAGGATGCCGACGACGACAGCGTCCACGTTGAAGCCAAGAGCCGATTCATCGGCCCACAAACCCGTTGAGAGAACTGCACATGCCCGCCGCAAACGCCGCAAGCCCTTGGTACAAGCACCTTTGGCCATGGATCATCATCGGAATTCTGGCCTGTTCGGTGACGCTGACCCTGTCGATGGTGACGATTGCGGTGAACAACCCGGACAACCTGGTCAACGACAACTATTACGAGGCCGGCAAGGGCATCAACCGCTCGCTGGATCGCGAACTGCTGGCACAGAACCTGAAGATGCGCGCCAATGTGCACCTGGACGACGTCACCGGCGAAGTCGATCTGCGCCTGAGCGGCGACAGCCAGCCGAAAACCCTGGAACTCAACCTGATCTCGCCCACCCAGCCGGAGAAGGATCGCAAGATCGTCCTGACCCGCAGCGAAACCGAAACCGGCCGTTACATCGGCCAGTTGGGCGACAAGGTCGAAGGCCGGCGTTTTGTCGAGCTGCTGGGCAGCCAGGATGACCACGTGTGGCGCATGTTCGAAGAAGAACTGGTCAGCCATGACAAAGACCTGCTGCTCGGTGATGAACCGCTGCAGGGCGCCGAAGACCTGAAAAAATAAGCCGACCCCCTGTAGGAGCTGCCGAAGGCTGCGATCTTTTGACTTTGATTTTTCAAGAACCAGATCAAAAGATCGCAGCCTTCGGCAGCTCCTACAGGGGTTGTAGTGATTTGGCGGTACTAGCGAAAATCTGATGACCACCCCACTCCCCTGCTACCACTGCGCCCTGCCCGTCCCGTCCGGCAGCCGCTACACCGCCGTTGTGCTCGGGGAGTCCCGCGAATTCTGCTGCCCGGGCTGTCAGGCTGTGGCCGAGGCCATCGTCGCCGGCGGGCTGCAAAGCTATTACCAGCATCGCAGCGAAGCCTCGGCCAACCCCGACGCGTTGCCGGTGCAACTGAGCGATGAACTGGCGCTGTACGACCGCGCCGACGTGCAGCAACCTTTCGTCCGTCATCAGGGCGACCTCGCCGAAACTACCCTGCTGATGGAGGGCATCAGTTGTGCCGCCTGCGGCTGGCTGATCGAGAAACACCTGCGCACCCTGCCCGCCATCGCCGAAGCGCGACTGAATCTGTCCAACCATCGCCTGCATGTGCAATGGGCTGACGGGCAATTGCCGCTGAGCCAGATCCTCGCCGAGCTGCGCCACATCGGTTACGCCGCCCACCCGTACCAAGCCGACCGCGCCAGCGAACAACTGGCCAGCGAAAACCGTCTCGCCCTGCGCCAGCTCGGTGTTGCCGGACTGCTGTGGTTCCAGGCAATGATGGCGACCATGGCGACCTGGCCGGAATTCAATATCGACCTTAGCCCGGAACTGCACACGATCCTGCGCTGGGTCGCGCTGTTCCTCACCACACCGATCGTGTTTTACAGCTGCGCGCCGTTCTTCAAAGGCGCGATGCGCGATCTGCGCACCCGTCACCTGACCATGGACGTCTCGGTGTCGCTGGCAATTGGCAGCGCCTATATTGCCGGGATCTGGACTTCGATCACCGGGGTCGGCGAGCTGTATTTCGACGCTGTGGGCATGTTCGCGCTGTTCCTGCTCGCCGGGCGTTATCTGGAACGCCGCGCCCGCGAACGCACGGCCGCCGCGACTGCGCAACTGGTTAACTTGCTGCCGGCCTCGTGCCTGCGCCTCGACGCCGACGGCCACAGTGAACGGATTCTGCTCAGCGAACTGCGCCTCGGCGACCGAGTGCTGGTGCAACCGGGGGCGATCCTGCCGGCCGATGGCAAGATCCTCGATGGCCAGTCGAGCATCGACGAATCGCTGCTGACCGGCGAATACCTGCCGCAGCCGCGCATGAGCGGCGACGCGGTGACCGCCGGCACCTTGAATGTCGAAGGCGCGCTGACCGTCGAAGTGCTGGCGCTGGGTCAGGACACCCGGCTGTCGGCCATCGTCCGCCTGCTCGATCGCGCCCAGGCCGAGAAGCCGCGGCTGGCGGAGATCGCCGACCGTGCCGCGCAATGGTTCCTGCTGTTATCGCTGATCGCGGCGGCGGCCATCGGCCTGTTGTGGTGGCAACTGGATGCGTCGCGAGCGTTCTGGATTGTTCTGGCGATGCTGGTCGCGACCTGCCCTTGCGCGTTGTCGCTGGCCACGCCGACCGCACTCACCGCCGCCACCGGCACCTTGCACAAACTCGGCCTGCTGCTGACCCGTGGCCATGTGCTGGAAGGCTTGAACCAGATCGACACGGTGATCTTCGACAAGACCGGCACTCTCACTGAGGGACGGCTGGTGTTGCGTTCGATCCGTCCACTGGGCAGGTTAAACAGCGATCAATGCCTGAGCCTCGCCGCCGCGCTGGAAAACCGCTCTGAGCATCCGATTGCCCGCGCCTTTGGCCGTGCGCCGCTGGCCGCCGAAGACGTGCACAGTACGCCGGGGCTTGGTCTCGAAGGGCTGGTCGATACGCAACGCTTGCGCATTGGCCAGGCCGAATTCGTTTGCGACCTCAGCGGCGCCCCGGTGCCGGCGATGCCCAATGAAGCGGGCCAATGGCTGCTGCTCGGTGATGATCAAGGTCCGCTGGCGTGGTTCGTTCTCGACGATCGCCTGCGCGACGATGCGCCGGCGCTGCTCGCCGCGTGCAAGGCCCGTGGCTGGCGTACGTTGTTGCTCTCCGGCGACAGTTCGCCGATGGTCGCCAGCGTTGCCGCCGAGCTGGGTATCGACGAAGCCCGGGGCGGCCTGCGCCCGGACGACAAACTGCAAGTGCTGCAACAATTGCATACAGAAGGTCGCAAAGTGCTGATGCTCGGTGACGGCGTGAACGACGTACCGGTGCTGGCCGCCGCGGATATTAGCGTGGCCATGGGCTCGGCCACCGATCTGGCGAAAACCAGTGCCGATGCGGTGCTGCTGTCCAACCGCCTCGACGCGCTGGTGCAGGCGTTCACGCTGGCGCGGCGCACTCGCCGGGTAATCATCGAGAACCTGCTGTGGGCGGCGCTGTACAATGGCTTCATGTTGCCGTTCGCCGCCCTCGGCTGGATCACTCCGGTATGGGCCGCGGTCGGCATGTCGATCAGTTCGTTGACCGTGGTGCTCAACGCCTTGCGCCTGACTCGCCTGCCGAGTGCGCCGGTCGCCGCCACCCGCTCAGAAACCCGCCCGCTGCCGGCCTGAACCGCGCGAGCCCGGAGTGCCGATGCCAGCTCTTTACGTGATGATCCCCGCTGCCCTGCTGATCGTGGCCATTGCCGTGTACATCTTCTTCTGGGCGGTGGACAGCGGTCAGTACGACGACCTTGACGGCCCGGCCCACAGCATCCTGTTCGATGATCAGGATCCGAAGCACACCGCCGCCGTCGACGAAGCCAAGGCAGAGCAGCCGCAGGACAAGGCGCCACCCCATGCTTGAACTGTCGCCGCTGCTGGTGTCGGCGCTGATCCTCGGCCTGCTTGGCGGGGGTCATTGTCTGGGCATGTGCGGCGGTCTGATGGGCGCGCTGACCCTGGCGATTCCCAAGGAGCAGCGCAGCCGGCGCTTTCGCTTGCTGCTGGCGTACAACCTCGGCCGCATCCTCAGCTACGCCACCGCCGGCCTGCTGATCGGCCTGGCCGGCTGGGCGGTGGCGAACAGCCCGGCGGCGATGTTCATGCGCATCCTCGCCGGGCTGCTGCTGATCGCCATGGGCCTGTACCTGGCCGGCTGGTGGAGCGGCCTGACCCGCATCGAAAGCCTTGGCCGTGGTGTGTGGCGCTACATCCAGCCGGTGGCCAACCGCTTGCTGCCGGTGTCGACCCTGCCGCGCGCGCTGTTGCTCGGCGCGCTGTGGGGCTGGCTGCCGTGCGGGCTGGTTTACAGCACGCTGCTGTGGTCGGCGAGCCAAGGCAATGCGCTGGACAGTGCGTTGTTGATGCTGGCGTTCGGGCTGGGTACATGGCCGGTGCTGCTGGCCACCGGGCTTGCGGCGGAACGCGTCACTGCCATTTTGCGCAAACGCAGCGTGCGCATGGCTGGCGGTTTGCTGGTGATTCTATTCGGGATCTGGACACTTCCTGGTCCTCACCAACATTGGCTGATGGGCCACTGAAACTGTGGCGAGGGGGCTTGCCCCCGTCCGGCTGCGCAGCAGTCGTAAATCCGGACAACCTGTTCTGATTGGCTGAATGCCGAGGGCCGCTTCGCAGCCCAACGGGGGCAAGCCCCCTCGCCACAAAAAACCAGGTACAGCCTTCAACCACCGTTGATGCAAATCAAGAGGCCCAGCGCCGCACCCCGATAGACTCGCCCACACTGCCAGCCTATCCGGGGAATGCCCGCATGCTCGACGCCATTCGTTGGGACTCAGATCTGATCCGCCGCTACGACCTGGCGGGGCCGCGCTACACCTCGTATCCGACCGCCGTGCAATTCAACAGTCAGGTCGGCACTTTCGACCTGTTCCATGCCCTGCGCGACAGCCGCAAGGCGTTGCGCCCGTTGTCGCTGTACGTGCATGTGCCGTTCTGCGCGAACATTTGTTACTACTGCGCCTGCAACAAGGTCATCACCAAGGATCGCGGCCGTGCGCAGCCATATCTGCAACGGCTGGAGCAGGAAATCCAGCTGATTGCCTGCCATCTGGAACCCTCGCAGACCGTCGAGCAACTGCACTTCGGCGGCGGCACCCCGACCTTCCTCAGCCACGACGAGCTGCGGCAGTTGATGGCGCACCTGCGCAAACACTTCAACCTGCTGAATGACGATTCCGGCGATTACGGCATCGAGATCGACCCGCGCGAAGCCGACTGGTCGACCATGGGCCTGTTGCGCGAACTCGGCTTCAATCGGGTCAGCATCGGCCTGCAAGACCTCGACCCGGCGGTGCAGCGTGCGGTCAATCGCCTGCAGAGCCTGGAAGAAACCCGCGCGGTGATCGACGCCGCGCGCACCCTGCAATTTCGCTCGATCAACATCGATCTGATCTACGGTCTGCCCAAGCAGACGCCGGAGAACTTCGCGCGCACCGTTGAAGAAGTGATCAGCCTGCAACCGGACCGGCTCTCGGTGTTCAACTATGCGCACCTGCCGGAGCGCTTCATGCCGCAACGGCGGATCAACAGCCACGAACTGCCAAGCCCGGCGCAAAAGCTGGAGATGTTCCAGCACACCATCGAGCAACTGACCGCCGCCGGTTACCGCTACATCGGCATGGATCATTTCGCCCTGCCGGACGATGAACTGGCGATCGCCCAGGAAGAACAGACCCTGCAACGCAATTTCCAGGGCTACACCACCCACGGCCATTGCGACCTGATTGGTCTGGGCGTTTCGGCGATCAGCCAGATCGGCGACCTTTACTGTCAGAACAGCAGCGACCTCAACCAGTACCAGAACAGCCTCGCCGCCGCACAACTGGCGACCAGCCGCGGCCTGGTGTGCAACGCCGACGACCGTCTGCGCCGCGCGGTGATCCAGCAGTTGATCTGCAATTTCAGCCTGGAATTTGCCGAGATCGAGCACGCGTTCAACATCGATTTCCAGGGCTATTTCGGCACGCTGTGGCCACAACTGCAGGGCATGGCCAACGACGGTCTGATCAGCCTGAGCCGCGAGCGCATCGAGGTGCTGCCGGCCGGACGCCTGCTGGTGCGCTCGGTGTGCATGGTGTTCGACGCGTACCTGGAACAGCAGAACCGTCAGCGCTTTTCGCGGGTGATTTAGTTTTTGCTCGGCAGTGAGCCGAGCTTGAGGTTTTGCCTGACCACCCGCCCTGCGGCTTAATGTCCGTAGGACAAAGTCGCCGTGCACTGGCCTGAATGTCCTCCCGTGGGTTACCCTTACGGCTTATGTGTGTTTTCCCACAAGGATTGAAGAAATGTCCGAGCCAGTTAAACTGCGCGCTCACAACCAGGCCCATTGCAAGGATTGCAGCCTGGCACCGCTGTGCCTTCCACTGTCGCTGAATCTGGAAGACATGGATGCGCTGGACGAAATCGTTAAACGTGGCCGCCCGTTGAAAAAAGGTGAGTTCCTTTTTCGCCAGGGCGACACCTTCGATTCCGTTTATGCAGTACGCTCCGGCGCTCTGAAAACCTTCAGCCTGAGCGACACCGGCGAAGAGCAACTTACCGGTTTCCACCTGCCGAGCGAACTGGTCGGTCTGTCTGGCATGGACACCGAAAAACATCCGGTATCGGCCCAGGCCCTGGAGACCACTTCAGTCTGCGAAATTCCTTTCGAACGCCTCGACGAACTGGCCCTGCAACTGCCGCAGCTGCGCCGCCAGTTGATGCGCGTGATGAGCCGGGAAATCCGCGACGACCAGCAAATGATGCTGTTGCTGTCGAAGAAAACTGCCGACGAACGCATCGCCACATTCCTCGTCAACCTGTCGGCACGCTTCCGCGCCCGCGGGTTCTCGGCCAACCAATTCCGCCTGAGCATGTCGCGCAACGAAATCGGCAACTACCTGGGGCTGGCGGTGGAAACCGTGTCGCGGGTGTTCACGCGCTTCCAGCAGAACGAACTGATCGCTGCCGAGGGCAAAGAGATCCACATCCTCGACCCGATCCAGCTGTGCGCCCTGGCCGGCGGCTCGCTCGAAGGCTGATCTCGATCCGCGGTTGAGCGAAGCGTTTCAGCCGCGGGTATACTGCGCCGTTTGCAGCCCTGCCAGGACACCTCGACGATGGTCTTCGACTCCTTCGACATCAAATCCCTGATCCGCCCCGTGATCGACTTCCCGAAACCCGGCGTGATTTTTCGCGACATCACCCCACTGTTCCAGTCGCCAACGGCACTGCGCCTGGTAATGGACAGCTTCGCTCACCGCTATGTGGAAGCCGACTTCACTCACATCGGCGCGATGGATGCGCGTGGTTTCCTGATCGGCTCGGTACTGGCCTATCAGTTGAACAAGCCGCTGGTGCTGTTTCGCAAGCAAGGCAAACTGCCGGCGGACGTGCTGGCCGAAGGATACGCAACCGAGTACGGCGAAGCCTTCCTCGAAGTGCACGCCGACAGCCTGTGCGAAGGTGATTCGGTGGTGATGTTCGATGACCTGATCGCTACCGGCGGCACGCTGATCGCCGCCGCCAACCTGATCCGCCGCATGGGTGCGCGGGTGCATGAAGCGGCGGCGATCATTGATCTGCCGGAGCTGGGCGGCTCGCAGCGTCTTGAGGACATGGGGATTCCCAGCTTCTGCCTGACGCAGTTTGCCCTGACTGACAAGTAAGCGGCGCCTGCCATTACGCCTTCGCGAGCAAGCCCGCTCCCACATTCGACCGCATTCCCCTGAGGGAACACGATCGAATGTGGGAGCGGGCTTGCTCGCGAATGGGCCGGCAGCCTCACTGCAAAATCTAAAGCCCCATCTGCTTGCTGATGATCTCGTTCATCACCTCCCGCGTCCCGCCGCCAATCGACAGAATGCGGTTATCCCGATACAGCCGCTCCACCAGGCTCTCGCGCATGTAACCCAGCCCACCGAGAATCTGCACCGCTTCGCTGGTGATCCGGTCCGAAGTGTCCGTGGCAAAGTTCTTGGCCATGGAAATCTCCTTGATCACACTCTGCCCCGCCGCCATCTTCGCCGCCTGCCGGTAGGTGAACTCGCGCGATACTTCCAGCGCCGTGGCCATTTCCGCCAGGCGATGCTTGATCACTTGAAACTTGCCGATCGGTTTACCGAATGCCTCCCGCTCGCGCGCCCACTTCAATGCCTCTTCCAGCGCCAGCTGTGAAGTCATGTTGGCCATCAGCGCCAGTGCCAGCCGTTCGCTCTGGAAATTGCCCATGATGCAGGCGAAGCCCATGTTCTCGGCGCCGATCAGATTGCCCACAGGCACCCGACAGTCGTCGAAGAACAACTCAGCGGTGTCCGAGGCCCACCAGCCCATTTTCTTCAGCTGGCGACCTACAGTGAAGCCTGGGGTACCCTTCTCGATCAGCAGCAGACTGATGCCGCCGAACCCCGGCGCACCAGTGCGCACCGCAACGGTGTAGCAATCGGCACGCACGCCACTGGTGATAAAGGTTTTGCTGCCGCTGACCCGATAGACATCGCCGTCACGCACGGCGCGGGTTTGCAGATTGGCGACGTCGGAACCGCCGCCGGGTTCGGTGACCGCCAGCGCGCTGATCTTTTCACCACTGAGCACTGCCGGCACCACGCGCTCGCGCACCTCGGGCCGCGCCCATTTGACGATCGGTGGCAGGCCGATATCCAGCGAACCCAGCCCCGCCACCAGCCCGCCGGAGCCGCAGCGCATCAGCTCTTCACTGGCGGCGACCTTGGCGAACAGATCGACTTCATGACTGCCGCCCAGCGCTTCGGGATAGCCGATGCCGAGAATCCCCGCCGCCCCGGCTTTCAGGTACAACTCACGGGGAAAGCTTTCGGCCTCTTCCCACGCATCGACGTCCGGCAGGATCTCACGCTCGACGAAACGTCTGACGCTGTCGCGGACCATTTGGTGGCTGGGGTCGAAGTATTCCTGGAAGGCAGGCATCGGCGAACTCCATCGAAGGGTTGGCCGACGTTAACCGAGCGCTTGCTTGGTTTTCAACTCAATTGTGTGAATCAGATAGACCGAGGCGCGCCCTTCGCGAGCAAGCCCGCTCCCACAGGGGATTTGTGAACGACACAAAACCAATGTGGGAGCGGGCTTGCTCGCGAAGGCGTCAGGTCAAACGCCGCAAATTCAGAGAACAATCGGCTTACGCCCGGCAAACGAATGCGCCAGTGTCCCGCCGTCCACCAGCTCCAGCTCACCGCCCAGCGGCACACCGTGGGCAATCCGCGAGGCAATCAGTCCTTTGTTCTGCAGCAACTGCGCAATGTAATGCGCAGTGGCTTCACCCTCGACCGTCGGGTTGGTGGCGAGGATGACTTCGGTGAACGTGCCCGCCTCCTCAATCCGCGCCATCAACTGTGGAATGCCGATCGCCTCAGGGCCCAGACCATCGAGCGGCGACAAGTGCCCTTTGAGCACGAAGTAGCGGCCACGGAAACCGGTCTGCTCCACTGCATACACGTCCATCGGCCCCTCCACCACGCACAGCAGCGTGTCGTCGCGGCGGGTATCGGCGCACTGCGGGCACAGATCGTCTTCGGTCAGCGTGCGGCACTGACGGCAATGCCCGACCCTTTCCATGGCCTGGCTCAAGGCCTGGGCCAGGCGCGTGCCGCCGCTGCGGTCACGTTCGAGCAACTGCAACGCCATGCGCTGGGCGGTTTTCTGACCCACGCCCGGCAAGGTTCGCAGGGCGTCGATCAGTTGGCGAATCAAAGGGCTGAAGCTCATGGGTAAAAAGTCCGACGAAACAACGAGACGCGGTTTATACCCGCGCCTCCGGCCAGCGTCAAATGCTCAGTCCTCGGCGACCTTCACCACCAGTTTGCCGAAGTTGCGCCCCTCCAGCAGACCGATAAACGCCTCGGGCGCCTGCTCCAGGCCCTGCACCACGTCCTCGCGGAATTTCACCTTGCCGTCGCGCACCCACGGCACCATGTGGCTGATGAATTCCGGCTGACGATCGCCATAGTCATCGAACACGATGAAGCCCTGAATCCGCACACGCTTGGTCAGCAGCGTGCGTTGCAGCAGCGGCAGACGATCCGGGCCTTGCGGCGCTTCAGACGCGTTGTAGCCGGCGATCAAACCGCACAGCGGAATCCGTGCCTTGGGGTTGAGCAGCGGCAGCACGGCCTCGAACACGTGCCCACCGACGTTCTCGTAATAGATGTCGATGCCGTCCGGGCAGGCCTTGGCCAGTTGCTCGGCGAAGTCCGGCGCCTTGTGATCGATGCAGGCATCAAAGCCCAACTCCTCGACCACGTATTTGCACTTCTCGGCGCCACCGGCCACGCCCACCGCGCGCAAGCCTTTGATCTTCGCCACTTGGCCGACCACCGAGCCGACTGCGCCGGACGCTGCGGCAACCACCAGAGTTTCGCCCTCTTTCGGCTGGCCGATGTCCATCAGCCCCATATAAGCGGTCATCCCCGGCATGCCCAGTACCCCGAGGGCCATCGACGGACTCGGCAGACCGGACGGGATCGGCATGATGTTGCGCCCGTCGCTGATGCTGTGGCTCTGCCAGCCTGTCGCGCCGACCACCAGATCACCCTTGTGGAATTTCGGATGACGCGAGTCTTCGACACGGCTGACAGCCCCACCGGTCATCACTTCGCCGATTTGTACCGGTGCGGCGTAGGACGGAGCGTCGCTCATGCGTCCGCGCATATACGGGTCCAGCGACAGGTAGAGGGTCTTGAGCAACACTTGCCCTTCTTCGAGGTCCGGCAAGGCTTCGCGCTCCAGACGGAAATTTTCCGGGGTCGGCGCGCCGACCGGGCGTGAAGCGAGAACGAAGCGTTGATTGAGGGTCAGAGGGTCGGACATGTCAGCGTCTCCTGTGAATGATGAATTCAGCGGGTATAGGGAGCAGACCGTTCAGGCTGTGGGGTGTTCGATGTTTCTTCAGGCGGACCAAGTCGACTTCTTCGCGAGCAAGCCCGCTCCCACATTCGACCGCATTTCTCCAGATGGAATGCAATCACCTGTGGGAGCGGGCTTGCTCGCGAAGGCGTCCGCATGACCAACACAACTCTCCACCCGCCAGAAACAAAAATGCCAGGCGCGATGCCTGGCATTTTGTGTAGCTCATCTGTCGCGCACTGGCGAATCAGAATGGCAGTTTCATACCCGCTGGCAGGTTCATGCCGGCGGTCATGCTGCCCATTTTTTCCTGGCTGTTGGCTTCGATCTTGCGCACGGCGTCGTTGACGGCGGCGGCGACCACGGCTTCGAGCATTTCCTTGTCGTCTTCGCTCAGGCCTTCAACCAGGCTTGGGTCGATGCTGACGCTTTTCACGTCGTGACGACCGGTCATCACCACGGTGACCATATCGCCGCCGGCCTTGCCGGTGACTTCGGCGTTGGCCAGTTCTTCCTGCATCTTGGCCATTTTTTCCTGCATCTGCTGCGCCTGCTTCATCAGGCCGGCCATGCCACCTTTCATCATGGGAATCACCTCAAACGTACTTGGATCAAAACAGCGCCCGGCGCGTGCACGCCAAACGCCTTCAGTTATTAGCCCTGAGTCACCAGAGCGTCGACAGGTTCAATAGTATCGTGTCGCACCACCGCACCGAACTGCTGGACCATCTGCTGGATGAACGGATCGCCGTGGATCGATTCCTCCGCCTCGCGCTGACGGTTGGCGCGGCGACGGGACGCGGCCTGCGCCGGGGTTTCCTGCTCCGGTTTGATCAGCTCGATGGTCAGGGTCAGGGTGCGACCGTGGAACTGGTTCAAGGCATCGTTCAAGCGCCGCTGCTGTGTGGCGTTGAACAGCGCACTGTGCGCCGGGTCCAGGTGCAGCAACCAATGGTCGCCATCGACCGCGATCAGCGTGCAGTTGGCGGCGATGCTACCGGTCATGCCGGAGATCGGCAGTTGCGGGAACAGCTCCAGCCATTGTAGAGCCAGACCGGTGGCCGGCGCGGCGGCGGGCTCCGGCTCGGGTTCCGGAGCCGGCTCGGCGGCATGTTCGCTGGCCAGATCGTCGAGGTAGCTGTAAGCCGAATCCATGTCCGGCTCGATGTAGTCTTCGTCCAGCGGCGGCTCGTCGTCCAGGTCCATGCCCGGGGTGGCGGCATCGACATCGGCGACCGACGGTTCGGGAATCGGCGCCGCGGCCCACTCCGGCGCATCCGGCACCACGCTGTCCGGGGTCGGCAGCGGCATCGGCGGCAACTCGGGCTGCTCGCTGGCAGTTTCCAGCATCGGCTCGACGGCCGGTTGCTGCGCAGGTGCCGGTTCAGGCTCGGAGGCGACCGGGTCGTTCCACGGCAGGTCGACGACTTCTTCGGCGACCACCGGCTCGGGTTCTGACTGCAGCTCAGGCTCGGCGACCGCAACAGGCGCGGGTTCCGGCGCCGGCGCTGGCAGAGGAGCAGCCATCGCTGCAGGTGCAGGCGTCGGCGCAACAGTCGCAGCGACTACCGGCGCAGGTTTCGGCGCGGCAGCCACTGAGTTTGCGGAATCAACTGTGGCCTGGCTGATCCCCACTGGCTTTAGCGGTTGCCTCGGGGCGTCCGCCGTGTCTGCGGGCCGGAAGGCCAGCATCCGCAGCAAGACCATCTCGAAACCACCGCGAGGATCCGGCGCCAGCGGCAAGTCGCGACGGCCGATCAGGCCCATCTGGTAATAGAACTGCACGTCTTCGGCCGGCAGCGCCTGCGCCAGCGCCAGCACCCGATCCCGGTCGCCATGACCGTTATCGACACCTTCCGGCAACGCCTGGGCGATGGCCACGCGGTGCAGCACATTGAGAATTTCCGAGAGCACGCCGTTCCAGTCCGGGCCTTGCTCGGCCAGATGGCGCACGGCTTCGAGCAACGCCTTGGCATCGCCTTCGATCAGCGCATGCAGAACGTCATAGACCTGGCCGTGATCCAGCGTGCCGAGCATCGCCCGCACATCGGTGGCCAGAACCTTGCCTTCACCGAAGGCGATGGCCTGGTCGGTGAGGCTCATGGCGTCGCGCATCGAGCCGTCAGCGGCGCGACCGAGCAGCCACAGTGCATCGTCTTCGAACGGTACGTTTTCGGCAGTCAGCACGTGGGTCAAATGCTCGACCACGCGCTCCGGCGTCATGTTCTTCAGCGAAAACTGCAGGCAGCGCGACAAAATGGTTGCCGGAAGTTTCTGCGGATCCGTGGTCGCGAGGATGAACTTGACGTAGGGCGGCGGCTCTTCGAGGGTTTTCAGCAGCGCATTGAACGAATGGCTGGAGAGCATGTGCACTTCGTCGATCAGGTAGACCTTGAAGCGCCCACGGCTCGGGGCGTACTGCACGTTGTCGAGCAGCTCGCGGGTGTCTTCGACCTTGGTCCGGCTCGCGGCGTCGATCTCGATCAGGTCGACAAAGCGCCCCTCGTCGATCTCGCGGCATACCGAACATTCGCCGCAGGGGCTGGAGGTGATACCTGTCTCACAGTTCAGGCATTTGGCAATGATCCGCGCAATGGTGGTCTTACCGACCCCGCGGGTACCGGTGAACAGGTACGCGTGGTGCAGCCGCTGGCTGTCCAAGGCATTGATCAGAGCCTTGAGCACATGGGTCTGGCCGACCATTTCGCGGAACGAGCGCGGACGCCATTTACGTGCAAGAACCTGATAACTCATCGAAAACCGTCGCAACGAAGGAAGCTGAAGCGGCTAATGCTAGCGGAGCAAGGGCAAAATTGCATCCGGTGTGCTCGTCTAATCTGGTTGGGGGGGCGGTTGACGGGGGAATATCCGCCGGATTCGGGGACGCATCGGCCTCCTTTGTAGGAGTGAGCCCTGCTCGCGATAGCGGTGTGTCAGTCACTGAAGATGTTGACTGATACACCGCTATCGCGAGCAGGGCTCACTCCTACAGGGGGATAGTCGCCCGGCAATCAGTGACCGTGCGATTCGCGGAATTTCTGGTAATCGTGAAATTCGATCCATTCGACCACGTCGTACGGCAGATAAAGCTGCTGGCGGGCGCGGGAGATGGCGATGTACACCGCACAGATGCGCTCGTCGAACGCATAGGCGTCCTTGAACTTGACGTTGGTCAGCAGCTCCGGCGTCAGCAGCACCCGGTCGAACTCCATGCCGCCGGCCGCTTGTGCCTGCATCAGCATGCAGCTTTTGCCGGGGCCGCCAATCATCCGCTGCAGCCGGGTCAGGTCAGACACCTTGAACCCCTTCTGCAACTCGGCCTCGACCCACAGGAACGCCTCGTCGAACTGATTGGCCGCGCGCACCTGCTGCCAGTCGGGCAAGTCGCTGAAATAGCGGTGCGGCCCCTTGTCGCTGTATTCGGCACTGTAATAATCGACCTTGAACAGCTCGATGGCGGTGGTCATGAAATGCTCGAGGTCGCGCTGGGCTTTCAGGTCGGGAAAACTGAACAGGCAGTTGGCATCGTGCAACTGCATGGCCCACATCATGGAGTCCCACGGCGAGGCGGTCAGCACCACGCAACCTTCGGGCGGGACAAAGCCCAGCGGATAAAACTCGATGCCGACGTCCGCCTCACGCGCGCCCTCGAAAGGCACCTTGGTCTTTTCCGAGTGCCGGGAAATCAGCGGGTTGACCAGACGCTCGACATTACGCCCCGAACGCACGGAATAGGTGATATCGCTCTGGCGCACTTCGCGCTTTCGTTTCACCAGATCGCGGCTGGCGTGCTGGTATTCATCGCCCAAGGTAATCAGCACCTGGCGGCCACGCTCGATGATCTGCAGCAGCGAGGCAGGAATGTCCTGGCTTTCGTCGATCAGCACGTGGGTATAGCGCGGCGGCACCACGCAGCCGGCCAGGCTCGCGCGTTTGACCAACACCAACGCCTCGAAGCCCGTCTGCCCGCCCCACGCAGGATTGGCCTCAAGATAGGTCCAGATGCGGCTGGCATATTCCAGCAGCACCCTGGATTCGAGGCCGCTCAATGACAGCTGGAAATACGGCAGATGCTGGGCGCTCAGGCTGTAGTCGCGGGACTGGCAATAGCGCTCAAGGGTTTCCAGGCAGACGTTGAACGTGCGCTGCGCATCATGTCCGCGAAAACCGAGAATGTTCAGCTCCTGCGCCACACTCCGCTTGCTCGGCAGCCGCGCGGCAGCCCCTTTGGTCTGTGGCCGGCGACCGAGCATCAGCCCGCGCGCAAACGCTTCGAAGGTGACGCCAGGCTTGCGATCATTGCTGATGCCCATGCGCTGACGCAGAGTCGCGAGTTTTTCCGGGGTGCGCGCCAGCAACAGGGTTTTCCCGGGGTCCAGACATTCGGTCAGGGCCCCGAGCAGATGGCTTTTGCCGATCCCGGCATAGCCTTGCACGTGCAGGTCCTCGTCGAGATTGGCGCGGAAGGTCCTGACCAGTTTGTCCTGGGCCGAACTCAGCCAGCGCTCGCGCTGGATGGGGCTGATCATCTGCTGGCTGAACGGATTATTCAGCGCGTGATGGCGGGTCTTGAATTCGTCATCCCATTTGCCGTCCGCCAGCAGATACTCCTGCGCCGCCACTTCTTCGGCCAACAGCAACCGCAGGTTCAGCCCGCGCAGCGCGTTCAGGCCGAAATACAACTGGCGCGGATCGAACAGTCGCTGCGCTTCGGACAACAGCCCTACCCGACCATCCACCGCCCACGCGAGCAGCCGGGCCAGGACCTTCTCGGCGGCTGCGGCGTTGAGGTCCCTGGCGGCGGCCTGGGCCAGATTCTGGATGACCAGCACTGCCGCCAGTTGCGCGTCCGTCAGCTCGCCGAGGACTTTCGCGCCCTCAGGCTGCAACAGGCTGGCGCAGGTTTCATCGGTCACGGGCAAGTAGACGGCGGTGGATAAATCGTGATGTTCCGGGTGCATACAACCTCGTAGCCAGGGCGCGGACTTGGCAACGGCGCGCGCAGCAAGACCGTGGAGTATGCCACTGTTGCGCACCAATGGCCGAAGGGCTTTGGGGATGCAGCTTTCGCGCGCAGGCTTGGCCTACGGGAGCTCGCGTGAAACCTCAAATCGCAGGCATAAAAAAACCGCAGTGGGCGAAACCCATGCAGTTCTGTTGACACGTTCGATGTTCGTCAAGGTGGTAACCCTACCAGCCACACCCCGGCACACAATGTTCCCGCTGTGGCTGCTGCCT
The DNA here is from genome assembly GCF_054456575.1 of Pseudomonas sp. Eth.TT006. NCBI lineage: Bacteria > Pseudomonadati > Pseudomonadota > Gammaproteobacteria > Pseudomonadales > Pseudomonadaceae > Pseudomonas > Pseudomonas sp. Eth.TT006. The sequence continues at coordinate 45,734 of NZ_JBTJEN010000022.1, read as the reverse complement.
TCCGGCTCTGACCAGGTTCACGGGTAATCGTTGCGGGGGGACCGATAGGGTCACCATAACGACACTCACCTCTCGGCGAGCCGCGCCATTGTACCTATCTGAAGCGAAGTTACAACCGTTGGTTGCAGATTAAAAATATGAACGGGTTCAAGGACATAAAGATCGCAGCCTGCGGCAGCGGCTACAGGGTCAGGACCTCGTCGGCCTTGCCACCCGCCTGCTGGATCACCAGATGGATAAAGTGCAGCTTGGCAATCGCCGCCGCCGGCAGCACGAACGGGTAGAAATCCGGCTGGCCCATGCTGCGCGACAGTTCGTTGAGCATGCCCGCCAGTTCGATCCACGCGTTGACGAACGACAGGAATGCCGCGCCGCCGGGGTGCTGCGGGTCGTACAGGGTTTCCGGGGGAAACGGCTGGTAGTCGAAATCCATCTCGCGCGCACTCATGCCGAAGCCCAGCGCGGTGTCCACCGCGTCCATCATGTGCAGGTAATGCGCCCAGGTTTCCGCCCAGTCTTCCCACGGATGCATGGTCGCGTAGGCGCTGACGTAGTGTTGCGGCCAGTCCAGCGGCGCGCCTTGCTGGTAGTGACGGTCAAGCGCTTCGCTGTAGCTGGCGCGCTCGTCGCCGAAAAGGTTACGGAAGCCTTCGAGCCACAGGCCGTTGGCGATCAGCCGGTCCCAGTAGTAATGCCCGACTTCATGCCGAAAATGCCCGAGCAACGTGCGATAGGGTTCATGCATCGCCGCCCGCACCTGCTCGCGGTGGGCGTCGTCGGCTTCCTTGATGTCGAGGGTGATCAGGCCGTTGGCGTGGCCGGTCATCGGCGCGTTGCCTTCGAGGTCGACACCGATAAAGTCAAAGGCCAGCCCGCTGTCCTCATCCACGGTTTTCGGGATGACCGGCAAGCCGAGGCTGATCAGTTGCGCCACCAGCCGGCGCTTGGCGGTTTCGACTTTGCGCCAGCGCTCGGGGTTTTCCGGGTCGGACAGATCGGGAATGGTGCGATTGAGGCTGCAGGCGATGCACAGCGCATCATCGACATGGGCCGGCAGCAGCCAGTTGCACGCCGCGGCGGTGGCGAGGTTGGCGCAGCGACGAAACAGTCCGGCAGCGGGATCGGCATCCAGCGTCCAGGTGCCCTCCTCGCCACCGGGCGACAATGAGCTGATGCGACTTTCTTCTGGCTGATAGCCCAGCGCGGCGTTGCACGCCAGGCACTGGCTGTTGCGAAAGAACAGCGACTGACCGCAGCGGCACGGCCAGATTTTGCTGTTGCGCGAGGATTCGCCCATGAACGGCGCGACGATGCGAGAACTGAGCTGCTCGAAAAAGCGGTACATGGCGATCTCTCCCTGGGGCTTGCCAAGACTAGATCATTGCCGAGCCAACATCGTTCCCGAATACTCCACGGCCATTGGATGATGCCCTCACTTGTGGTGAGGGGATTTATCCCCGATGGGTTGCGAAGCAGCCCCAAAACCTTACAACTCGGGTGAATCAGACAAATCGTGTGCTCAGGCTTTGCGACTGCTGCGCAGCCGATCGGGGATAAATCCCCTCACCACAGGTTTTGAGTTCACCCACTGACTCAAGCAGAAATACCGTGGGTTTTGAGGAAAGCGATAAACGCCTCCTCATCCATCACCTTCACCCCCAGCTCATTGGCCTTGGTCAGCTTCGACCCGGCGCCCGGTCCGGCGACCACGCAATGGGTCTTGGCCGACACCGAGCCGGCGACTTTCGCGCCCAGGCTTTCCAGGTGTTCTTTGGCCACATCACGGCTCATCAGCTCGACCTTGCCGGTCAGCACCCAGGTCTCGCCGGACAGCGGCAGGCCTTCGACGACCTTCTTCTCGCTGAGCCAGTGCATACCGAAATCACGCAGTTGCTGTTCGGCAGACTCGGCGATCTGCCGATGCTCTGGCGCGGCAAAAAACTCGCGCACCGAGTTGGCCTGCTTCTCCGGCAGCGCCTGGCGCATGTCCAGCCAGTCGGCGTTCATCACCGCCTCCAGCGAACCGAATTTGTCCGCCAGTTTCTGCGCACCGCCGGGGCCGACAAAAGGGATGTGCAACTTGTCGAGCAGACCGCCGAGCGTGGTGCTCGCGGCAAACTCGGCGCCCAGCTCGCCCTGATCCTGAATCTGCAAGCCATGACCGAGCAACTCAGCAATCACCTGCTGGTTATGCGCATCTTCAAAGAAGCTGTGAATCTCGTGGGCCACTTCCAGGCCGATGTCCGGCAGGTAGGTCAGCACTTGCGGCAACGCCTGCTGCACGCGCTCCAACGACCCCAACGAACGCGCCAGGACCTTGGCGGTTTCCTCGCCAACATCGGGAATGCCGAGGGCGTAGATAAAGCGCGCCAGGCCCGGCGGTTTGCTGTTCTCGATCGCCGCCAGCAGCTTGTTGCTGGACACCTCGGCGAAGCCTTCCAGATCGACGATGTCCTCGAACTTCAACGCGTACAAGTCAGCCGGGGAACTGACCAGTCCTTCGTCCACCAGTTGCTCAACGCTCTTGTCGCCGAGGCCTTCGATGTCCATGGCGCGGCGCGAGACGAAGTGGATGATCGCCTGCTTCAGCTGCGCGCCACACGCCAAGCGGCCGACGCAGCGATACACCGCGCCTTCGCTGATGGTTTCCTTGCCTTTACTGCGCTTGACCAGTTGCGTGCGCTCGACGTGCGAACCGCACACCGGGCAACTCTCAGGAATCGCCACTGGCCGGGCATCCTCCGGCCGACGCTCGGTGATGACTTGCACCACTTGCGGGATCACGTCACCGGCCCGGCGGATGATCACCGTGTCGCCAATCATCAGGCCCAGACGCGCGACTTCATCCATGTTGTGCAGGGTGGCATTGGCCACGGTGACACCCGCGACCTTGACCGGTTTCAAGCGCGCCACCGGGGTGACGGCGCCGGTGCGGCCGACCTGGAATTCCACGTCGAGCAATTCGGTGAGCTCTTCCATCGCCGGGAATTTATGCGCGATGGCCCAGCGCGGTTCGCGCGCACGAAAGCCCAGCTCACGCTGATCGGCGATGCTGTTGACCTTGAACACCACGCCGTCGATTTCATAGGCCAGCGCATTACGTCGTTCGCCGATATCGCGGTAATAATCCAGGCACTCGCCGATGCCTTTGGCCAGTTTCAGCTCATGGCTGATCGGCATGCCCCACTTCTGCAACTGTTTGAGATTGCCAATGTGGGTGTCGGAAATATCGTGAGAAACCTGGCCGATGCCGTAGCAGCAGAATTCGAGCGGGCGGTTGGCGGTGATCTTCGAATCCAGCTGCCGCAGACTGCCCGCCGCCGCGTTGCGCGGGTTGGCGAAAGTCTTGCCGCCGATCTCCAGCTGCGAGGCGTTGAGGCGCTCGAAACCGGCCTTGGACATGAACACTTCACCGCGCACTTCCAGCGTCGCCGGCCAGCCCGTGCCATGCAGCTTCAGCGGGATGTTGCGCACGGTGCGTACGTTGACGCTGATGTCTTCACCCGTAGTGCCATCGCCGCGCGTGGCGCCACGCACCAGCACACCGTCCTGATACAGCAGACTGACCGCCAGACCATCGAGTTTCGGCTCGCAGCTGTATTCCACCGCCGCACCGCCACCGAACAGATCACTCGCCGGCAGGTCCAGACCTTCAGTCACCCGCCGGTCGAACTCGCGCATGTCGCTTTCTTCGAAGGCGTTACCGAGGCTGAGCATCGGCACTTCGTGACGTACCTGGGTGAACGCGGTCAGCGCCACGCTGCCGACGCGCTGGGTCGGCGAGTCGCTGGTGATCAGCTCCGGATTGGCCGCTTCCAGCGCCTTGAGCTCATGGAACAACCGGTCGTACTCGGCGTCCGGAATGCTCGGCTCGTCGAGGACGTGGTAACGGTAGTTGTGCTGATCGAGTTCAGCGCGCAGCTCTAGAATACGGTTTTTGGCGGCGGTCATGGGTGTTCTCTCATAAAGCAAAAGAGCAGCCGAGGCTGCTCAATCCATTAAATACAATGATGGCCCAGGACTGACCTGTGGCGAGGGGGCTTGCCCCCGTTGTGCCGCAAAGCGGCACCAAGACCATTCACCGCATCGTGCCAGATGCAGCTCGGTAACAGGATTTACGACGGCTTCGCCGCCGAACGGGGGCAAGCCCCCTCGCCACAAAGTCCCGCTGCCACAACTGCGCTCCAGCCTTAGCGTTTCTGGGTCAGGGCGCGGCGTTCGAATTCGACGATACGCTGACGGTAGTGCTCGATGGTCTGCGCGGTCAAAACGCTGCGCTGATCATCTTTCAGCTCGCCGTTCAGTTCCTGGGACAGCTTGCGGGCTGCCGCCACCATCACGTCGAAGGCCTGCTTCGGATGACGCGGGCCTGGCAGACCGAGGAAGAAGCTCACCGCCGGGGTGCTGAAATGGTCGATGTCGTCCAGGTCGAAGATACCCGGCTTGACCGCATTGGCCATGGAGAACAGCACTTCACCGTTGCCGGCCATGCTTTCGTGGCGGTGGAAAATATCCATTTCGCCAAAGCGCAGACCACTTTCGAGAATGTTCTGCAGCAGCGCCGGGCCTTTGAAGCCGGCGGCGTCGCGGCAGATCACGCTGATCACCAGCACTTCTTCGGCTTGCGGCTGATCCTTGTCGGCCACCGCTGGCGCAGGCTTGCTGTCTTCGACGAAATCGTCGTCACGGCTGCTGAAACTCGGGCCGCCGTCCAGATCCAGGTCGAGGTTCAGGTCGCCCTGAGCCGGACCGTTGCTGCCACGCTTGCCGCGTTTGCCAGCGGATTCGCGAGGCTCCCGCGCTTCGCGGGCCGGCATGCTTACCGATGGCAGATCGTGTTCGTCCAGTTGCGGCTCTTTATGGGTATCCAGCACTCGGGCCGGGCCCAACAGCTCGGCGCTGCTGTCCTCGTCCGGCAGATTGGACAGACTTCGGTCAAGACGGAATTTCAGTTTTCCCTTGCCGCCGCGCATACGGCGCCAGCCATCGAAAAGAATACCGGCTATCACAATGATGCCGATGACGATCAGCCACTCGCGCAGACCGATTTCCATGTAATCCCGTGCCTCTATAAAAAATGCTGAAAAATAAGGGGTTTACACTGTGCAAACCGCTTTAAAACGTGGCGCCAACTCTATGTTCTGACAGGCGTTTTGCCCACGTATACGAAAAATTGACATTAAACTAGCACGACCAAAGACAACTTTACACCGTCTGTCGAAATCGCTGCGCAAATTGTGTCGATTTGCCACTTTCATTCAAATAATCAGCCTGTTGTCATCTTTGCGCAGCGCAGCTGCAAGTCGCGAGCTATAAGCCACAAGCTCTTCTCTTGCAGCTTGCATCTTATCGCTCGAAGCTGCGCCGCTAGGCGTCCACCATCGCCATCGCCTCCTCGACATCCACTGCAACCAGTCGCGAACAACCCGGTTCGTGCATCGTCACCCCCATCAGTTGATCAGCCATTTCCATGGCGATCTTGTTGTGGGTGATATAGATGAACTGCACGGTCTGCGACATTTCTTTCACCAGTCGTGCGTAGCGTCCAACGTTAGCGTCATCCAGTGGCGCGTCAACTTCATCGAGCATGCAGAACGGCGCCGGATTCAATTTGAAGATGGCAAATACCAGTGCCAGCGCGGTCAGGGCTTTTTCCCCGCCGGAGAGCAAATGGATGGTGCTGTTCTTCTTGCCAGGCGGCCGCGCCATGATCGTCACCCCTGTATCGAGTAGATCTTCGCCCGTCAGTTCCAAATACGCGCTGCCGCCACCGAAAACTTTCGGGAAAAGTGCCTGCAATCCGCCATTGATCTGATCAAAGGTATCTTTGAAACGGTTACGGGTTTCCTTGTCGATCTTGCGAATGACGTTTTCCAGGGTTTCCAGGGCTTCGACCAGATCGGCGTCCTGCGCATCCAGATAACGTTTACGCTCGGATTGTTGCGTGTATTCATCGATGGCCGCGAGGTTGATCGCGCCCAGGCGCTGAATGCGCGCATTGATCCGTTCGAGTTCTTCTTCGGCAGCGCGTTCACTGGCCTCGGCGGTCAGGGTGGCGAGCACGCCGTTGAGATCGTAGCCGTCTTCGAGCAGTTGATCTTGCAACGCCTTGCGCCGCACGGTCAGGGCCTGCCATTCCATGCGCTGCTGTTCGAGTTGACCACGGATCAATTGCGACTGCTGCTCGGCCTGGGTCCGGCGCTTTTCCGCCTCGCGCAATTCGCGATCGGCATCTTCCAAGGCGATCTGCGCGGTCTTCAGTTCTTCGTCGACGGTCATGCGCTTGTCGAGCAGCTCTTCGAGTTTCAGGCGCAACTCTTCCAGCGGCGCCTCGCCCTCCTCCAGATTCAGACTCAACTGCTCGCGCTTTTCCGTCAGGCGCTCGGCCTGCAGTTCCAGACGCTCCAGCGCCTGACGCGTGGAATCGTGCTGCGCGCGCAACGAGCCGAGACGCACGGCCAGTTGATGCGCATGATCCTTGTGCTGGCGGGCTTCCTGGCGCACGCGGTCGAGGCGTTCACGCAAACTGTCGCGCTGAGCCAGCAGCAACTCGCGTTGCTCGGTGTCCAGCGCCATGGCGTCGAGCGCTTCCTGCAATTGCATGCGCGCTTCGCCGAGCTGTTCATGCTCAAGCTCACGTTGTTCGCCGAGTTCGACCAGCTCTTCATCCAGCCGCGTGCGGCGCAGCGTCAGCTGTTCGGCTTTGGCTTTGCCGGCGGACAACTGGGCTTTCAATTCGCCTTGCTGGCGCGCTTCGTCTTGCAGCAAGCGGCGCAGATGTTCGCGGCCGTTTTCCTGCTGGCGCTGCTGCGCACGCAGAGTCTGCAAACGGGTTTCCATGGCTTCGACGGTGGCTTCGCGCTCTTCGCGTTCGGCCTGCAGCGTTTCGATTTCCTGACCACGGGCGAGCATGCCGCTCTCGGCCTCACTGGCGCGCCGCACGCGCAGAAAGTGCCGGCCGACCCAGTAACCATCGCGACTGATCAGACTCTGCCCGGCGCTCAACTGGCCGCGCAAGGCCAAGGCTTGCTCAAGGCTGTCGACCGGTCTGACCTGACCGAGCCACGGCGACAGATCGATCTGCGCCTCGACCTTATCCAGCAGGCTGCCCGCCACTCGTACGCCATCACCGGCGGGGCTGAGCAGGCGCAGATCGCCCTGGGTAAACCCGGACAGATCGAAACCGCTGAAATCATCCACCAACACCGCTTGCAGGTCGGCGCCGAGCACAGTTTCCACCGCCAGCTCCCAACCGGCCTCGACCTTCAGGCCTTCGGCCAGGCGCGGGCGTTCGGCGAGGTTGTGTTCTTTCAGCCATTCGGCGGTGCCGGTGCCCGGATCGAGCGCGGCTTGCTGCAAGGCTTCCAGCGACGCCAGACGCCCGTTGAGCCGCTGCAGATCGCCCTGCGCCTGCTGTTGCGCGGTCAGCGCCTGCTGCAATTCCTGACGCAGCTGTTCAAGTTTTTCGACCTGCGCTTCTTCGCTGGTCTGCAAATCTTCGAGGGTCGCTTCGGATTCGGCGAGCTGCTCGTTGAGCGCCATGATCGCCGCGTCTTCGGGGTCAGCGGAGAGCAAGTCGCGCTCCTCGGCGAGACGCTTTTGCCGATCGGCCAGACGCTCCATGCTGGTTTCCAGCTGCTGGATCCGCGACTGCTGCACTTCGGCCTGGCGCCGGGGTTCGGCGGCAGTCAGGTTGAAGGCGTCCCACTGCTCCTGCCAGCCGTGCATGACGCTTTCGGAATCTTCCAGCGCAGCGGCGGCTTCTTCGGCGGCGGCGCTGCTGACTTCCTGCTCGGGGACGAGCATGTCCAGCTCTTCGCCGAGGGTCAGCAGCAGCGTGCGGTCGTGGCCCAGATGCGATTCGGTTTCCAGACGCGCGCGCTCGGCTTCTTTCAGATCGTCCTGCAACTGGCGCAGGCGTTGCTGGCCGTGCTGGATGCTCTGCTCGACCCGGGCGATGTCGCCGCCGACCGAATAAAACCGGCCCTGCACCAGATTGAAGCGTTCGGACAGTTCGTGGTGCCCGTCACGCAGGCGCTCGATGGCCGCATCGGCATTGCGCTGCTCGGCGACCAGTGCTTCGAAACTGACTTCCTGGTTGCCGATGATCGACTCGCGCTGGCCGACCTGATCGTTCAGATCCTGCCAGCGCAGGGCCGACAGTTGCGCCTTGAGCTGACGCTCTTCGGCTTTGTATTCCTGATACTTCTTCGCCGATTCGGCCTGACGGTGCAGGCGTTCGAGCTGGCGTTCGAGTTCTTCGCGCAGGTCGGTCAGACGCGCGAGGTTTTCGTGGGTGCGGCGAATGCGGTTCTCGGTCTCGCGCCGGCGCTCCTTGTACTTGGAGATGCCTGCCGCTTCTTCGATGAAGTTGCGCAGGTCTTCGGGCTTGGCTTCGATCAGCTTGGAGATCATCCCCTGCTCGATGATCGAGTAGCTGCGCGGGCCGAGGCCGGTGCCGAGGAAAATATCGGTGATGTCGCGCCGGCGGCATTTGGCGCCGTTGAGGAAATAGCTGTTCTGGCTGTCGCGGGTGACTTTGCGCCGAATGGAAATCTCGGCGTACGCCGCGTACTCGCCGACCAGGGTGCCGTCGGAGTTGTCGAACACCAGCTCGATACTCGCCTGGCTCACCGGCTTGCGGCTGGTCGAGCCGTTGAAGATGACGTCGGTCATCGACTCGCCACGGAGGTTCTTCGCCGAACTTTCGCCCATCACCCAGCGTACGGCGTCGATGATGTTCGACTTGCCGCAACCGTTCGGCCCGACGACCGCCGCCATGTTACTGGGGAAGTTCACCGTGGTCGGATCGACGAAGGACTTGAACCCCGCCAGTTTGATGCACTTTAGCCGCACGCTTAAGCAACCGTCAGCGCAGACACCACCAGATCGCAGCTGCGCTGGGCATAAGCCGTCAGCACGATGCGGATCTGCGGCAAATCACGGGCGAGGACAGCGGCCAGCAGGCGTTCGAACAGTTCGAGGAACTCGCTCATTTCCGCCTTGCGCTGTTCGAGCGCGAGAAAGTAGGCACGGCTCATGGCCGGCTGCAGGTTCTCGACGGTCTCTTGCAGGTATGGATTGTTGGCGAACGGGTACGCGGCGCGCATCACGGCGAAGCTGTCGTCGACGAAGGTGCGGATGTCCTGACGCTCGTAACTGGCGGTCAGGCGCTGCTGGATCTGCACGAACGGCGCCATGTCGGCCTGGGTCTGCCAGCCATTGGCGACCGCGTTACCGAGCAGGATGTACAGCTCGCTCATCAGCGTGCACAGGCTCTGCACCTTGTGCGCAGTGAGTTCGGTGACATGCGCGCCACGTCGCGGCAGGATCGCGATCAAGTGGCGGCGTTCGAGGATCAGCAGGGCTTCGCGGACCGAGCCGCGGCTGACATTGAGCGCCAGCGTGACCTTCTGTTCCTGGATGCGCTCTCCCGGCTTCATTTCGCCGCGAATGATGCGTTCGGCGAGGTGGTGAGCGATTTGCTCGGCGAGGCTGTCCGGCGCCTTGAACGTCATGGTTGTCCTTCAAACTCTTCGATCTGCACAAGCGGCGCAGTGTAGCGCATATGCAGGGGCATGGCGGAGTGCCCGCACAGCGGTTTTTGGCACGATTCAAGCAAAAAAGCAGTGGACCCGCTCAGGGTCAATACTCAATAGAGCACGCGTTAATCGACAAAACCGATTTTCCTGACCTTTAAGTCAGAAAACCATTGACCGAAAAGTCAGACCTGCTAAATTCGGTTCACGTCGGTTAACAACAATAATGAGTCTGCGAGGCCTTCCGTGATCCAGTTTTTACTAAACCAGGAACTCCGTAGCGAGCACGCCCTGGACCCGAACCTGACCGTGCTCAATTACTTGCGCGAACATGTGGGCAAATCCGGTACCAAAGAAGGCTGCGCCAGCGGCGACTGTGGCGCCTGCACCGTGGTGGTCGGCGAACTGCAAACGGATGACGCCGGCCGCGAACACATTCGCTATCGCAGTCTCAATTCGTGCCTGACCTTCGTCTCGTCGCTGCACGGCAAACAACTGATCAGCGTCGAAGACCTCAAACACCAAGGCGAACTGCACAGCGTGCAGAAAGCCATGGTCGAGTGTCACGGTTCGCAGTGCGGCTTCTGCACCCCCGGTTTCGTCATGTCGCTGTTCGCCCTGCAAAAGAACAGCGACGCCGCGGATCCGGCCAAGGCTCACGAAGCGCTGGCCGGCAACCTCTGCCGCTGCACCGGCTACCGGCCGATCCTCGCCGCCGCTGAGCAATCGTGCTGTGGCAAGCAGCCAGACCAGTTCGATGCCCGCGAAGCCGAAACCATCGCCCGCCTCAAAGCCATCGCCCCGAGCGATATCGGCGAACTCAACAGCGGTGACAAGCGCTGTCTGGTGCCGCTGACCGTCGCCGATCTGGCCGATCTGTATGACGCTTATCCACAAGCGCGCCTGCTGGCTGGCGGTACCGACCTGGCGCTGGAAGTCACCCAGTTCCACCGCACCTTGCCGGTGATGATCTACGTCGGCAACGTCGCCGAAATGAAACGCATCGAAACCTTCGACGATCGCATCGAAATCGGCGCCGCCACCGCCCTCTCCGACTGCTACGAAGCGCTGAATGCCGAATACCCGGACTTCGGCGAACTACTGCAGCGCTTCGCCTCGCTGCAGATCCGCAACCAGGGCACTCTCGGCGGCAACATCGGCAACGCTTCGCCAATCGGTGACTCGCCACCGCTGCTGATCGCCCTCGGCGCGCAGGTGGTGCTGTGCAAAGGCGAAACCCGACGCACGCTGAACCTCGAAGATTACTTCATCGACTACAAAGTCACCGCCCGTCAGGAAAGCGAGTTCATCGAGAAGATCATCGTCCCGCGCGCCACTGCCGAGCAGCGCTTCCGCGCCTACAAGGTGTCCAAGCGTCTGGACGACGATATCTCTGCGGTCTGCGCCGCATTCAACCTGCGTGTGGAAAATGGCGTGATCACTGACGCACGCATGGCGTTCGGCGGCATGGCCGCGATCCCGAAACGCGCCGCGCACTGCGAAGCGGTGTTGCTCGGGCAGCCGTTCAACCACGCCGTGATCGAACGCGCCTGCGCCGCCCTGACCGACGATTTCACGCCGCTCTCGGACTTCCGCGCCAGCAAGGAATATCGCCTGCTCAGCGCGCAGAACCTGCTGCGCAAATACTTCATCGAACTGCAAACACCGCACATCGAGACTCGGGTGACCGCTTATGTCTAACCATCATGCCGTAGAGAAGACACAAGCCGAACTGGCTGAACTGTTCGCCAAGGACCTGACCACCGGGGTCGGCCGCAGCGTCAAGCACGACAGCGCCGCCAAGCATGTGTCCGGTGAAGCGCAGTACATCGATGATCGCCTGGAATTCCCCAATCAGCTGCACGTCTACGCGCGGCTGTCGGATCGCGCCCACGCCAAAATCATCAGCATCGACACCAAGCCCTGCTACGCCTTCGAAGGCGTGCGCATTGCGATCACCCACGCAGACGTGCCGGGCCTGAAAGACATCGGCCCGCTGCTGCCGGGCGACCCGCTGCTGGCCATCGACGACGTGCAGTTCGTCGGCCAACCGGTGCTGGCCGTGGCCGCCAGAGACCTGGAAACCGCGCGCAAAGCGGCAATGGCAGCGATCATCGAATACGAAGATCTGGAACCGGTGCTCGACGTGGTCGAAGCCTTGCGCAAACGCCACTTCGTGCTCGACAGCCACACTCACCAGCGCGGTGATTCGGCCTCCGCACTGGCGAGCGCTGAACACCGCATTCAAGGCACGCTGCACATCGGCGGTCAGGAACACTTCTATCTGGAGACGCAGATCTCCTCAGTGATGCCCACCGAAGACGGCGGGATGATCGTCTACTGCTCGACACAGAACCCCACCGAAGTGCAGAAACTGGTGGCCGAAGTGCTCGACGTGTCGATGAACAAGATCGTCGTCGACATGCGCCGCATGGGCGGTGGTTTCGGCGGCAAGGAAACTCAGGCCGCGAGCCCGGCGTGCCTGTGTGCGGTGATCGCGCACCTCACCGGGCAGCCGACCAAGATGCGTCTGCCACGGGTCGAAGACATGCTGATGACTGGCAAGCGTCACCCGTTCTACGTCGAGTACGACGTCGGCTTCGACAGCACCGGGCGCCTGCACGGGATCAACATGGATCTGGCCGGCAACTGCGGCTGCTCGCCCGATCTGTCGGCATCCATCGTTGACCGGGCGATGTTCCACTCGGACAACTCGTATTACCTCGGTGATGCGACCATCAATGGTCACCGCTGCAAGACCAACACCGCGTCGAACACCGCGTACCGCGGTTTCGGCGGGCCGCAGGGCATGGTTGCCATCGAAGAAGTGATGGACGCGATCGCCCGGCATCTCCACCTCGATCCGCTGGCGGTGCGCAAGGCCAACTACTACGGCAAGACCGAGCGCAACGTCACCCACTACTACCAGACCGTCGAGCACAACATGCTTGAGGAAATGACCGCTGAACTGGAGGCCAGCAGTCAGTACGCCGAGCGCCGCGAAGCGATCCGCCGCTACAACGCCAACAGTCCGATCCTGAAAAAAGGCCTGGCGCTGACTCCGGTGAAATTCGGCATTTCCTTCACCGCCAGCTTCTTGAACCAGGCCGGCGCACTGATCCACGTCTACACCGACGGCAGCATCCACCTCAACCACGGCGGCACGGAAATGGGCCAAGGCCTCAATACCAAGGTCGCGCAAGTGGTGGCCGAAGTGTTCCAGGTGGAAATGGATCGGGTGCAGATCACCGCGACCAATACCGACAAAGTGCCGAACACCTCGCCGACCGCTGCCTCCAGCGGTGCCGACCTCAACGGCAAGGCTGCACAGAACGCCGCCGAGATCATCAAGCAGCGTTTGGTGGAGTTTGCCGCGCGGCACTACAAGGTCAGCGTCGAAGACGTCGAATTCCGCAACGGCCATGTGCGCGTGCGCGAGCAGATCCTGACCTTCGAAGCGCTGATCCAGCTGGCGTATTTCAATCAGGTCTCGCTGTCGAGCACCGGCTTCTACAAGACCCCGAAGATCTACTACGACCGCAGCCAGGCCCGCGGTCGGCCGTTCTACTACTTCGCCTTCGGCGCGGCGTGCTGCGAAGTGATCGTCGATACCTTGACCGGCGAATACAAGATGCTGCGTACCGACATCCTCCACGACGTCGGCGCCTCGCTGAACCCGGCGATCGACATCGGTCAGGTCGAGGGCGGCTTTGTCCAGGGCATGGGCTGGCTGACCATGGAAGAGCTGGTGTGGAACAACAAGGGCAAGCTGATGACCAACGGCCCGGCCAGCTACAAGATCCCGGCCGTGGCCGACATGCCGCTGGATTTGCGGGTCAAGCTGGTGGAAAACCGCAAGAACCCGGAAGACACGGTGTTCCATTCCAAGGCAGTCGGTGAGCCGCCGTTCATGCTCGGCATTGCCGCTTGGTGCGCGATCAAGGACGCGGTGGCGAGCCTCGGTGACTACCAGCATCAGCCGAAGATCGATGCGCCGGCGACCCCGGAGCGGGTGTTGTGGGGGTGTGAGCAGATGCGTCAGTTGCAGGCGGTGAAAGCGGTCGAAGCTGAAACCGAACTGGCTCCGCTCTAAAGACCGAGGCGCGGCCTATCGCTGGCAAGCCAGCTCCCACAGGTTTTTGTGGTGTTGACCCGATATGCGTGACACCGCAAATCCTGTGGGAGCTGGCTTGCCAGCGATGAGGCCGGAACAGACAACGATGCTGTAGGGGTGAACTATGTACAACTGGATCGACGCCCTCGCCGACCTGCAGAACCAGGGCGAGCCCTGTGTGCTGGTGACGATCATCGAAGAACTCGGCTCGACCCCGCGTAATGCCGGTTCGAAAATGGTCGTCAGCGCGAAACAGGCCTTCGACACCATTGGTGGCGGGCATCTGGAATACAAGGCCATGCAGATCGCCCGCGACATGCTCGCCAGCGGCAAGCAGGACACGCATCTGGAACGCTTCAGCCTCGGCGCCAGCCTCGGTCAGTGCTGCGGCGGCGCCACGGTGCTGCTGTTCGAACCGATGGGCCAGGTGCAGGCGCAGATCGCCGTGTTCGGCGCCGGTCACGTTGGCCGCGCGCTGGTGCCGCTGCTCGCCAGCCTGCCCTGCCGGGTGCGCTGGATCGACTCGCGGGAAGAGGAGTTCCCGCCGCAGATTCCCCACGGCGTGCGCAAAATCGTCGCCGAAGAACCTGTGGATGAAATCGACGACCTGCCCGCCGGCAGCTACTGCATCGTCATGACCCACAACCATCAGCTCGACCTGGAACTCACCGCCGCCATCCTCAAGCGCAACGACTTCACCTGGTTCGGCCTGATCGGCTCAAAGACCAAACGCGCCAAATTCGAACATCGCCTGCGTGACCGCGGCTTCGACCCCGCCGTGGTGCAACGCATGCGTTGCCCGATGGGCATCGGCGAAGTCAAAGGCAAATTGCCGGTGGAAATCGCTATCTCCATCGCCGGCGAAATCATCGCCACCTATAACGCCAACTTCGGCCAGCACAGCGCCAGCGCCGAACCGATTGCCCGACTGCTGCCGGTGTCGCGCCGCAGTCAGGCCGCCAAACTCAAAGCCTCAAACTGATTAGAGAACCCTCATGCCTCTGACTCGCAAAGCCTACCGCGCCGCCATCCTGCACAGCATCGCCGACCCCGCCGAAGTCGGGATCGAAGCCTCCTACGAATATTTCGAGGACGGCCTGCTGGTGGTCGATGGCGGCCAAATCAGCGCCCTCGGCCACGCCAGCGAACTGCTGCCGACACTGCCGGCGGACATCGCGATCGAGCATTATCAGGATGCGCTGATCACCCCGGGCTTCATCGACACCCACATCCACCTGCCGCAAACCGGCATGGTCGGGTCTTATGGCGAACAGTTGCTGGACTGGCTCAACACTTACACCTTCCCGTGTGAGAGCCAGTTCGGCGACAAGGCACACGCCGATGACGTCGCCGACATTTTCATCAAGGAACTGCTGCGCAACGGCACCACCACCGCACTGGTGTTCGGCAGCGTGCACCCGCAGTCGGTGAACTCGTTCTTCGAGGCCGCCGAGAAGCTGGATCTGCGGATGATCGCCGGCAAGGTGATGATGGACCGCAATGCCCCGGACTACCTGACCGACACCGCCGAGTCGAGCTACGTCGAGAGCAAGGCGCTGATCGAGCGCTGGCACGGCAAGGGCCGCCTGCACTACGCGGTCACCCCGCGCTTCGCCCCGACCAGCACTCCGGAACAGCTGACCCTCGCTGGCCAGTTGCTCAGCGAATACCCGGATCTGTACATGCAGACCCACATCAGCGAGAACCTCAAGGAAATCGAGTGGGTCAAGGAACTGTTCCCGGAGCGCAAGGGCTACCTCGACGTTTACGATCACTACAAACTGCTCGGCGAGCGCTCGGTCTTCGCCCACGGCGTGCACCTGTGCGATGACGAATGCGCGCGTCTGGCGGAGACCGGGTCGGCAATCTCGTTCTGCCCGACGTCGAACTTCTTCCTCGGCAGTGGCCTGTTCAACCTGCCAATGGCCGAGAAGCACAAACTGAATGTCGGCCTCGGTACCGACGTCGGCGGCGGCACCAGTTTCTCGCTGCTGCAGACCCTCAACGAAGCCTACAAGGTCATGCAGTTGCAGGGTGCGCGCCTGAGTCCGTTCAAGTCGCTGTACCTGGCGACCCTGGGCGGAGCGCGGGCGCTGCGTCTGGAAGACAAGATCGGCAACCTGCAACCGGGCTCTGATGCCGACTTCCTGGTGCTGGATTACAACGCCACGCCGCTGCTCAGCTACCGCCTGAAGCAGGCCAACAATATTGCCGAGACCTTGTTTGTGCTGATGACCCTGGGCGATGACCGCACCGTGCAGCAGACCTATGCGGCGGGTGCGCTGGTGCATCAGCGCTGAGTTTTCCGAGGCAAAAAAATCCCCCGGTAGCGTTCAGCTCCGGGGGATTTTTATTGCCGTCAGGAAGTCTTCGCGAGCAAGCCCGCTCCCACAGGGGGAATGCATTTCAATGTGGGAGCGGGCTTGCTCGCGAAGGGAGCGACTCGGTCTACTTTAGAGCTTGGCCGCCGGACGCCCCGGCTTCTTGGTCTGCAACAGATGCGAAAACACCGCATGCAGGTCATCCGAGGCACTCTCTTCGTCGAGGTTGAGCTTGCTGTCGATGTGATCCATGTGATGCATCATCAAGTCCACCGCCAGCTCACCGTTGCGCGCTTCGATGGCGTCGATCAACTGGGTGTGCTCGTCGTAGGAGCAATGCGAGCGGTTGCCGCTTTCGTACTGGGCGATGATCAGCGAGGTCTGCGAGACCAGGCTGCGCTGGAAGCTGATCAGCGGAGCGTTTTTCGCCGCTTCGGCCAGTTTCAGGTGGAATTCGCCCGACAGACGAATGCCGGCACCGCGATCGCCACGGGAGAAGCTGTCGCGCTCGTCGTTGACCATCTGCCGCAGTTCGGCAATCTGCTCGGCGGTGGCGTGCTGCACGGCCAGCTCGGTGATCGCACGCTCCACCAGACGGCGGGCCATGAACACCTGGCGCGCTTCTTCAACGCTCGGGCTGGCGACTACGGCGCCACGGTTCGGCCGCAACAGCACCACGCCTTCATGGGCCAGGCGCGACAGCGCGCGACGAATGATGGTGCGGCTGACCCCGAAGATTTCCCCCAGCGCTTCTTCGCTCAACTTGGTGCCGGGCGCCAGACGCTGTTCGAGGATGGCCTCGAAGATATGCGCGTAGACAATATCGTCCTGGGTTCCGCTGCGGCCGGCTTTGCCTGCTCGCGGTTGTTTCTTGAGGGGTTGCAACTGTTCGTTCATGGGCACTCGAGTCGGGAGAACTGCGGCGAATAGACCGTGACTGTAATACGGCACAGTAGGTCGCTGGCAAGTATCGCGTAAAAAACAGCGCGATTGTACACAATGGATGGTGGCAACACGACTGTATGGCTGTTTGTGACCACGGCTGTATTGCAACGATCCGTTACGATTGAGTTTAGGCTTGATCGCAGAATCCGCCTTCGCACCCAACCCGCTCATGTAGGAGCTGCCGAAGGCTGCGATCTTTTGATTTTGATTTTAAAAAGCAAGATCAAAAGATCGCAGCCTTCGGCAGCTCCTACAGGGATGTGTCGGGGGCGGGGATCTTCATTTGTATAAGGAACACCGCCGTCATGAACGACGCCACCTACACCCGCCTGCGCCCGCTCGCCGACACTTCGCCTTCGGCCATCGTCGCCGGCTTCATCGCGATGATGACCGGCTACACCAGCTCCCTGGTGCTGATGTTCCAGGCCGGGCAAGCGGCGGGTTTGAGCAGCGGGCAGATTTCCTCATGGATCTGGGCGATCTCGATCGGCATGGCCGTGTGTTCGATCGGCCTGTCGCTGCGCTATCGCACCCCCATCACCATCGCCTGGTCGACCCCGGGCGCGGCGCTGCTGATCACCAGCCTCGGCGGCGTCTCCTATGGCGAGGCGATCGGCGCCTACATCACTTGCGCAGTGTTAGTCACGATTTGCGGCCTGACCGGCAGCTTCGAACGCCTGGTGAAAAAGATCCCGGCGTCGCTGGCCGCGGCGTTGCTGGCGGGGATTCTGTTCAAGATCGGCAGCGAAATCTTCGTCGCCGCGCAACATCGCACCGGTCTGGTCCTGGGCATGTTTTTCACCTATCTCGTGGTCAAACGCCTGTCGCCGCGCTACGCGGTGCTCGCCGCACTGCTGATCGGCACCGCGCTGTCGGGATTCATGGGCTTGCTGGATTTCAGCGGCTTTCATCTGGAGGTGGCGACGCCGGTGTGGACCACTCCGCATTTCTCGCTGGCGGCGACCATCAGCATCGGCATCCCGCTGTTCGTGGTGGCCATGACTTCGCAGAACATGCCCGGCATCGCCGTGCTGCGCGCCGACGGCTATAACGTCCCGGCTTCGCCGCTGATCACCACCACCGGCATCGCCTCGTTGCTGCTGGCGCCGTTCGGCTCCCATGGCATCAACCTCGCAGCGATCAGCGCCGCCATCTGCACCGGGCCGCATGCCCATGAAGATCGCAACAAACGCTACACCGCCGCGGTGTGGTGCGGGATTTTCTACGGGATCGCCGGGGTGTTCGGCGCGACGTTGGCGGCGCTGTTTGCCGCGCTGCCGAAGGAACTGGTGTTGTCGATAGCCGCGCTGGCGCTGTTCGGCTCGATCATCAATGGTCTGAGCATTGCCATGAGCGAAGTGAAGGAACGTGAGGCGGCGCTGATCACCTTTATGGTGACGGCGTCAGGGCTGACGCTGTTTTCCATTGGGTCGGCGTTTTGGGGGATTGTGGCGGGGGTTTTGACGCTGCTGATTTTGAATTGGCGTAAAGCCTGAAAAGCAAAAGATCGCAGCCTTCGGCAGCTCCTACAGAGGTCAGGTGTAGGAGCTGCCGCAGGCTGCGATCTTTTGATCTTCAAAAAAAAACGGCGACCCAAGGGTCGCCGTTTTTTTCAGTATCACTTGGCCGCGTTGATCGGCTTTTCCGGATACCACACGTCCAGCAGCGGGCTGACGGTCATGCCGGTCAGTTCGCTACGGCCTTTCAGCCACGCTTCAACGGCAGCGCGCTGCTCTTCGTTGACCGAGCCACGCTTCTGCAGGCATACCAGACCGAAGTCGTCGCCGCCGACATAGCCCAGACCATTGGCTTCCATGGCTTCTTTGATGAATGCTTCGAGGAAAGCGTCAATGGCTTCTTCGGACAAGTCTTCTTTGAAGTCCAGGTTCAGTTCGAAACCCAGCTCTTGAAATTCATCGACGCACAGTTTTTTGCGCAGACGCTGGGAACGGTTAGTCGCCATTGGAACAATCCTCTTAAGTAATAACGGCCGGCACTTTACCAGTTTAAGCGGTCAATTGCCCGACTCTCTGGGCAGCGTGGCCGACCGCCTGTAAAAAAAATAACGAAATGGCCGCCCCGGGCGAGGCACAAGCTGTTACACCTTGGGGCATAATGCCGACACTTTCATGACCACTGAGGGCTTTTTCATCCATGCCCTCGTTATTTTTCCCCTCTTCTGCAGGGTTCCATTTCATATGATCAAATCGTTGCGTCCACTGTTTCTCGCCGGCCTTCTTTTGCCCCTGGCCCTGCCGGTGTCTGCCGCCACCATCAATACCGCCCTCACCCCTAACGTCGAAAAAGCCCTCAAGGCCAGCAAACTGCAACCCACCGCGCTGTCGCTGGTGATGATCCCGCTCGACGGCCCCGGCAATCCGACGGTGTTCAATGCCGACGTTTCGGTCAACCCGGCCTCGACGATGAAACTGGTCACCACCTACGCCGCGCTGGAAATGCTCGGCCCCAACCACCAGTGGAAAACCGAGTTCTACACCGACGGCGATCTCAGCGGCGGCATCCTCAACGGCAACCTGTACCTCAAGGGTGGCGGCGATCCGAAGCTGAACATGGAAAAACTCTGGCTGCTGATGCGTGACCTGCGCGCCAACGGCGTGACCCAGGTCACCGGCGACCTGATCCTCGACCGCAGCTTCTTCATCCAGCCGCAACTGCCCGAGTTCAACGATGACGGCAACGACGAGAACAAGCCGTTCCTGGTCAAGCCCGATTCGCTGCTGGTCAACCTCAAGGCGCTGCGCTTCGTCGCGCGCAATGACAATGGCCGGGTGCTGATCTCGGTCGAGCCGCCGATTGCCAGCGTGCACATCGAAAACACGGTGAAGGCGCTCAACTCCAAGCAGTGCACCGGCGGCGTGCGCTACAACCCGGTGACCCAGCCGGATGGCAGCGTGACCGTGAGCGTTGCCGGGCAGTTGGGCGAAGGCTGCAGCTCGCAGACCTACCTGTCGCTGCTCGATCACGCGACCTACACCGCCGGCGCCGTGCGCGCGATCTGGAAAGAACTGGGCGGCAGCATCCAGGGCAAGGATCGTCTCGCCGCGACCCCGAGCAGCGCCAAGCTGCTGGCCCGCGCCTACTCGCCGGATCTGGCGGAAATCATCCGCGACATCAACAAATACAGTAACAACACCATGGCCCAGCAGCTGTTCCTGAGCCTCGGCCAGAAATTCCGCAACGAAGCCGACGGTGACGATGCCAAGGCTGCGCAGCGTGTGGTGCGCCAGTGGCTGGCGAAGAAAGGCATCACCGCGCCGCACCTGGTGATGGAGAACGGCTCCGGGCTGTCCCGCGCCGAACGCGTCAGCGCCCGCGAGATGGCCAACATGCTGCAAGCCGCCTGGCACAGCCCGTACGCCGCCGAGTACATCAGCTCGCTGCCGATTGCCGGTACCGACGGCACCATGCGCAAACGCCTGAAAACCACCGCGATGCGCGGCGAAGCCCACGTCAAGACCGGCACCCTGAACACCGTGCGCGCCATCGCCGGCTTCAGCCGCGACGTCAACGGCAACACCTGGGCGGTGGTGGCGATCCTCAACGACAAGGCCCCGTTCGGCGCGTCGTCGGTGCTGGATCAGGTGCTGCTGGATCTGTACAAGCAACCGCGGTTGCCGCAGAGCGCTGCAGCGTTGTAAGCCGATCTATCCAACACCGCCAAACCTTGTGGGAGCTGGCTTGCCAGCGATAGCGGAGTGTCAGCCAACGAATAGGCTGACTGACATAACCCTATCGCTGGCAAGCCAGCTCCCACAGGTTTTGTGGTGGATCAAATGTCAGCTCATCTGCTCCACCCGATCGCGCCCGCCCTGCTTCGCCGCATACACCCCCGAATCCGCCCGCAGCAACAACGCATCCGCACCCTCCCCCGGGCGCCAACTGGCGATGCCGAAACTCGCCGTCACCACGCCGACCACATCCACCGGCGTACTGCGCAAACCTTGCCACAGCTCCAGCGCGAGGACGTAAGCGTGCTCGCCGTCAATGTCCGGGCACAACACCATGAACTCCTCGCCGCCCAGCCGACAGAACACATCGGTGCGGCGCAGACGATGGCCGATGCGCTCGCACACCGCTTGCAACACCCGGTCGCCCACGGCATGCCCGTACTGATCGTTGATGCGCTTGAAGTGGTCGATGTCGAGCATGATCACTGACAGCTCGCCACCGCCGCGCTCGACCCGGGCCATTTCGGTGGTCAGGCGCTCCTGGAAATAGCGGCGGTTGTGAATGCCGGTCAGCGAGTCGGTGACCGACAATGCGCGCAGCTCTTCCTCCACCCGTTTCAGGTCGGAAATATCGGAAATATAGCCGTGCCACAGCACCCCGCCGCCCGGCAGTTCCTCCGGCGTCGCCTCGCCGCGGACCCAGCGCAGGCCGCGCGAGGGCAATTGCACGCGGTATTCCTCGCGCCACGGGCTGAGGGTATCCGCCGAAGCGCGGATCGAATGGCGCACCCGCGAAACATCCTGCGGATGGATGCGGGTGAAAATCGCCTCGGCGTTGAGCAGCAGCACGTCCGGCTCCAGCTCGTAGATCTCGCGGATGCCGTCGCTGGCGTAGATCACACTGAAACGCCCGTCGAATTCCATCTTGAATTGGTAGATGCCGCCGGGCACATGGGCGCTGAGCTTTTTCAGCAGCACATCGCGCGCCGCCAGCGCTTCGTGCACGCGCTTGCGCTCGGTGATGTCGATGCAGATCGCCAGATGCCCGACCCACAAGCCTTGCTCATCCAGCACCGGGGTGGCGAGCATGTTCACCGGCAGATGGCTACCGTCGCTGCGCACCAGCGTCCACTCCCGCGCTTCATGGCCGCCGACCTCGCCGCCCTCGACCAGCATCGCGTGACAAGTCGGAATGACCTTGCCATAACGCGCGCTCAACTCCGCCGCGCGCGCCGCCAGTTCCCGCGGCAGATGCAGGTTTTCCAGGGTCATGCGGCCGACGACATCGGCGCTGCTGTAGCCAAGCATCTGCTCCGCGCCGGGGTTGAAGGTGTTGATCACCCCGCGCAGGTCGGTGGCGATGATCGCCACTTGCGTCGCCGCGTTCAGCACCCCGCGCAACTGGCCGTGGGTGCCGCGCAACTCCTGCTCGCGGGCGCGCAGCTCCTCGGTGCGCAGTTCGACCATGCGCAAGGCGCGCTGGCGCTGGCTCACTAGCACATACAGCAAGGCGCTGAGCAACAGACTCAGCAGCGCGCCCAGGATCACCAGGCTGCTGATCGAGGAATGGTTGGCCTGGAGAAATGCTTCGCTGGGCTGCATCTCCACTTGATAGTCATGGTCGGCCATGCGCAACAACCGCGTGGCCGACAGATCGCTGTCACCGGTTTTGTTCGCCGACTCGTAGAGCACTTCATGCTGGTCATCGGTGGACAGGTCGAGAATGCGTACGGTGAGGAAGTCCTGGCTGTCCTCGGGCAGGCCGTCGGCCAGCAGCTGATGCATGCTGATCACCGCCATCACATAACCTTCCGGCATCGCTCCCGGCGCAGGTTCACGCGAGACCGGCGCCACCAGCAACACGCCCCGGGCATACGCAGGATCGATGCCGACCAGGTGCAACGGCTGCGACACCGCCATGTGCCCGGTTCGGTCAGCGCGCTCCAGGGTCGCGCGGCGTAATGGCTGCGCCAGCAAGTCGTAACCCAAGGGCGGCGGCAGGCGACTCTGGCTCTGCGTATAGATGACCGGCACGTATTCCGGGCGATCGGCTGCGGTCTGCAACTGGCCGTCGGCAGTCAGCTCACGAAAGGTAAAGGTGCTGAAACCCTCGGCGCGTACAGCTTGTTCGATGGCTGGACGATCGGCACGGCTGACCCGTGGCGCGTAGGAATAGGCCTGGGTGCGTAAAAGAAGAGGTTTGGCATAGCCATCGAATTCGCTGCGCGACACCGAATCGGAATTGGCGAAGAAGCGGCGCAGGCCATCGAGACGCTGCTCCTGATCCTGGAAACGCTCTTCGATGCGGCTGTAACGCTCATTGGCCAGCAGCTGGAAGCGTTGGCGCAATTGATGGTTGATCTGATTGAGGGTGGCCCAGGCGAGCAACCCCGTAAGAATCCCGCCGGCGAGCAATACCAGCAGCGCGACCAGCCAGGCCGAGACGTCTTCGCTGATAAAACCCAGAATCTTCGGGCGCACGGGGTGCAACGACATAAGGGCAACTCACTACGCCAGTGTTTCGGGGGAGCCCCCGTTGGCCATGAGTTGAGTTATAGCTATTAGCCATTAATTTGGCTAGCTCCGGGCGGATCCGCAGAGCCTTTAAAAATCAAGGCTCTGTGGATCCAACCCGGCAAAGTGTCAACGAGCCGTGATTTTCCAGGCGCGGTGAATTTTGGTGTTGCGGGCAAAATCCGGATCAATGGTCTGCGCGCTGATTTCCTCGACCGCGTAACGCTCGGCGAGGTTTTCCTCCAACTGGAACTTGCGGAAGTTGTTGGAGAAGTACAGCACGCCACCCGGTGCCAGACGCGCCATGGCCAGGTCGATCAACTGCACCTGGTCACGCTGCACGTCGAAGATGCCTTCCATGCGCTTGGAGTTGGAGAAGGTCGGCGGATCGATGAAGATCAGGTCGTACTCGTCGCGACTACTTTCCAGCCACGCCATCACGTCGCCCTGCTCCAGACGGTTCTTGTCGGAGAAGCCGTTCAGCGACAGATTGCGACGCGCCCAGTCGAGGTAGGTTTTCGACAGGTCGACGCTGGTGGTGCTGCGCGCACCGCCCTTGGCCGCGTGCACGCTGGCAGTCGCGGTGTAGCAGAACAGATTGAGGAAGCGCTTGCCGGCCGCCTCTTTCTGAATGCGCATGCGCATCGGCCGGTGGTCGAGGAACAGCCCGGTGTCGAGGTAGTCGGTGAGGTTCACCAGCAGCTTCACGCCGCCTTCGCTGACCTCATTGAACTTGCCCTGCGCAGCCTGACGCTCGTACTGCTTGGTGCCGCTCTGGCGCTCGCGGCGTTTGACCACCACGCGGCTCTTGTCGACATTC
Source organism: Pseudomonas sp. Eth.TT006 (assembly GCF_054456575.1). Classification (NCBI taxonomy): domain Bacteria; kingdom Pseudomonadati; phylum Pseudomonadota; class Gammaproteobacteria; order Pseudomonadales; family Pseudomonadaceae; genus Pseudomonas; species Pseudomonas sp. Eth.TT006. The sequence continues at coordinate 21,792 of NZ_JBTJEN010000022.1, read as the reverse complement.
AGCGCCTGCGGGATCGCGGCCAGCGCATCGAACATGCGCGCCGAGGCCTTTTCCGGATCGATCGACTTCGGCGCCGCGTATTCCTGCACGTGCACCCAGTCGTGGTACAGGTCGATGGCCATCGCATATTCCGGCATGTCGGCATCGTAGACGCGGTAGCAATCGATGCCCTCGCGCTTGACCCACTTGCCCAGTGCCTTGAGATTTTTCTGCAGGCGGTTGGCAAACATCTGCCCGCCTTCGCTCAGGCGCGGCTGCTCGATCACCGGCGCCGGGGCGGGCGTGGGCTTGATCGGGTTGCCGTTCTTGTTGAACTTGCGCTCTTGCGGCTCGTCCGGGGTCTGGTCGTAAGCCGCTTGCTCGCGCTCGGCCTGACGCTGTTCCGGGGTGCGACGCTCGCCGGTGACAAACTGATCCGGCAGCACCTTGATCAGCAGCAGTTTGCACGGCAGCGCGCCGTTCCAGAACGAATACTGTTTGTGGCTGCGAATGCCCATGCGCTTGCCCAGATCCGGCGCACCGGTGAACACCGCCGCTTCCCAGTTCAGGCAGGCCTGACGCAGACGCTCGCCGAGGTTCTGATACAGATAAAGCAGGCTGGCTTCGTCACCCAGACGCTCACCGTACGGCGGGTTGCAGATCACCAGACCTTTCTGGTTCTGGTCCGGACGCGGCTCGAAAGTCGCGACTTCGCCCTGATAGATCTTGATCCACTCGCTCAGCCCGGCGCGCTCGACGTTGTTGCGCCCCGGTTGAATCAGGCGTGGATCGGCTTCGTAACCGCGAATCCACAGCGGTGGCTTGGCCAGACCGGCAGCGGCACGCTCGACGGCTTCTTCATGGAGTTTTTTCCACAGCGCCGGGACGTGCCCCAGCCACGCGGTGAAACCCCACTGCTCGCGGCGCAGGTTCGGCGCCATGTCGGCGGCGATCATGCCGGCCTCGACCAGGAACGTACCGACACCGCACATCGGGTCAGCCAGCGCGCCGCCTTCGGCTGCGATGCGCGGCCAGCCGGAACGGATCAGGATCGCTGCCGCGAGGTTTTCCTTCAGCGGCGCAGCGCCCTGCTGCAGGCGGTAGCCGCGCTGGTGCAGGCTGTGGCCGGAGAGATCAAGGGAGAGGATCGCTTCGCCGCGATCCAGGCGCAGGTGAATGCGCAGGTCCGGGTTGAGCTTGTCGATCGACGGACGGTCGCCCTGCGGGGTGCGCAGTTTGTCGACAATGGCGTCCTTGACCTTCAAGGCGCCGAAGTGGGTGTTGTCGATGCCCGAGCCATGGCCGCTGAATTCCACCGCCAGGGTGCCGTCGGCAAGCATGTGATCTTGCCATTCGATATCGAGCACGCCGTGGTACAGGTCTTCGGCGTCTTTCATCGGAAAGCGCTTGAGCACCAGCAGCACGCGGTTGGCCAGACGCGACCAGAGGCACAGGCGGTAAGCGGTTTCCATGGTCGCCATGCCACGCACGGCGGAGGTGTGCTCGCGAGCTTCTTCAAGGCCAAGCCCGACGGCTTCCTCGATAAGCAGGCCTTCAAGACCTTTAGGGCAAGTGAGGAAGAGTTCGAAACGGTCGGACATGGTATTTCCAGAGCCTTTGGCTAGTGAACCGGCAACGCATTGCCGATCCGGTTTTCAATCAGGCGCTTTTCTAAAAGAGCGCCCGCGTGGCACGAAGGTGTGCCGTTCCATCCCCGCTGCTCGGGTTAAAGGAGCTTAGATGCCGGGACAGATAAAAAAGTTGATGAAACAAAAAGTCTTGAAGCGACCCTTCGTCGCTTATTAACCAAGCGCAAACGTGGGTCATTCTCACTAAAGGATTAACCCCTTCATTCAGCGCGGAGCCGATCATACCGGGGTTTGCTCATAAAACGCGCATGAAACCCAAAGTTACTTATGGCTGTAGCACTATTTTCGTTACGTCCTTATGACAAAACGATCATTCCCTCGCTGTGACTCATTGGTTAGAACTGATCACAGGTTGACGTCCCAACGGCGTCAACACCTTGGCTCGCCACGCCGGCAGCGAGCCGCCCAACGGCAGAAATCTTTCTGCCAGACCTCGATTGAGGTCAACGCGATGAACACAGTCAACAAGTGAGGGAAACACCCTATGAGAAGACTTAAGCGTGATCCGTTGGAAAGAGCATTTTTGCGCGGATATCAATATGGCGTTGGTGGCAAATCCCGCGAGCTTTGCCCATTTACTCTACCGTCGGTACGTCAAGCCTGGATCAACGGCTGGCGAGAAGGACGCGGCGACAACTGGGACGGTATGACCGGCACTGCGGGAATCCACAGACTCAACGAACTTCACGCCGTTGGCTGACACAGGGCACTTATTGCAACACGACAATCTGAATTTCTGACGACTTACCATGCACGTCCTTCCCGGACGGCGGGCTACGGCCCAGGGGCTCCTTCGAGGAGCCCTTTTTTATGCCAGCAAAAATCAATTGCCAGCACTGGACTACTGTGGCGAGGGGGCTTGCCCCCGTTCGGCTGCGGAGCAGTCGTCAAGACCGCAAAACGGTTTACCTTATGGACCGCAGAGGGCTGCTTCGCAACCCAACGGGGGCAAGCCCCCTCATCACAGGATCCTCAGTAAACTCAGCGCAGGGCGGCGATGGCGTCTACCGACTCACGGATCAGCGCCGGGCCCTTGTAGATGAAACCGGAATAGATCTGCACCAGACTCGCGCCCGCCAGGATCTTCTCGGCCGCATGCTTGCCTTCGGTGATCCCGCCCGCGGCAATGATCGGCAACTTGCCGCCCAGCTCGCCCGCCAGCACCTTCACGGTATGGGTGCTCTTCTCACGCACCGGCGCACCGGACAGACCACCCGCCTCGTCGCCATGCTCCATACCTTCAACGCCGACGCGGCTCAGGGTGGTGTTGGTGGCGATCACCGCGTCCATCCCGGTTTCAATCAACGCCTGCGCGACCTGCGCGGTTTCTTCGTCGGTCATGTCCGGGGCGATCTTGATTGCCAGCGGCACGTGTTTGCCATGACGCAGAGCCAGTTCGGCGCGACGCGTGGCCAGGTCTGCCAGCAACTGCTTGAGCGAGTCGCCGAACTGCAGACTGCGCAGGCCCGGGGTGTTCGGCGAGCTGACGTTGACCGTCACATAGCTGGCGTGGGCGTAGACCTTGTCCAGGCAGATCAGGTAGTCATCCACCGCGCGCTCGACCGGGGTGTCGAAGTTCTTGCCGATGTTGATCCCCAGCACGCCCTGGTACTTGGCGGCGGCGACCCGCGCCAGCAGGTTGTCCACGCCGAGGTTGTTGAAGCCCATGCGATTGATGATCGCCTCGGCTTCCGGCAGGCGGAAGATCCGTGGTTTCGGGTTGCCCGGCTGCGGGCGCGGGGTCACGGTGCCGATTTCGACAAAACCGAAACCCAGTTGCGCGAAGCCGTCGATGGCCGCGCCGTTCTTGTCCAGACCGGCCGCCAGCCCCACCGGATTCGGGAAGTCCAGGCCCATGACCGTCACCGGTACGTTCGCCGGCTTCTTGCACAGCATGCCGTTGAGGCCCAAACGCCCACCCGCGCCGATCAGATCCAGCGACAGATCGTGGGAAGTTTCCGGGGAAAGTTTGAACAACAGCTGACGGGCCAGGGTGTACATGGGCGGCGATGACTCGAGCGGCGAAAAGAGGCGGCGATTATAGCCGGGCAACCTCCCCCGGCGCGAGGCACACAGGTAAATCAACGCGACTGGCATATGCCTTGCACCTTCCCGCTCATCAGTCCACAGGCCAATGGCGGCGTGCGGGCACGGACAATGGCGTCGTCCTCAGGTTTGCTCGGGCAAAGCCTGGGACGGCGCTTTTTTTTGCAAGGTGCTTTTATATGAGCGATTCATCCGTCGGGCCACTGGCCTGGGTCAACGGCAGCGATGCCCCGGAAAAAACCGTGATCGACCTGGGGTTCATGGCCCTCAGCGATTGCGCCTCAGTGGTGGTCGCCGCCACGCAAGGCTTTGCCCAACCTTACGGGCTGACGATCAACCTCAAGCGCCAGGCATCCTGGGCGACCCTGCGCGACAAGCTGGTTAGCGGCGAACTCGACGTTGCCCACAGCCTGTACGGAATGATTTACGCGGTGCACTTGGGCATCGGCGGCGTCGCCCCGTGTGACATGGCGGTGCTGATGGGGCTGAACCAGAACGGCCAGAGCCTCAACCTGTCCCACGGCTTGCAGCAACTGGGCGTGACCAGTCCTGAAGCGCTGGACCGGCATGCGCACCAAAGCCGCGCAAAACTGACCTTTGCCCAGACCTTCCCCACCGGCACCCATACGATGTGGCTGTATTACTGGCTGGCGAGTCAGGGCATCCATCCGTTGCAGGACGTCGACAGCGTGGTGGTGCCGCCGCCACAAATGGTCGCGCACCTGCAAGCCGGGCGCATCGATGGTTTCTGCGTCGGTGAGCCGTGGGCGGCCAGCGCCGTGCAGCAGGATCTGGGCTTCACCCTGGCCACCAGCCAGACCATCTGGCCCGATCACCCGGAAAAAGTCCTCGGCTGCACTCGCGCGTTCGTCGAGCAATACCCGAACACCGCGCGCGCGCTGGTGATGGCGATTCTCGAGGCCAGCCGCTTCATCGAACAAAGCCCGGAAAACCGCCGCAGCACCGCGCAACTGCTGAGCGCCGCGGAATACCTCGACGCCCCGCTGTCATGCATCGAGCCGCGTTTTCTCGGCGATTACGCCGACGGTCTGGGCAACCGCTGGCAGGACCCGCACGCCTTGCGCTTTCACGGCAATGGCGAGGTGAATCTGCCGTACCTGTCCGACGGCATGTGGTTCATGACCCAGTTCCGCCGCTGGGGCCTGTTGCGCGAGGACCCTGACTACCTCGCCGTGGCGCGGCAGGTGCAGCAGCTGGGTATCTACCGTGAAGCCGCCACCGCCGTGGGCGTCGCGGCCTGGGGTAAGGAAATGCGCAGCAGTCAGTTGCTCGACGGCAAAATCTGGGACGGCAGCGATCCAGCGGCGTACGCCCGCAGTTTCAGGCTGCACGCTCTGAGCGATGCCACTGCCCTTCTCGCCCGCCGCTGACAGGAGATCGCCAATATGTTGCGTATTCTGCTGATCAACGACACCGCGAAAAAGGTCGGGCGTCTGAAGGCCGCATTGACCGAGGCCGGTTTCGAGGTCATCGATGAATCCGGTCTGACCATCGACCTGCCGGCCCGCGTCGAAACGGTGCGCCCGGACGTGATCCTGATCGATACCGAGTCACCGGGGCGTGATGTCATGGAGCAAGTGGTGCTGGTCAGCCGCGACCAGCCGCGGCCGATCGTGATGTTTACCGACGAACATGACCCGGGGGTGATGCGCCAGGCGATCAAATCCGGGGTCAGCGCCTACATCGTCGAAGGCATTCACGCCCAGCGCCTGCAGCCGATTCTGGATGTGGCGATGGCCCGCTTCGAAAGCGATCAGGCCCTGCGCGCGCAATTGCAGGCCCGCGACCAGCAACTGGCCGAGCGCAAGCGCATCGAACTGGCCAAAGGGCTGCTGATGAAAATGAAAGACTGCAACGAAGACGAGGCCTACACCCTGATGCGCCGCCAGGCCATGAGCCGCCAGCAGAAGCTGATTCAAGTGGCGGAGCAGATCATCGCGATGAGCGAGCTGCTGGGCTGAGGCATTCTCACCGCTGAAAAGCCCCTCACCCTAGCCCTCTCCCGGAGGGAGAGGGGACTGATTGGGGGATGCTCGAGAAATACGCCGACCTGCGATTTCTGCTGTGAATCCATAATCGACTCGGTCTCTCAGGTCGATGTCTAACGCCAGATACCTCGGTGAGTCCCCTCTCCCTCCGGGAGAGGGGAGTGATTGGGTGATGCTCAGGAAATACGCCGACCTGCAATTTCTGCTGTGAATCCATAATCGACTCGGTTTCTCAGGTCGATGTTTAACGCCAGACACCTCGGTCAGTCCCTCACCCTCCGCGAGAGGGGACTGATTGGGGGATGCTCGGGAAATACGCTGACCTGTGATTTCTGCTGTGAATCCATAATCGACTCGGTTTCTCAGGTCGATGTTTAACGCCAGACACCTCGGTCAGTCCCCTCTCCCTCCGGGAGAGGGTTAGGGTGAGGGGCTTTTGATCTTTCACCGGTTGGCACAAATCTCGCTAAGTAAAACCCACAGGTAACCAACGGCGGTTGCCCCACCTACGACAAAGACGTCGCTCACCCGCTCGCCCCATCGGCGAACCGGTAGCGGCGTTTTTGCGTTTTGGCCCCACAGCCCGGGGCCGGTGGTGCGGCCGTGGCGGCGCGCCACCTGCTGTGACTCCTTTCGAGACTCTTTTCAGCCGAGGTGCGCGATGAATTCAAGCTTCTGGAAATCCGGCCATACCCCGACCCTGTTCGCAGCGTTTCTGTATTTCGACCTGAGCTTCATGGTCTGGTACCTGCTCGGCCCGTTGGCCGTGCAAATCGCCGCCGACCTGCACCTGACCACGCAACAGCGCGGCCTGGTGGTGGCGACGCCGATTCTGGCCGGTGCAGTGCTGCGCTTTGTGATGGGCATGCTGGCGGATCGGCTGTCGCCAAAAACCGCCGGGCTGATCGGTCAGGTGATCGTCATCTGTGCACTGTTCGGTGCCTGGAAACTGGGCATCCACAGCTATGAACAAGCGCTGATACTCGGGCTGTTCCTCGGCATGGCCGGCGCCTCGTTTGCCGTGGCCCTGCCGCTGGCCTCGCAATGGTATCCGCCGCAGCATCAGGGCAAGGCCATGGGTATCGCCGGCGCGGGCAACTCCGGCACCGTGTTCGCCGCGTTGATCGCGCCGGTGCTGGCGGCGTCGTTCGGCTGGAGCAATGTGTTCGGCTTCGCCTTGATTCCGCTGTTGTTGACCCTGGTGCTGTTCGCCTGGCTGGCGAAAAACGCGCCGCAGCGGCCGAAAGCCAAAGCCATGGCTGACTATTTCAAGGCCCTTGGCGACCGCGACAGCTGGTGGTTCATGTTTTTCTACAGCGTGACCTTTGGCGGCTTCATCGGTCTGGCCAGCGCCCTGCCCGGCTACTTCAACGACCAGTACGGCCTGAGCCCGGTCACGGCCGGTTACTACACCGCCGCCTGCGTGTTCGGCGGCAGCCTGATGCGCCCGCTGGGTGGCGCGCTGGCGGATCGCTTCGGTGGCATTCGCACCTTGCTGGCGATGTACACCGTGGCGGCGATCTGCATTGCGGCCGTCGGTTTCAACCTGCCCAGTTCCTACGCCGCACTGGCGCTGTTCGTCTGCACCATGCTGGGTCTCGGTGCTGGTAATGGCGCGGTGTTCCAGTTGGTTCCGCAACGTTTTCGCCTGGAAATCGGCGTAATGACCGGGCTGATCGGCATGGCTGGCGGCATCGGCGGCTTTGCCTTGGCGGCGGGCATGGGCGCGATCAAGCAAAGCACCGGCAGCTATCAACTGGCGCTGTGGTTGTTCGCCAGCCTTGGGGTGCTGGCGTGGTTCGGTCTGCACGGGGTCAAACGTCGCTGGAGAACCACCTGGGGTTCGGCTGCTGTGACCGCTGCGCGAGTCTGAACGGGCAATGCCGCTGCAACTGAGTTTCGCCGAAGCCAGCGCCACCGGGCCGCGCGCGGAAAACCAGGACGCCTTGCGCCTGGTCACGCCCGCCCCGGCGCTGGCCGCCAGCAAGGGTTACCTGTTCGCCATCGCCGACGGCGTCAGCCAATGCGCCGACGGTGGCTTGGCCGCACGCTCGACCCTGCAGGCGCTGGCACTCGATTACTACGCCACGCCGCAAACCTGGAGCGTGGCGCAGGCGCTGGACCGCCTGCTGCTCGCACAAAACCGCTGGCTGCAGGCCAATGGCGGCGGGCAACCGTTGCTGACCACGGTCAGCGCACTGGTTCTGCGCGGCCAGCGCTTCACCCTGGCTCACGTCGGCGATTGCCGGGTGTATCGCTGGCACGCTGACTACCTGCAACGGATCAGCGAGGATCACGTTTGGGATCAACCAGGCATGCAGCACGTGCTCAAACGCGCGCTGGGGCTGGATCAGCATCTGGTGCTGGACTTTCTCGATGGCGAGTTGCGCGCGGACGAATGTTTCGTGCTGCTCAGCGATGGCGTGTGGTCGACCCTGGGCGATACCGCGATTGCCGCGATTCTGCGCGATCAGCCGGATCTCGACAGCGCCGCACACACGCTGGTCAACGCCGCACACCTGGCAGGCAGTCAGGACAACGCCAGTGCGCTGCTGGTGCGGGTCGAGGCTGTCGGCGAAGCGAGCCTCGGTGATGCGCTGATTCATTTGCAGCAATGGCCGCTGCCACCACCGCTGAAAACCGCGCAGGTGTTCGAAGGCTGGCAGGTGCAAGGCCTGGTCGGTCAGAGCCAGCAATCGCTGCTGTATCGGGTCATTGACGGGCAAGGCGCGAACTGGCTGCTGAAAACCTTGCCGGCGCGGCTGGCCGACGATCCGCAGGCCGGACAGGCCTTGCTCGCGGAAGAATGGTTCCTCAAGCGCGTGGCCGGGCGGCATTTTCCTGAAGTCCATGCCGTCACTCAGCGTCAGCATTTGTACTACGTGATGCGCGAATATTCCGGGACGACCCTGGCCGAGCTGTTTCAGCGCAATCATCCATTGCCGCTGGCGCAGTGGCAGGAGCTTGCCGAGCGCCTGTTACGCGCAGTGGGCCTGCTGCATCGCCGGCAGATCCTGCATCGCGACATCAAGCCGGAGAACCTGCACCTGGGCGATGACGGCGAGTTGCGCCTGCTGGATTTCGGTCTGGCGTACTGCCCGGGACTCTCACAAGACACGCCGGCTACCCTGCCGGGAACCCCGAGTTTCATCGCCCCGGAAGCCTTTCGCGGCGAACCGCCGAGTGCGCAACAGGATTTGTACGCAGTGGGTGTGAGCCTGTATTTCCTGCTGACCGGGCATTTTCCCTATGGCGAGATCGAAGCCTTCCAGCGACCGCGCTTCGGCGTGCCGGTGAGTGCCAGCCGTTATCGCCCGGACTTGCCGGAATGGCTCGTGCAAAGTCTGGAGCGCGGCGTGGCGGCCGATCCGCAACAGCGCTTTGAAACCGCTGAAGAATGGTTATTGCTGCTGGAACAGGGTGAACGGCGCAGTTTGAGCGTGCGGCCCAGGCCTTTGCTGGAGCGAGAGCCGCTGAAGGTCTGGCGGACGGTGGCGCTGTTGGCTTTGTTGGGGAATCTGGTGCTGCTGGTTTTGTTGTTTCACAGTTGAACCGCGTCGCGCCATTCGCGAGCAAGCCCGCTCCCACAGTGGATCTGTGAACGACACAGATCCCCTGTGGGAGCGGGCTTGCTCGCGAAGGCGTCAGCCCAATCACCAAAAAGCCACCCGCCTGAACGCCCCACGAATGAGCAACCCGCCTCGATTCAGTGCAAAAAATAACCCTGAAAAACGACCAAATCCCAATAAACCCGCCCCCTTCGCCACTTGGCACAACCACTGCATTACCTCTTTCAACATACATAAAGCCCAACCTTCAACGACGAAGGCCGGGCTTCCCGAGAGAACGGGACCAGGACAAAGGCGTCCTCGCTAGGCAACTAGCGGGACGCCTTTTTTTGTTTGCGCAAAATTTGTCGAGCACGGCCCGACGGCCCCAACAGGCCCGCCGCAGCTCCCCGGAGAACCTGATGAAAAAACTCAAACTGGTGATGATCGGCAATGGCATGGCCGGGGTCCGTACCCTGGAAGAACTGCTGAAGTTGAGCAACGAGTTGTACGACATCACCGTCTTCGGCGCCGAGCCGCACACCAACTACAACCGCATCCTGCTGTCGCCGGTGCTGGCCGGTGAGCAGACGTTCGAAGAGATCGTGCTCAACGACCTCGACTGGTACCTGGAAAACAACATCAAGCTGCTCCTGAACCGCAAGGTGGTGCAGATCGACCGGGTCAAACGCCGGGTGATCGCCGAGGACGGTACCGAAGCCGAGTACGACCGCCTGCTGATTGCCACCGGCTCGACGCCGTTCATCCTGCCGATCCCCGGCAACACCTTGCACGGCGTGATCGGCTACCGCGACATCGCCGACACCCAGGCGATGATCGACACCGCAAAAACCTATAAACACGCGGTGGTCATCGGCGGCGGCCTGCTCGGCCTCGAAGCCGCCAACGGCCTGATGCTGCGCGGCATGCACGTGACCGTGGTGCACATCGGCGAGTGGCTGCTGGAGCGGCAACTGGACAAGACCAGCGGCCAGTTGCTGCAAAGCGCCCTCGAAGCCCGTGGCCTGCACTTTCGCCTGTGCGAGCAGACTCAGGCGCTGCACGACGCTGGCAACGGTCGGGTCGGCTCGGTGCAATTCAAGAACGGCGAGATCATCCCCGCCGATCTGGTGGTGATGGCCGCCGGCATCCGCCCCAACACCGAACTGGCGGAACGCGCCGGCATCCCGTGCAACCGCGGGATTCTGGTCAATGACACGCTGCAAACCTACGATCCGCGCATCTATGCCATCGGCGAATGCGCCAGCCATCGCGGAATTGCCTATGGCCTGGTGGCGCCGCTGTTCGAACAGGCCAAGGTCTGCGCCAACCACCTCGCACAACTGGGTTTCGCTCGTTACCAGGGTTCGGTGACTTCGACCAAACTGAAAGTCACCGGCATCGACCTGTTTTCCGCCGGCGACTTCATGGGCGGCGAAGGCACCGAAACCATCACCCTCTCCGACCCGATCGGCGGCGTGTACAAAAAACTGGTGATCAAGGATGACGTGCTGGTCGGCGCCTGTCTGTACGGCGATACGGCAGATGGCGGTTGGTATTTCCGGCAGATTCGTGAGAATCACGCCATCGGCGAGATCCGCGATCACCTGATGTTCGGCGAAAACGCTCTGGGCGACGTAGGACATCAGGGCCAGGACAAAGCCATGAGCATGGCCGACAGCGCCGAAGTCTGCGGCTGCAACGGCGTGTGCAAGGGCACCATCGTCAAGGCGATTCAGGAACACGGCCTGTTCAGCGTCGATGAGGTGAAGAAACACACCAAGGCCGCCAGCTCCTGCGGCTCCTGCGCCGGGCTGGTCGAGCAGATCCTGATCAACACCGTCGGCGGCGCAGCGGACGTCAAACCGAAAAGCGAAAAAGCCATCTGCGGCTGCAGCGACCTCAACCACGGACAAATCCGCCAGGCCATTCGCGAGCAGCACCTGCTGACCATCGCCGGAACCATGAGCTACCTCAACTGGCGCACCCCGAACGGCTGCGCCACCTGCCGCCCGGCACTGAACTATTACCTGATTTCCACCTGGCCCGGCGAAGCCAGGGACGATCCGCAATCGCGCCTGATCAACGAACGCGCCCACGCCAACATTCAGAAGGACGGCACTTACTCGGTGGTGCCACGCATGTGGGGCGGTGTGACCAACCCGTCGGAACTGCGGCGCATCGCCGACGTGGCCGACAAGTACAACGTGCCGATGGTCAAGGTCACCGGCGGCCAGCGCATCGACCTGTTGGGGATCAAAAAGCAGGATCTGCCCGGCGTGTGGAAGGATCTCGACATGCCCTCCGGTCACGCCTACGGCAAATCCATCCGCACCGTGAAAACCTGCGTCGGCAGCGAGTTCTGCCGCTTCGGCACGCAGAATTCGACGCAACTGGGCATCGAGCTGGAACACGACCTGTTCAACATGTGGTCGCCACACAAAGTGAAGCTGGCCGTCTCCGGATGCCCACGCAATTGCTCGGAAGCGGGGATCAAGGACGTAGGAATAATCGGTGTCGATTCCGGCTGGGAGATGTACATCGGTGGCAACGGCGGGATCAAAACCGAAGTCGCCGAGTTCTTCGTCAAGCTGAAAACCGCCGAAGAAGTCCGCGAATACAACGGTGCGTTCCTGCAGCTGTATCGCGAGGAAGCCTTCTACCTCGAACGCACCGTGCATTACCTGCAACGGGTCGGCATGGAGCACATCAAGCGCGCCGTGCTCGAAGACCCGGAGCGGCGCAAGGCGCTGAACGAACGCCTGCAATTCTCCCTGTCGTTCGAACAGGACCCGTGGAAGGAGCGTCTGGCACAGCCGCAACTGAAGAAAGAATTCGAGGTGATCCCCGTGAAAAACCTGGAGGTGCCGGCATGAACTGGCTGGATATCTGTGCGCTGGATGAAATCAACGCCCTCGGTTCGCGGATCATTGCCGGGCCGAAAGGTGACATCGCGATTTTTCGCACAAGCGACGATGAGGTTTTCGCCCTCGACGACCGCTGCCCGCACAAGGGCGGGCCGTTGTCCCAAGGCTTGATCTACGGCAAACGCGTGGCCTGCCCGTTGCACAACTGGCAGATCGACCTGCAAACCGGCGAAGCCCAGGCCCCGGACATCGGTTGCGCGCACCATCACCCGGCGCGCGTCGAGAATGGCCGGGTGCAACTGGCGCTGCGGGATAGCGCCTGATGAGCCGCCAGACGACCGCCTCGACCTGCTGTTACTGCGGCGTCGGTTGCGGCGTGCTGATCGAGCATGACGGCGAGCGCATCCTCGGCGTCAGCGGCGACCCGGCGCACCCGGCCAACTTCGGCAAACTGTGCAGCAAAGGCGCGACCCTGCACCTGACCGGCGACCTCGCCGCCCGCGCGTTGTACCCGGAACTGCGCCTGGGCAAAGGTCTGGCGCGCAGCCGCACCGATTGGGATACCGCGCTGGAACACGCGGCCAATGTGTTTGCCGCAACCATCGCCGAACACGGCCCGGACAGCGTGGCGTTCTACATCTCCGGTCAGTTGCTGACCGAGGACTACTACGCCTTCAACAAACTCGCCCGCGCGTTGGTCGGCACTAACAACATCGACAGCAATTCGCGGCTGTGCATGTCGTCGGCAGTGGTCGGCTACAAGCGCAGCCTCGGCGCCGACGCCCCGCCGTGCAGCTACGAGGATCTGGAGCTGAGCGATTGCGTGATGATCGTCGGCAGTAACATGGCCTACGCCCATCCGGTCCTTTTCCGTCGGCTGGAAGAGGCAAAATCCCGCCGGCCGCAGATGAAAGTCATCGTCATCGACCCTCGGCGCACCGACACCTGCGACCTCGCGGACCTGCATCTGGCGATTCTGCCCGGCACCGATGTCGCGTTGTTTCATGGGATTTTGCACCTGCTGTTGTGGGAAGACTGGATCGATCGCGATTTCATCCAGGCGCATACCGAGGGCTTGCCTGAGCTAAAAAAAATGGTGCGCGATTACACCCCGCAAATGGTCTCGCAATTGTGCGGAATCAGCGTCGAGCAGTTGCAGCAATGCGCTGAATGGGTGGGCACAGCGCCGAGCTTTCTGTCGTTGTGGTGCATGGGGTTGAATCAGTCCAGCGCCGGCAGCGCAAAAAACAGTGCGCTGATCAACCTGCACCTGGCCACCGGGCAAATTGGCCGTCCGGGCGCAGGACCGTTCTCCCTCACCGGTCAGCCGAATGCCATGGGTGGACGCGAAACCGGCAGCCTGTCCAACTTACTGCCCGGCCACCGCGACGCAGGTAATCCCGAGCATCGCGCCGAAGTCGCGGCTTATTGGGGCGTTGATCGTTTGCCAGACACGCCCGGACTCAGCGCCATTGAGTTGTTCGAGCAAGTTCGCAGCGGCCAGATCAAGGCGCTGTGGATTGCCTGTACCAATCCTGCGCAGTCGATGCCCGATCAACACGCCGTTCGTGAAGCGCTGCAAGCCTGCCCGTTCGTGGTGTTGCAGGAAGCCTTTCGTACCACCGAGACCGCGGCCTTCGCCGATCTGTTATTGCCCGCCGCCAGTTGGGGCGAGAAAGAAGGTTCGGTGACCAACTCCGAACGGCGCATTTCCCACGTACGCAAAGCCATTCTCCCACCGGCTGAAGCGCGAGCGGACTGGGCGATCACCGTGGATTTCGCACAGCGTCTAGAGAAACGTCTGCGTCCGCAGCAACCGGCCCTGTTTGCCTTCGAACAGCCTGCACAGCTGTTCGATGAATTCAAAGCACTGACACGCGGACGTGATCTGGATTTGTCCGGCATCAGCCACGCTTTGATCGACGACATCGGGCCGCAACAATGGCCCTTCCCCACCGGGGCCCGACAAGGCACGCCGCGCCTGTATGGCGACGGGGTCTTCCCGACGGCCAGCGGTCGCGCGCAGTTCATCAGCGAGCCCTACCGCGCCGCCAAGGAACAACGCGATGCGCGCTTTCCCCTGACCCTGATCACTGGACGCCTGCGCGATCAATGGCACGGTATGAGCCGCACCGGTACTGCCGCGCAATTGTTCGGCCATGTCAGCGAGGCGTTGTTGAGCCTGCACCCGGACGAACTGCGTCGGCACCGCTTGCAGCCGGGAGATCTGGTCAGTCTGAAAAGTCGCCGCGGTGCGCTGGTTGTCGCGGTCGCCAGCGATGACAGCGTGCGCCCGGGCCAGGCGTTTCTGCCGATGCACTGGGGCGATCGTTTTCTCAAGGGTGGGGTGAACAGTCTGACCCTGCCGGCGTTTGATCCGTTGTCGAAGCAGCCGGAACTCAAGCACAGCGGAGTTCGCCTGGAACCGGTGAATCTGCCGTGGCAGCTATTCGCACTCATCGAGGGCGATGTTCAACGGCATTTCGAGACGCTACGTCCGCTCTGTGAGGCGTTTTCCTACGCAAGTCTCAGCCTTGTCGGACGTGAACGATCGGCGTTGCTGATACGCGCTGCCAGCAGCGAGGCACCGGATCCGCAATTGCTGAGTGAAATCGACCGTTGTCTGGCGTTGATCGACGGCCCGGTATTGGCCTATGACGATCCACGCCGCGCCATCGGCAAGCGTGTGCGCATAGAAAACGGCCGGATCACTGCGATTCGCCTGGCCGGCGAAACCCTCGCCCAGCATTGGCTGCAAGGGCTGTGGCTGGAAGGCCGGGCGGACGAACAACTGCGACGCTGGCTGCTGGCGCCGATGAGCGCGCCACCGGGTAGCGTCGGGGCGCAAAGCGCTGTGGATAAAACCTTGTGCAACTGCAACAACGTCAGCCTCAACGCGGTGTGCGCCGGCATTCGCCAGGGCCTGGACTTGCAGGGTTTGAAAGACAGCTTGGGCTGCGGCACGCAATGCGGCTCCTGCGTCCCGGAAATAAAACGTTTGCTGGCTGCCGACGTGCAATCAGCCGTCGCGATCTGATGAGGAACACCGCATGAATGCGAAAGTCTGGCTGGTGGGCGCAGGCCCCGGCGACCCGGAGCTGTTGACCCTCAAAGCGGTGCGCGCCTTGCGTGAAGCCGATGTGGTGCTGATCGATGATCTGGTCAATAACGCCGTGCTCGAGCACTGCCCGGCGGCGCGCATCATTGCCGTGGGCAAACGCGGCGGCTGTCGCTCGACGCCGCAGGCCTTCATCCACCGCCTGATGCTGCGTTATGCACGCCAGGGTAAATGCGTGGTGCGGCTCAAGGGCGGCGATCCGTGCATTTTCGGTCGCGGCGGTGAAGAGGCACAGTGGCTGCGCGAGCGTGGGGTTGTGGTCGAGCTGGTCAACGGCATCACCGCCGGGCTGGCTGGCGCGACGCAGTGCGATATTCCGCTGACGCTGCGCGGAGTGGCGCGCGGGGTGACGCTGGTGACTGCGCACACTCAGGATGACAGCCAATTGAACTGGCAGGCGCTGGCGCAGGGCGGCACGACGCTGGTGATTTACATGGGCGTGGCCAAGCTTGGCGAGATTCGCGATCAGCTGCTGGCGGGCGGGATGGCGGCGGATACGCCGGTGGCGATGATTGAAAATGCGTCGTTGCCGGAGCAGCGCGAGTGTCGGAGCGATTTGCTGGGCATGGCAGAGGATGCCTGTGCTTTTGAATTGAAAAGCCCGGCGATTCTGGTGATTGGGGCGGTGGCGGCCGTTGCAGAAGAGCGAAAGATCGCAGCCTTCGGCAGCTCCTACAGAGGAGCTGTCCACATCCTGTAGGAGCTGCCGCAGGCTGCGATCCTTTAAAGCTTCAACGCCAAATCGCAGGCAAAGAAAAGCCCGGCATAAGCCGGGCTTTTCTCAAAGCGGCGAGCTAATTACTTAGCTTGAGCTTCAACCTGCGCTTCTACGCGACGGTTAACAGCGCGACCAGCTTCAGTTTTGTTGTCAGCAACTGGGCGGGATTCGCCGTAGCCGATCGACTGAACGCGGGAAGCCTCAACACCGTACTGGTTGGTCAGAACTTGCTTAACGGCGTTTGCACGACGCTCGGACAGTTTCTGGTTGTAAGCGTCAGGACCGACGGAGTCAGTGTGACCTTCAACAGTGGTGTGAGTAGCTGGGTACTGCTTCATGAAGTCAGCCAGGTTCTTGATGTCAGCGTAGCTGTTTGGCTTGACGACCGACTTGTCGAAGTCGAATTTCACGTCCAGCTCTACACGAACAACTTCAGCAACTGCTGGGCAGCCATCAGCGTCAACGGTTACGTTGGCTGGGGTGTCCGGGCACTTGTCAACGTTGTCGCAAACGCCATCGTTGTCGCTGTCGGAGCAGACTTCAGCCGGAGCTGGAACTGGAGCAGCAGCTGGCTTGCCGCCGCCACCGAAGTTCACACCCAGACCAACCGATGGAGCGTAGTCCCAACGGCCGTTGTCCAGTTTGTAGTCAGCTTCTACGCCAGCACGGGCGAAGAAGTTTTCGGCGAAGTAGTACTTAACGCCAGCGCCAGCAGTCAGGAAAGTCGACTGGTCGCGACCGGTGTGGCCGTCAGCAGCTACGTTGGTCAGGTTGCCGTGCTTGACGCCACCTTCAACGTAAGGACGCAGAGCGTCGCCAGCGTTGTTGAAGTGGTACTGAGCGGTCAGACCGAAGTTGTCGCCACGCAGTTTCTGGCTGCCGGTGCCGTCGTTCGAACGGGTGTGGTTGTTACGATCCCAGCCGAAGTTGATCGAGACGTCGTCGGTCAGGAAGTAACCGATTTTGGCGCCTGGGTTGAAGCCGTCTTCGACATGGTCAATGCTGTCGTTGTACTGCTTCTTGTAGTTGATCTCGCCTTCAACTGCGCCTTGGCCTTGTGCCAGTGCGCCGAACGAAGTAGCGGCAATAAGAGAACCAATGGCCAAGCCCAAGGTGTTTTTCAGTTTCATCCGTTAAATCCCCATCTGGTGATTGTGAAGCAGTCCCGCAAACCGGGGGACAACTCGGCGGCAAGTCTATCAGAACTTGCCTACACGTAAGAGATATTTGCGCTGAACTAAGTTTCAGCAATGCCTGCAAATTTCTCACGTAATTTGTCTAGAGCACGTTTGTACCGCATTTTTGTCGCACTCAAACCCATGTGCATGATGTCTGCGATCTCCTGAAATTCAAGTTCTGCGACAAATCGTAGCACCAGAATTTCACGGTCAATCGGGTTCACATACACCAGCCAGCGGTCGAGTCCGCCCTTCTCCTCGGGTTTCGGCGCCTTTTCTTCCGACGCTTCTTCCAGGGGGTCCAGACTCAAGGCGTCCATCAAGCGACGCTTTCGCCGTTCCTTCCGATACTGCGTGATGCATTCGTTGTAAGTGATGCTGTACAGCCAGGTCTTGAACTTCGATTTCCCCTCGAAGTTCTTCAAGCCATACAACACCTTCAGCATCACTTCCTGACAGACATCGTCTGCGTCGCGATCGTTCCCAAGATATCTCGCACAAACGTTAAATAATGTTCGCTGGTAACGCCGCATCAGCTCTTCGTAGGCGCGCGTCACGTGAAACAGCTCGGTATGCGAGCGCGCGACCAGCTCCTCATCAGAGAGCTCACGGGGGTCGTAGCGCGTGGATAGCGTTTGGGCTTTATTCAAAACAAGTCGTGCCGACAGTCAGGTCAATGTCCGCCGCTGGCCCTTCAGGGCATTTTGCGGCGGCATACATTAGCAGGGTTTGCCGGGTTAGCGGCTACTCACATGCTGTTCCAGCAGGATCCGATTGGACAGTGAGACTAGCTCACCGTCATCGGTCAGCAATGTGGTTTTAACCGTGCCGATCTCTTCGATCTGGCCTTCGACCTCACCAACACGCACTTGTTGCCCAACCTGATACAACTCACGCACATAGATTCCCGCAAGAATCTGACCGGCAATTTCCCGGCTTCCCAGGCCCATGGCCAGCGCAACCGCCAGACCAACGGTAATCAATACGATGACGATGACATGGTTCAGCAGGTCAGTCTTGACCTCAAGCTGACTGATCGCGACCGAGATGCTGATGATGATCACCAGCCCCTGGGCAATGCGACCCAAACCTGAAGCATAGTCCAGGCCCACGCCTTCCGCCGCCCCGCGCACCAGCCCATTGGCCAGCTGCGCGAGCAGAACACCCACCAGCAACACCAGCGCGGCACCGAAAACTTTCGGCAAATACAGCGCCAGCATGTCCAGCGTAGCTGAAACTCGCTCAAGTCCAAGCGACTCTGCTGCAGAAACCAGGAAAATCAGCAGAACGAACCAATAGACGATCTTGCCGATCAGGGTCGAGATCGGCACTTGCAGCCCGGCCCGCGACAACAGTTTGGTCAGGCCGGTGCCGCCCATCAGGCGATCGAGGCCCAGTTTGGCCAGCAACTTGGACAGCAAGGTATCGAGCAGCTTGGCCACCACGAAGCCCAACAGCAGCACCACCAGTGCGCCGAACAGGTTCGGGATGAAGTTGGCAACTTTGGTCCACAACGCAGTCATTGCAGTGACGAGGCTCTGAGTCCAGAGATCAAGTTCCATATTCAATCAGCCTTATCAGCAGTGCGTGCAGTGGTTTTACGAAGACGGGAAACCGGCGAGACGTGAGCCGATCCGTTATTCAGGGCGATCATCAGCGCGGGCAGCCAGCGGCCCAGCAGGCTGAAAAGATCACCGGCGCCGACCTGACGGTTGGCGGTTTTGAGTACGCGACCCAGACAGGCATCGTCGTCGCGGCTGGACGGCGAAGCGTTGAGCATGTCGCGCAAAGACTGTTCAAACGGATCGTGCATACGCACCTCTCGTGATGTCTGTGAAAGACGCGGGCAAATTTGGTCGGGTCACATGTTGCATCTTCACACCCAGCGCAAACGGCGGAATAACCACCATTGACCGAACGCCATCGCCAGCACCGTCAGACAGGCGATGAGGAATCCATAAGGGCTGCTGGAGAACGGAATTCCACCAACGTTGATGCCCAGCAGACCGGTGAGAAAACTCATCGGTAAAAAGATGCAGGTGATGATGCCGAAACGGTACATGGTGCGATTCATGCGCACGTTCAGACGCCGGTCTTCGGCCTCCAGCACCAGCCCCATGCGCTCTCGGGTCAACTCCAGCTCTTCGAGGTAGCGGGTCAGGCTGTTGTTCAATTCGTTCCAGTAGTCAGCGTCATCGTCGACAAACCACGGCAGTTTGATCCGCGTCAGCTGTCCGAAAATGTCCCGCTGCGGGGCGAGAAAACGCTTCAGTCCGGCCGCCCGGCGGCGGATGTGCAAAATCGAGCCATGCTCGGGGGTATACCGTTCGTCGGCATCCAGTTTTTCTTCCTCTTCATCGACCAGTTCCGACAGGCACGTCACCAGATCCTGCACCTTGTTGGTGAGGAATTGCGCCAGATAAAGGATCAGTTCAGAGGAAGTTTTCGGGCCTTTGCCCTCGCCCAGCAGCGCCAGCAATTCATCGGTGGCGCGCAGCGGCCGTAAACGCAGCGAAATCACACGCTGAGCGGCAGCGAAAATCCGCACCGAGACCATGTCTTCCGGCTCGGCCCCCGGATTAAGGTTGACCCCGCGCAGAAACAGCAGCAGCTCGGCATCCGGCAATGGCAACAGGCGCGGCCGGGTGTTTTCTTCCAGCAGCAGGTCGCAGCTGAACTCATTCAGGCCGCTGGATTTGCGCAGCCAGGTCTGGGTTTGCGGATGGCTGCGATCCCAATGCAGCCACAGGCTTTCATGAGCCTGCAGCTGCAGAGCATCGAGCTCGGTCCGGGCAATCGAACGCGCACCGCCTTTACCGTCCAGCACCAGGGCATGCACCAGCCCCCACTGCGCGTTTTCTTCCTCGAACATCCGCATCCCTATGTCGAAAACTTATTCAGGCATCTGCAGCGGACTCGGCGAAACGATCACGCCGTTGTTGTCCGCATAGATGAAGTGGCCCGGATGTAAGGTCACGCCGGCGAAGGTCACGGGTACGTTGAGGTCGCCAATGCCACGTTTTTCGGTCTTCATCGGATGACTGGCCAGTGCTTGCACACCAAGATCGGTCTGGGCGATGACGTCGACGTCACGGATGCAACCGTAGATGACCATGCCTTCCCAGCCATTTTTCGCGGCTTTTTCGGCGATCATGTCACCCAGCAGCGCCCGTCGCAGCGAGCCGCCGCCATCGACCACCAGCACTTTGCCGTTGCCCTTGAGGTCAGCCTGTGCCTTGACCAGCGAGTTGTCTTCGAAGCATTTGATGGTCACGATTTCGCCGCCGAAAGAATCACGGCCGCCGAAATTGCTGAACATCGGTTCCAGCACCTGCACCAGCTCCGGATAGGCGTCGCACAGGTCAGGCGTGAGGTAATGGTTCATCGAAAAACTCCTGTAACAAGGATGACGATCAAGGATGTCGCACTCTGTTGAAACGAGTCCCGGTGGTCGCTGTTTACCCTGGCGCATGCATGGTCGCTGAACGAACCTGAACAAACGCTGAAACGTTATCGCTAAACAGCCACCCAATATGACCAGAATTGCACAACGCGTCATATCTTAGCCGCAAGCCGATCCGAACGAAATGCCCTTCAGCGCCTTCGGCTTACCCCGCTGCCGCCAGATTCGCTTGCTCGCCCAACAGCGGCGTGTGCTGATCCTGCAGCCAGCGCGCCACCAGCGGCCAGACTTCGGCCTGCGCGGCTTTGCTCACCAGCATTTCGACATGCCCGAAGTTGTCACTGAAGCCCTGCTCGCGGCCCAGATTGACGAACTGCTTGTGCCCGGAGCCGATCTGCTCGAACAGTTTGCGGCAGGCCCACGTCGGATCCTGATGGTCCCCCGCCGCCGTCACCGCCAGCACTGGCACCTGAACCTCGGCCAGACCGGCCCACCAATCCTTGTCCTTGTCGCCAAACCGCCCGAACAGGCCGTACCAACGCATGCTTTCCAGCGCCAGCCCGATCGGTTCGTCTTCCGGGCCGCGCTTGAGGCGTGAGCCGGACAGTTGCACGAAGCGCTTGAGAATGAAGCGCCCGCCCCACTCCACCGGCGGAATCTTCAGTGGCCAGTAGGTGCGGCTGACCTGTGTGCCGAAAAACGCCGCCGACGCCACCGCCGGCTCGCCGAGGTATTCGCCACCCAGCGCCGCCGCCAGGGTGATGCCGCCCAGCGAATGACCGATCCAGTGCGGCACCTGCCCGCTCTGCTCACGGACGAACGCGGCAATCGCCGGCAGATCGTAACGGGCGTAGTCGGCCACGCGGTTGCGCCGGTAGTCCTCATTACGCTGCGACAGGCCGTGGCCGCGCATTTCCGGGATCCACACATCAAAACCGAGGCGCGTCAGGTACGCGCCCAGGCCCAGGCCTTTTGGGGAATACCAGAAGCGTCGATTGGAAAAACTGCCATGCAGCAG
Source organism: Pseudomonas sp. Eth.TT006 (assembly GCF_054456575.1). Lineage (NCBI taxonomy): Bacteria > Pseudomonadati > Pseudomonadota > Gammaproteobacteria > Pseudomonadales > Pseudomonadaceae > Pseudomonas > Pseudomonas sp. Eth.TT006. Next base: position 259 of record NZ_JBTJEN010000022.1, on the reverse strand, counting down.
AATCACCGGCACACCGCGCGGCGTCGCGTCATCGGCCATGCCCAGACGGGTCACGGCAATTTCCACCGACCAGTCGGGGCTGTTGCCGGGTTTCAAGCGGTACACGTCTTCGCTCAGATCACCGCGGCGTTCGGCGCTGATCAGGGCGACAGGAAACAGGTTGCTGCTGCTTTGCATAATGCTCTTGCACAAAAAAGGGCGGCATCCACAGGAGCCCGCCCTACTTCATATCAAAGCCCTGCCCTTTGTGGGAGCGGGC
>NZ_JBTJEN010000021.1:0-78617 GCF_054456575.1 Pseudomonas sp. Eth.TT006 | reverse complement strand
GTAGGAGCTGCCGCAGGCTGCGATCTTTTGATCTTGATCTTGTGGGAGCTGGCTTGCCAGCGATGGCGGCCTACGAGCCGACCACTCCCCAACTGACCGCCCCCAATCCAACTGTGGGAGCTGGCTTGCCAGCGATGGCGAGCTACGAGCCGACCCATCCCCAACTGATACACCCATTCCAATTGTGGGAGCGAGCTTGCTCGCGAAGAGGCCGTGTCAGTCAGCATTTTTGTCGCCTGTCACACCGCCATCGCGAGCAGGCTCACTCCTGCAGTTTTCAAATCCGCGGCAGGCGAATGACCGCAGTCAGGCCGCCGCCGGGTGTTTCTTGCAGGTTCAACTGGCCGCCCAATCGGTGCGCCGCCTCGCGGGCGATGGTCATGCCCAGGCCGACGCCGCCGGAGTTGCGGTTGCGTGAGCCTTCGAGGCGATAGAACGGTTCGAACACGGCTTCGCGCTGGTCTTCGGCAATGCCCGGGCCGTGGTCGATTACGCGGATCAGCAGTTGTTCGCGTTGGTCCTGCAATTCGATGCGCGCTTGGCCAGCGTAGCGCAGGGCGTTGTCCATCAGGTTGTTGATACATGAGCGCAACGCCATCGGTTGCACCTGCAGCGGTGCGCAATGGCCGCTGACCTGCACGTCGGCGCCTTGGTCCTGGGCGTTTTCGCATAACGATTCGACCAGCGCCTGCACGTCCATCAACTGCAGGGCTTCGCTGGTGCGTTGTTCATGCAGGTAGCTGAGAGTGGCGTCGAGCATGCCGATCATGTCGTTGAGGTCCTGGCGCATCTGGCCTTGCAGTTTGTCGTCGTCGATCTGTTCCAGGCGCAGTTTCAAGCGTGACAGCGGGGTGCGCAGGTCGTGGGAGACGGCGCCGAGCATGCGTGCGCGTTGCTGCACCTGTTCGCGAATGCGTTGTTGCATCAGGTTGAAGGTGTGCGCCGCTTGTCGCGCTTCACGCGGACCGGACTCGTCCAGTGGCGGGCTGTCGAGGTTTTCGCTGAGGCGTTCGGCGGCGTCGCTCAGACGCTGGATCGGTCGGCTGAGCAGTTTGGCGCCGTACCAGGCCGCGATCATCAGCGAGATGAACTGAAAGGTCAGCGGCACCAGCGGCCCGCCGAACCACGGGCGTGGCGGGCGGTGAGCGAAGCGTGGATCCGACGGTGGATGTTGGCCTTCGGCACCCTCGGCAAATTCCGGCGGCGGGGGCGGTGGCGGCGGGCCGTAATGGTGGAACCAGGCAAAGGCCAGCAAGTGCGCGAGGACGATCGCCACGAACAGCATGCCAAACAGGCGGCCGAACAGCGTGTCGAAGCGCACTCGCATCAGCCGATGTCTCTGGCGTCGAACAGGTAACCTTCACCGCGCACGGTTTTGATCAGTTGCGGGGCTTTCGGGTCGTCGCCGAGTTTTTGCCGCAGGCGCGACACCAGCAAGTCGATGCTGCGGTCGAAGGCTTCGATCGAGCGGCCACGGGCGGCGTCCAGCAGTTGTTCGCGGCTGAGCACCCGGCGCGGGCGTTCGATGAAGACCCAGAGCAGGCGAAATTCGGCGTTGGACAGCGGCACCACCAGGCCATCGTCGGCGATCAACTGACGCAGGACGCTGTTCAGGCGCCAGTTGTCGAAGCGGATGTTGGCGCGCTGTTCGCTGCGGTCGTCGCGCACCCGGCGCAGGATGGTCTGGATTCGCGCCACCAGTTCCCGGGGTTCGAACGGCTTGGCCATGTAGTCGTCAGCCCCCAGTTCCAGGCCGATGATGCGGTCGGTGGGTTCGCAACGGGCGGTGAGCATGAGGATCGGAATATCCGATTCGGCGCGCAGCCAGCGGCACAGCGACAGGCCGTCTTCGCCGGGCAGCATCAGGTCGAGCACCACCACGTCGAAATGCTCGGCCTGCATCGCCTGGCGCATGGCCGCGCCGTCGGTGACGCCGCTGGCGTGGATGTTAAAGCGCGCCAGGTAGTCGATCATCAGCTCGCGGATCGGCACGTCATCGTCGACGATCAGCGCGCGGATGCTCCAGCGCTTGTCGTCTTTGGGCTCTTCGGTCGTGGTCTGGGTGTTGTGCATGGGGCTGTTCGTCTGCCAGTAGGCCGCCAACCACAAAGATGGGCTGCGAGGTGGTGGTTTCAGCATAGGCGTCCTGCGGTGAGGCGGGAAGTGCTGATGTAAGGACGTGTTGCGGCTGGCGAGGCTAGCGTGGGTGCTTGTTGGCGGCGTGTCGGTTGTGTATCGGCTTCGACACAATCGCCTTGAAGTCTATGCTTATCACGGTTGTGGCGACGATTTTACCGATCATCGGGTGCCGCGCCGCCGCCGCTTCCGCTACAATGCGCGCCGATTTCGACTTGCCTGAGAGCCCACCCATGTCCGCCTGCCAGACTCCTATCATCGTCGCCCTGGATTTCCCCACCCGTGACGCCGCACTGAAGCTGGCCGACCAGTTGGACCCGAAAACATGCCGGGTCAAAGTGGGCAAGGAACTGTTCACCAGCTGCGCCGCGGAAATTGTCGGCACCCTGCGTGACAAAGGCTTCGAGGTGTTTCTCGACCTGAAATTCCACGACATTCCCAACACCACCGCGATGGCCGTGAAAGCCGCTGCCGAGATGGGTGTGTGGATGGTCAACGTGCATTGCTCCGGTGGTCTGCGCATGATGGCGGCCTGCCGTGAAGAACTCGACAAGCGCAGCGGCCCGCAGCCGTTGCTGATCGGCGTGACCGTGCTGACCAGCATGGAGCGCGAGGACCTGGCCGGCATCGGTCTGGACATCGAACCGCAGGAGCAGGTGCTGCGCCTGGCGGCGCTGGCCGAGAAGGCCGGGATGGACGGTCTGGTATGCTCGGCGCTGGAAGCCTCGGCATTGAAATCGGCGCACCCGTCGCTGCAACTGGTGACCCCGGGGATTCGCCCGGCGGGCAGCGCGCAGGATGATCAGCGCCGTATTCTGACCCCACGTCAGGCGCTGGATGCCGGCTCCGATTATCTGGTGATCGGCCGTCCGATCAGCCAGGCGGCGGATCCGGCCAAGGCGCTGGCGGCGGTTGTGGCCGAACTGGCCTAATCGCAGCTTGACCTTGTAGGAGCTGCCGAAGGCTCGGGCCGCGTTCGGACGATCTTTTGATCTTGCCTTTAAAAGCAAAATCAAAAGATCGCAGCCTTCGGCAGCTCCTACAGGGACTGCGATCGTTTGTTTTAAACCTTCAGCACCAACTTGCCGAAGTTCTCCCCGCTGAACAATTTCATCAGCGTCTCCGGAAAGGTCTGCAGACCTTCGACGATGTCTTCCTTGCTCTTGAGCTGCCCCTTGGCCATCCAGCCGCCCATTTCCTGCGCGGCGCTGGCGAACTGCGCGGCGTAGTCCATTACCACAAAGCCTTCCATGCGCGCACGGTTGACCAGCAATGACAGGTAGTTGGCCGGGCCTTTGACCGCTTCCTTGTTGTTGTATTGGCTGATAGCGCCGCAGATCACCACCCGTGCTTTCGGCGCCAAGCGGCTGAGCACGGCGTCAAGGATCTCGCCGCCGACATTGTCGAAATACACGTCGACGCCTTTCGGACATTCGCGCTTGAGCCCGGCCAGTACGTCTTCGTGCTTGTAATCGATGGCGCCGTCGAAGCCCAGTTCATCGATCAGGTATTTACACTTGTCGGCGCCGCCAGCGATGCCGATGACCCGGCAGCCTTTGATCTTGGCGATCTGCCCGGCCACGCTGCCCACTGCACCGGCAGCACCGGAAAGCACCACGGTGTCGCCGGCCTTCGGTGCGCCGACGTCGAGCAGCGCAAAGTAAGCGGTCATGCCAGTCATGCCCAGTGCGGACAGATACACCGGCAGCGGCGCCAGTTTCGGATCGACCTTGTAGAAACCTCTGGGCTCACCGAGGAAATAATCCTGCACGCCGAGGGCACCGTTGACGTAGTCACCTACGGCAAAACCCGGGTTGTTCGAGGCGATGACCTTGCCGACGCCCAGGGCGCGCATGACTTCGCCGATGGCTACCGGCGGGATGTACGACTTGCCTTCGTTCATCCAGCCGCGCATGGCCGGGTCGAGGGACAGGTATTCGTTCTTGACCAGAATCTGGTCCTGCCCAGGCTCGCCGACCGGTACTTCCTGATAGGTAAACGTCTCTCGGGTAGCAGCGCCCACCGGGCGTTTGGCGAGCAGAAACTGGCGATTGGTCTGGGTGGTCATGGCAGGCACTCGAACGGAATGAAGCCTTGTAGATAGACGCTCAAGGTCGATGCTGCAAGGTTGGCTGATGCGGCGAATGCGCAATGATCCAATGCAGTGATAGTCCCCCGCACGGTTTTATCACTGCGACGCATGGGCGCATAAACAGTCTTCTGATAGTGCTGACATGCGTCGAGCCCCGGTGGCTATGCTGCGGGTCTGATAATCCCTCCCGCGTTTTTCCTTCGAGGACATAACAATGAGCATGACGTTTTCCGGTCAGGTTGCCGTAGTCACTGGCGCGGCCAATGGTATTGGCCGCGCGACCGCCCAGGCGTTCGCCGCCGAAGGCCTGAAAGTGGTGGTGGCCGATCTGGATGCGGCAGGGGGCGAGGGCACGGTGGCGCTGATTCGTACAGCCGGCGGCGAAGCGACCTTCGTGCGTTGCAACGTCACCGTTGAAAGCGAAGTGAAAAATCTGATGGACGAGGTGATCAATACTTACGGCCGTCTCGACTATGCCTTCAACAATGCCGGGATTGAAATCGAGCAGGGCAAGTTGGCCGACGGCTCGATGGATGAGTTCGACGCGATCATGGGCGTCAACGTCAAAGGCGTCTGGCTGTGCATGAAGTACCAGTTGCCGCTGCTGCTGGCCCAGGGCGGCGGGGCGATCGTCAATACCGCCTCGGTGGCGGGGCTTGGGGCAGCGCCGAAGATGAGCATCTATGCGGCATCCAAGCACGCGGTGATAGGCCTGACCAAGTCGGCGGCAATCGAGTATGCGAAGAAGAAAATCCGCGTCAACGCCGTGTGCCCGGCGGTGATCGACACGGATATGTTCCGCCGCGCCTACGAGGCTGACCCGAAGAAAGGCGAGTTCGCCAACGCGATGCACCCGGTCGGGCGTATCGGCAAGGTCGAGGAAATTGCCAGCGCCGTGCTGTATCTGTGCAGTGATGGCGCGGCGTTTACCACCGGTCACTCGCTGGCGGTGGATGGCGGTGTTACCGCTTTCTGACGTCGTATCGCATGCCCTGCAGACCCGCCTTTGTGCGGGTTCTGTTATGGCGGGCGGTCAGTTCCGTGTATCCGTTAAACAATGTGTATCAAGCCGTTAGAACAGTCGCTTTTAACGGCGTTGTCGCACAGCCTGTTCGGCGCGGCTGTGATTTACTGCCTCCAGCAAAACGGACAGGAGTTTGCTTGCTCATGGAATTGAGAATTGACCGACAGGCAATGGTGCCGGTCGTGCAGCAGATCGTGGATGGAATTACCGACTGGATTGGGCGCAGTGGCGTAGCACCGAGCACGCGTTTGCCTTCCGTCAGGCAAATTGCGCGGGCCAATCTGCTCAGCCAGTCGTGCGTGGCCGAAGCCTGTGAGCGGCTGGTAGCCCAAGGCCTGCTGTGCGCACGTCAGGGGGCCGGGTTCATGGTGGCTGCCGCACCGTTGAATGCCGGAGGCTCCCACCGGTTGTCGGGTTTTGACTACGTATCGCCGGTGGGTGGCCTGCACCTGGGCGAGGGTGGCTTGCCGCAGGGCTGGCGTGAATCCGATGATCTGAGCTACGCGATCCGTCAGGTCGCCCGGACCGACATGGCCTGTCTGTTCAACTACAGCAGCCCGCTGGGTTTGCCGGCGTTGCGTGAACAGATCGTCAAGCGCCTCACATTGATCGACATCCAGGCCGATGATGATCAGGTGCTGACCACTGCGGGTGCCAGTCACGCACTGGATCTGCTGGTGCGCACACTGCTCAAGGCCGGAGACTGTGTGGTGGTGGAAAATCCGGGTTACGCGCCGTTGTTCGAATTGCTGCGTCTGCACGGTGTGCAGTTGCTGGAAGTGCGCCGCACCCCGAGCGGGCCGGACCCGCAGGCGCTGGAGGCGCTGTTGAAACAATTCCGGCCGGTGGCGATGTTCGTCAACAGTCATCACCATAATCCTACCGGTTCATGCCTGACCCCAGGGGTAGCACAACAGATCCTGCAGTTATGCAGCGCGCATGATGTGCAACTGATCGAAGATGATGTCTACGCGGATCTGCACAATGGCAACGGCGTTCGTCTGGCGGCACTGGATGAGCGGGTGATCTACGTCGGCAGTTTTTCCAAGACGCTGAGCAGTTCATTGCGGGTCGGCTTCATCTGCACCCGGCCCGCGCTGATTGTGCGTCTGGCCCGGGTCAAGATGATCAGCAGCCTGGGCGCATCGGGTTTCAATGAGGCGGTGCTCGCCAGTCTTCTGGGCAGTGGCGCGTATCGCAAGATGGTGCAGCGCCAGCGGCAACGCCTGAACACCGATCGGGTGGCCGCTTTGCAGGCACTGGAAGACGCCGACTGGGAAGTGTTCGGCAAGCCTTGTGGCGGGTTGTTCATCTGGGCCCGTGCGCCACTGAGCGATCGGGTCGGATTGCAGCGTCAGGCGCAGCGCTGCGGTGTGCAGCTTTGCCCCTCGGACGCATTCAGTCCGACCGGCGACGCCGGCGAGTGGCAGCGAATCAATGTGGCCTGTGCCTGTGATCCGCGCGCGCGACAGTTTTTTCGCAGTACCCGCGCGAATCGACCTCAAGCGTTCTGAAAACGACGCAGGCCTAGCTTTTTGCCATTATTCCGACGCCAGAGACTTGTGCTGCTCAATGGCCGTTGCGAATCTTCGTCAATAGACTTTGGCAGGGGACTACGCGCAATGATTACGGCCGTGCAAGGACGTTTTGCCAACCTCGGTATGGCGAAAAAACTGGGTATCGGATTTGTTCTGGTGCTGCTGTTGACTGCGCTTGTGGCCGCCATGGGTGTCTGGTCCCTGCAGACCATCAGCCAACGTTTCGACGGGCTGAAACAGATGTCGGCGCTCAACAGCGCTTTACTCAAGGTGCGGCTGCTGGAGCAGGACTATGCGCTGCACAGCAACCCGAAGACCGTCGATGCCTTGCACGCAGGCGTCGATGGCTTGCTGGTCCAGGCCGCGCAACTCAAGGCGCAATCCCCGGCGAATGTAGCGGTGATGAGCGATGTCGAGCAGTCCCTGGGCGCCTATCGCAAGGCGTTCGATGAATTCGTTTCGCTGACCCAGGCCAAGGATCTGGCGCTGGAAATGGCCAGTTGGTCGGTGTCCAGCGTGGCCAACAACCTCGACGTGCTGCAAGCCGGGCTGGCCGATGATGGCGCGTATACCTTGAAGGACAGCGAAGGCAAGGATGGCGCGCAGTTCATTGAGCAGGCGAGCCAGGTCAGTCAGGTGTCGCAGCTGATGCTGCAGGCCATGAACGAGGCGCGGATTCGTCTCGACCAGAGTCGCAAGGGCGATGCCGACAGCGCCGGCAAGGGCAACATCGAACAGGCCGCGCAGGCCCAGGCGCAGGCCGAGCAACTGAAAACCACGGTCAAGGATGAGGGCTATCTGACCGTCCTCAATGAAGTGTCCGGGCACATCGCCGGTTTCAACGACAAACTGGCGGAATACACCGGCTTGCTGGCCCAGGAAAAAATCGTCTACGAACAGTTGCACCTGCGTGCGGCGCAAGTCATGGAACGCGTCGATCAGGCGTACCTCGCCGAGGACGGCGCGATGCAGGCGGAGCTGAAGAAGAATTCGATGTTGATCATTGGTTCTTCAGCGCTGGCGTTGCTGGTCGGGCTGATTGCTGCGTGGGTCATTACCCGGTTGATCGTCGCGCCGTTGCGCAGTGTGATGCGGGTTGCGCAGCAGATTGCCGCCGGCGATCTCAGTGCGCGGGTCGAAGTGACCCGTCGTGATGAAATCGGCCAGTTGATGCTGGCGATGCAGCAGATGGGCGCCGGGCTGAGCACGATCGTCAGCGGTTTGCAGGCGGGGATCGAGCAATTGGCCAGTTCCGCGCAATCGCTGTCGGCGGTCACCGAGCAGACCAACCTCGAAGTCAGCAGCCAGAAGGAAGAAACCGAGCAGGTCGCCACCGCGATGAACCAGATGACCGCTACCGTACATGACGTCGCGCGCAACGCCGAGGAGGCCGCGCTGGCCGCGCAAACCGCGGATGACAAGGTCGAGAGCGGGCAGCAGGTGGTGCGTCAGAGCATGGTGCGTATCGAGCAACTGGCGGATTCGGCGACGTCCGCCAGTTCGAGCATCGAAAGCCTCAGTGCACAAATCCAGAATATCGGCACGGTGCTCGATGTGATCAAGAGCGTGGCCGAGCAGACCAATCTGCTGGCGCTCAACGCGGCGATCGAGGCGGCGCGGGCCGGGGAGCAGGGCAGGGGCTTTGCGGTGGTGGCCGATGAAGTTCGCGCACTGGCCCGGCGCACTCAGCAATCGACTGAAGAGATCGAGCGGTTGGTCAGTGCATTGCGGTCGGCGGCGCACTCGTCGGTGCAGCAGATTCAGAGCAGTGGCGAGCTGGTGAAACTGGCGGTCAGTGATGCGCTGCAGACGGAGAGTGCGCTGGGCAGTATTGCGGCGGCGGTGTCGTTGATTCAGCAGATGAATCAGCAGATTGCGGCGGCGGCCGAGGAGCAGAGTTCGGTGGCTGAGGAGATCAATCGCAGTGTGACGAGTATCCGTGCGAGTGCCGATCAGTCTTCGCTTGCGATGCGCGGGAATGCGGCTTCGAGTATTGAGCTGGCGCAGTTGGGGAGTGAGCTCAAGGGGATGGTTGGGCATTTTCGGCTTTGAGCCCTTGAACCCTTGAGCCTTGGCGGCCTTTGGGCCGACCATGTTGTGGGTTGTTTTGTGTGAATATCCGTTACTTTGGGTGTGGCGGCTGGCGGTTTCGCCCTTACGGCGAGTCACCTTTTCCAGACGCCGAAAAGGTAACCCAAAAGGCTTGCCCCAACGTTCGGCCCTCGCCGTGGCTCGGGTTCCTTCGCTCCGCGATCCATCCGGGGGCATCGCCTACGGTTTGCTTCGCTGCACCTCCTCTCGATGTGTGCGGCTGCGCCGCACGGTCGCTGCGCTCCCACCCCCGGATGCATCCCTCCACTCAGCCTGCCGACGGGGCCTACAGATCAAAAGCCGCAGCCGAGCTAACGCTCATCCTGTTGATTGGTGAAAAGCGGATGCGGTCTGCTTTGGCTTTTCTGTGGGAGCGAGCTTGCTCGCGAAGGCGGCCTGACAGCCGACCAATCCCCTACTGAACACCCCAATCCCACTGTAGGAGCGAGCCCGCTCGCGATGGCGGCCCGACAGCCGGCCAATCTGCAACTGACACACTCATTCCCACTGTGGGAGCGAGCTTGCTCGCGAAGGCGGCCGATCAACCAACCAATTTCTAACTGAATACCCTCAATCACGACAGCCCACCACCCACAAAAAAGCCACCTCGCGGTGGCTTCTTTTTATCTCTCGACCATCAGTCGTAGATCACTTTCTTTTTCCAATCCGCATCGGCTTCGACTTCTTTCAGGCCGGCAGTCAGCTGGTTTTCCTCGCCCTCGACCGGGGCAATTTTGTCCATGACCTGGGCGTTGGCGCGGGCCAGAAGTTTTTCCAGGTATTGCAGTTGTTCCGAGTAGATCTGCGGGTCCTGCTGTTTGCGCAGGTATTGCACGCCGCGTTCGAAGGCGAGGCGGGCCTGGCCTGGCTGGTTTTGTTGCAGGGATTGTTGGCCGAGGTTGTTGAAGAACTCGATGTGCAGCAGCACCAGGATATGCCGGACTTCCTTGATCCAGTGCTTGGCTTCGTTCGGTGCCAGGAAGCCGTCATGCGCGGCGCGGGTGATCTGGCCGTGCAGGGCTTCGAGCAGAAAGCGCACGTCCTTGGCCTTGGCTTCGGTCAGGATCGGTGCCGGCGGATTGTTGACCGGGATCGATTCGCCCTGGGCCACCAGGGTGCTCAGTTCGCTGATGCGTGCCTTGGTGGTGGCGCTGGTTTTTTCCAGATTCAGCAGGCGCTGGCAGACATTGAGCTCCAGGCGGGTCAGCAGCAGCTTGAGCGCCGGGGTCATGAACTGGCCGGGGAAGGTTTCGGTCAGTTCGCCGCAGCGGCGCAGGCGGTCGTTGAGTTCGACTTTGGTGCGGGCCTTCTCCAGTTTGTTGTTTTCCACCACATGGTTCATGTAGCCAATGGCGATCAGAATTGCGATCCCGGCTATGACTAGCAGGGTGATCATGAGTGGTGTCACCGGTAAGACCTCTTTATAGGGTTCGCATGCGAGTGTAGTGGCTGGGCATTGATGCGCCTAGCGTCGCTCGACGAGTTGGTTCGGCAGATGCAATCTGTATCGGCAGCGTGCTGCTTATATGAATGCTGGCGCCTGGAGTTCAGATTGCCATCACCGTGCTGCGGACTATAACGTCTTGGCGAGTGGCGGAATATAGGCGTCAAACTTTGCGCGACGGAAAAGCCCGCGTGCAGCCTGAAAGCAGGTCGAAGTCATTGATTTAAATAAATTTATATATGGGGGTTGACGATCCCTCAATCCATCCATAGAATGCGCGCCACTTGCAGCGTAAAGCACACAGCGAAACGCTTCAGGAAGTGAATGTTGTAGCGTGTCCCCTTCGTCTAGTGGCCTAGGACACCGCCCTTTCACGGCGGTAACAGGGGTTCGAGTCCCCTAGGGGACGCCAATGCGGGAATAGCTCAGTTGGTAGAGCACGACCTTGCCAAGGTCGGGGTCGCGAGTTCGAGTCTCGTTTCCCGCTCCAATTTTAAACAGCGCTGCTTTCGGGCGGAGCTGAGTGAAACCAGAACCAAGTCTTCGGACGCGGATCTGGACACCGAAACACACACCATGTGTTCCGGGTAGCGTGTCCCCTTCGTCTAGTGGCCTAGGACACCGCCCTTTCACGGCGGTAACAGGGGTTCGAGTCCCCTAGGGGACGCCATTTGCGGGAATAGCTCAGTTGGTAGAGCACGACCTTGCCAAGGTCGGGGTCGCGAGTTCGAGTCTCGTTTCCCGCTCCAAATTCAAAAAACGCCGCTCAGAAATGAGCGGCGTTTTGGTTCCATAGGGCGCTGCTTTCGGGCGGTACTCAGTGAAACCAGAACCAGGTCTTCGGATACGGTTCTGGACACCGAAACACACACCATGTGTTCCGGGTAGCGTGTCCCCTTCGTCTAGTGGCCTAGGACACCGCCCTTTCACGGCGGTAACAGGGGTTCGAGTCCCCTAGGGGACGCCATTGCGGGAATAGCTCAGTTGGTAGAGCACGACCTTGCCAAGGTCGGGGTCGCGAGTTCGAGTCTCGTTTCCCGCTCCAATTTCACAAAAACGCCGATCAGTGATGATCGGCGTTTTTGTTTGTGCAGCATTTGTTGCGCAACAAAAAAGGACCGGAGGTCCTTTTTCGTTTTCAGGTCAGGCCCGCTGGATCAGCGGGCCTGTGCCCCATCAGAGCTTCGGCAGTTGGCCGACACGGCCCATCATTTCGGTGACGATCTGCAGATCCAGCAGGAACTGGTCAACCGTCTTGAATTCACCGTCGGTGTGACCGGTGTATTTCACTTCAGGCCGGGCTAGGCCGAATTGCACGCCGTTCGGCAGTTCGTGCACCGAGGTCGCACCGGCCGAAGTACCGAACTCGTGCTTCATGCCCAGGTTCTCGCTGGCCACCGCCAGCAGCGCCTTGACCCACTCGCCTTCAGGATTGCGGTACATCGGTTCGGCGATCGAGTAGGTGAAGTTCACGGCAACCTTGGATTTCTTGCTCCAGGCGGCAAGCTTGTCAGCGATTTCCTTCTTCAGCACTTCCGGGGACTTGCCCTTCGGCACGCGCAGGTTGACCGCCAGTTTGAAGGCTTTGTCGTCCACGCCAACGTAGGTCAGCGAAGTGGTCAGCGGGCCCATGAACGAATCCGAGAAGCCGACGCCGAGTTTTTTCCCCAGATAATCCAGGCCCCAGTTGGTGGATGCATAACGCGCCGCGTCGGTGATCTGGTTATGCTTGAGCGCGACTTTGCCGTCGAGGCTGTTGATGAAGTCGAGCATCCGCGCGACCGGGTTGACCCCGGACTCCGGTTCGGAGGAGTGCGCGGACACCCCAGTGATGCTCAGCTTGACGTCCTTGCCGTCAACCTTGGCCGCGACTTCGAAGTTGCCGCCGTGTTTTTTCGCGTAGTCGTTGCCGGCTTTCTGCAGGCTCGCCGCCAGTTGCTCAGGCTTGTCGGTGACAAGCGTTGCTACCGAAACCGATGGAATCTGGTTGGTCGCCAGACCGCCGGTCATCGAGATGATTTCCGCGCCGCTGCCTTCAGCCTTGCGCAGCGGGAAGTTGGCCATGACCGTGCCATAGCCTTTCTCGGCGATGACCACCGGGTAGCCGCCATCCAGCGCCATGTTGTAGTTCGGCGTCGGGTTGTGTTCGAAGTAATACGGAATCGCGTCGCCGCTGGTTTCTTCGGTGGTGTCGACCAGCAGCTTGAAGTTGCGTGCCAGGGGCAGCTGTTCTTCCTTGATCACTTTCATCGCGTACAGAGCGACGACGATACCGTTCTTGTCGTCTTCAGTGCCGCGACCGTACATGCGATCGCCGATCAGCGTGACTTTGAACGGATCAAGTTTGGTGCCGTCTTTCAGCACCCAGTTTTCCGGAGTCACCGGCACCACGTCGGCATGCGCGTGAATGCCCACGACTTCCTCGCCTTTGCCGTCGAGGGAAATTTCGTAAACACGGTTGTCGATGTTGCGGAACTTCAGGTTGAACGATTCGGCGAGGTTCTTGATCTTTTCGGCGATCTTGATGAACTCGGGATTGTCGTGCTGGGCCACGCCTTCTTTCTGGAACGTCGGGATCTCCACCAGCTCGCGCAAGGTTTCCAGCGCGGCCTTGCCGTACTTCACACGGGTGTAGATGCCCAGCAGGCGATAGATCTCGTTCTGCTGTTCGACGCTAGGAGTCTTGTTGTCGAGAAAGGCGTTGATCGCCGGGCCGAGATTGTCGGCTTTGCCCAGGTCGCTCTTGCCTACCGCGCCGAGAAACTGGCGGAAGTCGGTGACGCTCGCCGCATCGAAGCTTTTGAGGATCGCCGCGCTCTGTTGCGGGGTGATGTTAGCCTGCGCAGGCAGGGTGAACGCGGTAAAACTGGCCAGAACCAGGCTGGCAGTGGCCAGGCGCTTGAGAGAATAATTCATTGCAGTGGGCATTCCTTTGCAGGCAGTTAAGAAGGAAGTGTTTGAAAGTTGAAACAATTCTTTTCCAAACTAACACCGTGAAGGTGTGGAAGGGCAGCCCCTGAAGTGGGATCCGTCGCACAGAAATGCAAAAGCGGCGCACAAATGAAAAAGGCCCGATCAGTGTTCAACTGGTCGGGCCTTTTGTGTGAGCGCGGGTTTTACATCGACAGTACCAGCCTGCCAGCGAACAGAATCAGGATCACCCCCATGCTGCGCTCGAACCAATGACCCATGCGCATGAACAGGTTACGCACCCGGCTGCTGGAGAAAAACAGCGCGACGATCACAAACCACAGCGCGTTGACGAAGCACATCCACACCCCGTACAGCGCCTGGATGTTCAGTGGCGTGCTGGCACTGATAATCGTGGTGAAGATCGCCAGGAAAAACAGCGTCGCCTTGGGGTTGGTGGCATTGGTCAGAAATCCGGTACTGAAAGCTTTGAACAGCGACTGCTCGACCAGAGGTTCGTCGCTGGTTTTCTCGCCCTCAAGTGTGGTTTTCGGCTTGCTGCGAATCAGACTGATGCCGAGGTAAAAGATATAGGCGCCGCCGACGACTTTGGCCACGGTCAGCAACCACGGTGTGGTGTGCATCAGGGCGCCAACGCCGAGTAACGTGTAGAGAACATGCACGGAAATGCCGGCGCCGATGCCCAGCGCCGTGCAAATGCCCACCAGTCGGCCAAAGCGCACACTCTGGCGGATGGTCACGGCGAAGTCCGGGCCGGGCGCAACCACGGCCAGAAAGTGGATGGTGGCCAGTGCCAGAAATTCGCCCAGGTAGTTGGATAACATCTCAGCTCCAGAAGGTCAGGGGGGAAGCATTGCCGCGATAGCCGACAAAAAAGGACAGGCTCAATCGCGGATTTTCCACGCCCGGGGTCACCGAATGCATGCAGCGCGAATTGAACATGATGAAATCGCCTGGCTCTGGCCGTACTTCAAGCGTCGGCGGGCCGAGCAACGCCGGGTCGATGCCGTAGCTGTCGCCGCGCATTTCGTCGAACTGATCGGGGCTGATGTCGGCGTCCCACATCTGCAGCGCACCGCCCTCGGTCGGCATGTTCAGGTACACGTTGCAGGCGAACTGTGCTTCGAGGCTGCGCGCCTGAAAGCTGTCCGGGGCGTCCTTGGCGAAAATGTCGTGATGGGCAAGAAAGCACACGCCGGGCTTGACCACCCGCGACAGGCCGACATACATCTTGCGGCCATAGAGGTTTTCCAGATGCGCGCCGGCGGGCCAGGACTCATCAAGCATGCAACGCAGGGTGTCGATCGGTGAGGAGTAGGGCGCACAACGTTCGCGCAGTTCGGCGATGTTGCGGCTGGCGCGTTCGAAGTAGTCCTCGATCAGTAATGGCTGGTTTTCCGCTTCGTAAAACGCCATGCCGATGCGGCCGATACTCGGCGCGTTGATGTAGCCCTCGAAGCCCGGAGCAAGAATCTTGTCGCCAAGCTGGATCGCTTGCGGTTCGGACAAGAAGCCTTTGACGCGAATGGCGAGGACTTCTTCGTTGGCCAGTTTTTTTATGCACGTCTCATCAAGACGCTCGACGTCTAGCATCATTTGTTTTTAGGTCCATCTATCGATAGTCAACGGAACCGGCGAGTGCGGTTCCCCGGCGCCGGACGCTGCGCAAGGCAACGTCCGAGATGCTCAATCCACGCTGTAATGCACGGATAACGTGCCTTTCTTCTGTGAAAGCGCGGCGATCGTGACTGTGCCCAAATCCTTCAGGCTACGTACATGGGTGCCGCCGCAGCCGTAGGCGGGCAATTCGCCAAAGCTGATTTCCCGCGCGCCTTCACGCAGCGAGGTCAGGCGGGGCAGATCGTGTTCGATCCACTGATTGATGCCGTATTGAACTGTTTGCGCATCGACATCCTGCGCGGCATCGCCCGGTTTGAACTGCACCCGGCCTTCGTCTGGCCAGTGGTGCGCCTTGATCGGCGTCCAGCCCATGGCCTGCACAAGGTGCCCGATCAAGTGCCCGGCCGAATGCATGCGGGTGTTGTAGCGACGACGTTGTTCATCGACGACGATGCAGGTCATGCCGGGTTCCACCGGGTGATCGACGTAATGCACGATCCGATCCGGTTCCTGCACCACGCGCAGCACCTGGCTGTCGCCGATCAGCCCGGTATCGCATGGCTGACCACCCCCCTGCGGATGAAACAGAGTGGCGCGCAGCACCACGGCGAATTCGTTCTCGTGGGGCGTACAGTCGAGGACTTCCACATTAGCCTTGAGGTCATCACTATGGAAAAAGAGGCGAAGCGTCATATTCCATGCCCTTATTAAAGTGTCTTTTTTTATTATATGAATCGTGCAATAACGTGATAATCCGTTCAAACATCAAAGGACTTGTGCGCTGTGAGCATCAATCTTCCGCTGCCACTGCTCGGTGAAATGGCGATCTTCGTCAAGGTTGTGGAGACCGGCAGTTTCTCCGAGGCAGCCCGCCAACTGGGATCGTCACCGTCGGCGATCAGTCGCAGCATTTCTCGCCTGGAAAAAGCCCTGGCCACGCGTTTGCTGCAGCGCACCACACGCAAACTGCGCTTGAGCGACGGCGGTGAAGAGGTGTTCAAGCGCTGCCAGGAGATGGTCAGCGCCGCCAAGTCAGTGATGGAGATCAGCGGCCAATTCACCCATGAGGCGGAAGGGCTGGTGCGGGTCAGCGTGCCGAAAGCGGTCGGGCGCTTCGTGATTCATCCGCACATGCCCGAGTTTCTGCGGCGCTATCCCAAGGTCGATGTCGAGTTGCTGCTGGAAGATCGGCAGGTGGATTTGATCGACGATCATGTCGATCTGGCGATTCGCATCACTGATCGTCCGCCGGCAGGCCTGGTCGGGCGTCAGTTGCTGACCATCGACCATCTGCTCTGCGCCACCCCGCAATACCTCGCCGAACACGGCACGCCGACGCATCCGCATGACCTGCTCAATCACAGCTGTATTTATCTGGGAGAAACCCCGAGCGACGCGCGCTGGAAATTCAAGCAGGGCAGCAAAGCGGTGACCGTTGGTGTCCGTGGTCGTTATGCCGCCAACCATACCGGCGTGCGCCTGGGCGCAGTGTTGCAGCACATCGGCATCGGCAGTCTGCCGTACTTCACGGCACGTTATGCGCTGGAGCAGAAGCTGATCGTGCAGGTGCTGCCGGAGTGGACGTTCCTGGCTTCGTACCACGGTGGTCTGTGGTTGCTGCATTCGCCGACGCGTTATCTGCCGCCGAAACTGCGGGTGTTCATCGACTATCTGGTGGAGTGCCTGGAGCGGGAGCCGACATTGAGCAAGCCGGGCAAGGCGGGTGCGCCGAACAATCTGGCGCTGGCGTATGAGTTACCGGAGAGTGAGGGATTGTTGTAGCGCAGAAGCAAAAGATCGCTGCCTGCGGCAGCTCCTACACAGATCTCATGTAGGAGCTGCCGCAGGCAGCGATCTTTTGATCTTCAAACCATAAATCAGTGCTTGCTGTCCTGCGCCGACATCGCCAGCAACCGCTTTTCCTGATTCCAGTCGAACGGTTCGTCGTTCTGTTCGGCTTCGTAGCGACGTTCTTCCAGAGCCTGATACAGATCGATTTCTTCATCCGACAGGTAGTGCAGGCAGTCGCCAGCGAAGAACCACAGCAGATCCCGCGGGATCAGGTGGGCAATTTGCGGGTAACGGCTAATCACCTGAGTCAGGATGTCCTGGCCCAGGTACTGGCTTTCGATCGGATCGATCGGCAGGGACGCCAGCAGTTCATCGAAGCGCTCGAGGAACAAGGCATGGCTTTCTTCGGGAACCTGTTCGGCCTCACCTACGGCGACCAGAATACTGCGCAGATGGTCGAGCAAAACCAGATGATCGGCAACGACGTTGGACACGAGATAAGTCCTCAAGAGCAAAACGGGCGCGGGAGTATAAAGCCCTCGCGCCGGTTTTTCACAAATAAACAGCTACACGGTAATCAGGCTCAGCGAACCTTGCCTTCTGCCTGCTGCAACTCTTCCTTGTCGAAATCATCCACGTCGATCACCTTGCGCCGTGCTGCTTCTGCATCACGCAGGGTCTGTGCTTCCTGCGGTTGCAAGACCCCGGCCTCCAGTGCGGCATCGATGGCGTGTTCGCCTGCCACCGGTTTGACCTGACCGCTCTTGAGCGAGGTGTGCAGTTTCTTGTGCAGCGGTTGCGCGGCACTCAACAGGTCGCTGGCATGTTGCAGGGCACCGACGGCATCGTCGGCAGACTGCGGGCGATAGCAACCGGCGAGCAGTTCTTCGAGGGTCGGATCGCCTTTGGCGCGGCCGATTACCGCTGCCACTTCGGCGCCGAGTTTGTCCGACGGACCTTTGTGGCGCCGGCCGAACGGGAACACGATCACTCGCAGCAGGCAGCCGAACACTTTGTTCGGGAAGTTGCTCAGCAGCTCATCCAGCGCCCGCTCCGATTGGCCGAGGCTTTCTTCCATGGCCCAGCGCAGCAGCGGTTCCATGTGCGCCGGCGAATCCAGGTCGTGATAACGCTTGAGCGCGGCGGAGGCCAGATACAGGTTGCTCAGCACATCGCCGAGACGCGCCGACAGGCGTTCGCGGCGTTTCAGTTCGCCGCCCAGCAGCATCATGCTGAAGTCGGCGAGCATGGCGAAGGCGGCGGCCTGGCGGTTGAGTGCGCGGAAGTAGCCCTGACTGATCTTGTCCCCGGGCGCATGCTCGAAGTGACCGAGACCGAGGTTCAGCACCAGGGTGCTGGCGGCGTTGCTCACGGCAAAGCCGATGTGCTTGAGCAGCAGACCGTCGAACTCTTTCAGCGCCTGGTCCTTGTCCTCGCGTCCTGCGAGGGCCATTTCCTTGAGTACGAACGGATGGCAACGAATGGCGCCTTGGCCGAAGATCATCAGGTTGCGCGAGAGGATGTTCGCGCCTTCCACGGTGATGAAGATCGGTGCACCGTTCCAGCTGCGCCCGAGGTAATTGTTCGGGCCCATGATGATCGCCTTGCCGCCGTGCACGTCCATGGCGTGGGTGATGCATTCGCGGCCGCGTTCGGTCAGGTGGTACTTAAGGATCGCCGACAGCACCGAGGGCTTCTCGCCCAGATCCACCGCGTTGGCGGTAAGCATGCGTGCGGCATCCATCATCCAGGCGTTGCCGCCGATCCGCGCCATGGCTTCCTGAATGCCTTCGAAAGCCGACAGCGGTACGTTGAATTGCTCGCGGATCTGCGCGTACTGACCGGTCACCAGACTGGTGAACTTGGCCGCGCCGGTGCCGACTGCCGGCAGCGAAATCGAACGCCCGACCGACAGGCAGTTCATCAGCATCATCCAGCCCTTGCCGAGCATTTCCTGGCCACCGATGAGGTAGTCCAGCGGGACGAACACGTCTTTGCCCGAGTTCGGGCCGTTCATGAACGCGGCACCCAGCGGCAAGTGTCGACGGCCGATTTCCACGCCCGGGGTATCGGTGGGGATCAGCGCCAGACTGATACCGAGGTCATCCTTGTCGCCCAGCAGGTGCTCCGGGTCGTAGGCCTTGAAGGCCAGGCCAAGCAGGGTCGCCACCGGGCCGAGGGTGATGTAGCGTTTTTCCCAGTTCAGGCGCAGACCGATGACTTCCTCACCTTGCCATTGGCCCTTGCAGATGATCCCGATGTCCGGCATGGCGCCGGCGTCGGAACCGGCCAGTGGCCCGGTGAGGGCGAAGCACGGAATGTCGTCGCCACGGGCCAGTCGCGGCAGGTAGTGATTGCGTTGTTCGTCGGTGCCGTAATGCAGCAGCAGTTCGGCCGGGCCGAGAGAGTTGGGCACCATCACGGTGGAGGCGAGGTCGCCGCTGCGGGTGGCGAGTTTCATCGCCACTTGCGAGTGGGCATAGGCAGAAAAGCCCTTGCCGCCGAATTCCTTGGGAATGATCAGGGCGAAGAAACCGTGTTCCTTGATGTGGCTCCAGGCTTGCGGCGGCAGGTCCATCGACTGGCCGATCTGCCAGTCACTGACCATGGCGCAGAGCTCTTCGGTCGGGCCGTCGATAAAGGCCTGTTCCTCTTCGCTCAGTTGTACCTTGGGATAGGACAGCAGCTTGTCCCAGTCCGGACGGCCGCTGAACAGCTCGCCATCCCACCACACGGTGCCGGCATCGATTGCGTCGCGTTCGGTCTGCGACATCGGCGGCAGGGTTTTCTGGAACCAGTTGAACAGCGGCGCGGTGAAGTGTTTGCGGCGCAGGTCAGGCAACAGCAACGGTGCGGCAACTGCCGCAAGCACCACCCACAACACCAGCAGCAACCAGCCCGGGGCGTGGCTGAAAATCCCCATCGTCAACAGGTAGATGGCGACGATGCCCATCGCGGGCAACGGGGCGATGCGACGGTGGGCGAGGTACGCCACACCGACGATCAGAATCAGTATCCACAACAACAGCATAGGTAATCCTCCGTGAACCAGGGCAAACCGACCCTCCAGAGCTTAGACCGCATCTGTAGAACGGGTGGTCAGAACAAGGTGATTGAACTCGTGGGAAACTCTGGATGGCTTTTGTAAGTTCGATGGGCAACGCCGGTGGGAAATCGTTCGCTCCTCTCGCGCCTTCGCGTGCATGTTTGGCCGAAACGTCGTTATCTCTGTGCTTGAGCTGTCGCTAGACTCGGGGCTCACCCAGGAGATTGTCGTCATGCGCGAGTATCTGAGCCCCGGCCGCTTCATCGATAGTGACCACCCGGCAGTGGTGGAGTTCGCCGAGCAGCACCGTGGCCTCAGCCGCGATCCGCGTGCGCAGGCGATCAGTCTTTATTACGCCGTGCGCGAAGCGGTGCGCTACAACCCGTACACCTTCAGCCTCGACCCGCAAACCCTGTGTGGTAGCCATGCCCTGGCGACCGGGGAGAGCTACTGCGTGCCCAAAGCCACGCTGCTGGCCGGGTGCGCGCGGCATTGCGGGATTCCCGCGCGCATCGGTCTGGCCGACGTCAGAAATCACCTGTCGACCCCGCGTCTGCTGGAGTTGCTGCGCAGCGATGTGTTCGCCATGCACGGCTACACCGAGTTGTATTTGAATGAGCGCTGGGTAAAGGCCACGCCAGCCTTTAATCAGCAACTCTGTGATTTGTTCAATGTCGCGCCACTGGAGTTTGACGCAATCAACGACAGCGTTTTCCACCCGTACAACCGCGACGGCGCGCACTTGATGGAGTATCTGGTCGACCACGGCCAGTTCAGCGATGTGCCGGAACGGTTCTTCTTCGAACACCTGGAAAAGTGCTATCCGCATCTGTTCGGCGAACAACAGGCGCAGACCCTGGGCGATATGCAGAGTGATTTGAGCCGGGTCTGATCCGGCGTATGCTGCTCGCCCACGTATTGGAAAAGAGGCGGTCATGCTGAAGATCTGGGGACGGAAAAATTCATCGAATGTCAGGAAGCCACTGTGGGCCGCCGAAGAGCTTGGCCTGGCCTACGAGTCGATCGATGCCGGTGGTGCCTTTGGGGTGGTCGACACACCTGAATATCGGGCGATGAACCCGAACGGCCGGGTACCGGTGATCGAGGATGATGTCTTCGTGCTGTGGGAATCCAATGCCATCGTGCGTTACCTGTTGGCCAAACATGCGCCGGACAGCGGCTGGTTTCCGGCAGACCTGCAAGCCCGGGCCATCGCTGACAAGTGGATGGACTGGACCACCTCGAGCTTCGCCGGACCGTTCCGCACGGTGTTCTGGGGGGTGGTGCGTACCCCCGCGGATCAGCAGGACTGGCCGGCGATCAACGCTGCGATCAAGGAGTGCACCGCACTGCTGGCCATGGCCGATCAGGCCCTTGCCAGCCAACCGTACCTGTCCGGCAACGAAATCGGCATGGGCGATATTCCCCTCGGCTGTTTCATTTATGCGTGGTTCGAAATGCCTATCGAGCGCGCCGCGCAGCCGCATCTGCAGGCCTGGTACGAACGCTTGAAGCAACGTCCGGCGTATCAAAAGGCAGTCATGACCGCGTTGACTTGATAATAACTATCGACACAGTTGACTGTACTTGTGTGGCGGGGGCACGCACCATGGCGTTCACGCGCTGCGGTTGTTTCCCTCGCCGCCCGCCCTTATGTATGTCTTTCCTCCCTTCTTGGTGCGTAAATCCGATATGAGTTCCGCTCTGTCCATCCGGCAGCTAACCAAAACCTACGGCAACGGGTTCCAGGCCTTGAGTGGTATCGATCTGGATGTTGCCGAAGGTGACTTCTTCGCCTTGCTTGGCCCCAACGGTGCCGGCAAATCCACGACCATCGGCATTCTCTCGACCCTGGTGAACAAGACCAGCGGCACGGTGAATATCTTCGGCCATGACCTGGACAAGAACCCCGCCGCGCTCAAGCGCTCGATCGGCGTGGTGCCCCAGGAATTCAACTTCAACCAGTTCGAAAAGACTTTCGACATCGTCGTGACCCAGGCCGGTTACTACGGCATTCCGGCGAAGGTCGCCAAGGAACGCGCCGAACAGTACCTGACCCAGCTCGGCCTGTGGGACAAGCGCGATGTGCCGTCGCGTTCGTTGTCCGGTGGCATGAAGCGGCGTCTGATGATCGCCCGTGCGCTGGTGCATGAGCCGCGCCTGCTGATCCTCGACGAGCCGACCGCCGGGGTCGATATCGAGCTGCGTCGCTCGATGTGGACGTTCCTCACCGAGCTGAACCAGAAAGGCATCACCATCATCCTCACCACGCATTATCTGGAGGAGGCTGAGCAGCTGTGCCGCAACATCGGCATCATCGACCACGGCACCATCGTCGAGAACACCAGCATGAAACAACTGCTCGGCCAGCTGCACGTCGAGACCTTCCTGCTTGACCTGAAAAACGATGTGAACGTCGCGCCGCAACTGCTCGGCTATCCCGCGCGCCTGCTCGACAGCCACACCCTGGAAGTCCAGGTCGACAAGTCGATGGGCATCACCGCGCTGTTCACCCAGCTTGCGCAGCAGAACATCGAAGTGCTGAGCCTGCGTAACAAAACCAATCGCCTCGAGGAGCTGTTCGTGTCCCTGGTGGAGAAAAATCTGTCGAAGGTGGCGGTATGAGTTCCGAGTTCCGCCCCAACCTCGTCGCCCTCAATACCATCGTTTACCGTGAAGTCCGGCGCTTTACCCGGATCTGGCCGCAGACCTTGCTGCCGCCGGCGATCACCATGGTTCTGTACTTCGTGATCTTCGGTAACCTGATCGGCCGGCAAATCGGCGACATGGGTGGCTTCACTTACATGGAGTACATCGTGCCGGGGCTGATCATGATGTCGGTGATCACCAACTCCTACGGCAACGTGGTCTCGAGTTTCTTCGGTAGCAAGTTCCAGCGTTCCATCGAAGAACTGATGGTTTCGCCGGTGTCGCCGCACACGATCCTGATCGGCTACACCGTTGGCGGCGTGCTGCGCGGTTTGATGGTCGGGGTGATCGTGACCATCCTGTCGCTGTTCTTCACCCATTTGCAGGTGCATCACCTCGGGGTGACCATTCTGGTGGTGATCCTGACCGCGACGATCTTCTCGCTGCTGGGCTTCATCAACGCCGTGTTCGCGCGCAACTTCGATGACATCTCGATCATCCCGACGTTTGTGCTGACGCCGCTGACCTACCTCGGCGGGGTGTTCTACTCGATCACCTTGCTGCCGCCGTTCTGGCAGACCGTGTCGCTGGCCAACCCGGTGCTGCACATGGTCAACGCCTTTCGTTACGGGATTCTCGGGGTGTCGGATATCCGCATCGGCATTGCGATCACCTTCATGCTGGTGGCGACGGTGGTGCTGTATTTCGGTTGTGCACGGTTATTGGTGAGTGGGCGCGGAATGCGCACCTGAAGAACCGTTGCACCCCTGTAGGAGCTGCCGCAGGCTGCGATCTTTTGATTTTGCTTTTAAAAAACAAGATCAAAAGATCGCAGCCTGCGGCAGCTCCTACAGCGATCCATGCAGCCGATTCAGACGCTACAAAAAAAACGGCCTCCACTGCGGAGGCCGTTTTGCGTTCAGCGCAGGCGGCTTTTCTTGCGCCGCGCCCATTGCCGCGCCACCCACCAGCGCCAGTACAGCATCACCGTGAAATAGGCGAGGATCCCAAGCAGCAGGCCGCAGACTACTGAGCCGAGCAGAAACGGTTGCCACATGGTCGACAGCTCGCCGCTGATCCATTCCCAGGTCAACGAATCGGGCAGGGTGCGCGCGGGCACATTCATCAGCCAAGCCCCGGCCTGATACGTGCAGAAGAACACCGCCGGCATAGTGATCGGGTTGGTCAGCCACACCAGGCTCACGGCAATCGGCATGTTGCCGCGCACGGTAATCGCCAGTGCCGCCGCCACCAGCATTTGCGCCGGAATCGGCAGGAACGCGGCGAACAGGCCCACGGCCATCGCCCGGGCCACCGAGTGACGATTGAGGTGCCAGAGGTTCGGGTCATGCAGCAACTTGCCGAGAAAGCGTAAGGATTTGTGTTCCCTGATGCTTGTCGGGTCGGGCATGTAACGTTTGAATAAGCGCCGGGGCATAAGGCTTCTCGGTCGGTTAAGGCGGCAAGTATGTCTGGATTCTACGAAGCGCCCATTCAGACTTTGTGACAATTGTTGACGACGAGCAGGCTCTGCAGCGGCTACGCCTAAAGGGGGACTCTCAAGGACGGGCGTATGCGCACAGGGATGGTGGCGCTGGCAGCCGGTCTGCTGCCGGTGGTTTTTTTACCGGGTTTACCGCCGGTCGGGTTGTTGATGCTGTTGCCCATGGTCGGGCTGATGTTGCTGCCGTTTCGCAGCTACCCGTTGGCATTCTGGCTGTTCGGTTTCACCTGGGCTGGTTTCAGCGCGCAGTGTGCGTTGAACGACAGGCTGCCCCGGCAACTTGATGGTGAAACACGCTGGGTCGAAGGGCGGGTAGTGGGGTTGCCGCAGTCCAGCGACGGGGTGGTGCGGTTCGAGCTGGCCGACGCGCGCTCGCGACATGAGCAACTGCCTTCGCTGATGCGCCTGGCCTGGTATGGCGGGCCGCCGATCAATAGCGGCGAGCACTGGCGTCTGGCGGTGAAGCTCAAGCGCCCCGGCGGGTTGCTCAATCCCGACGCGTTCGATTACGAAGCCTGGTTGCTGGCGCAGCGCATCGGCGCGACCGGCACGATCAAAGACGGCCAGCGCCTGGCCGAAGCCCATTGGGCGTGGCGCGACAGTATTCGTCAGCGCTTGCTTGAAGTGGACGCGCAGGGCCGCGGTGGTGCCTTGGCCGCGCTGGTGCTGGGCGACGGTTCCGGCCTCAGCCGCGAGGACTGGCAGATCCTGCAGGACACCGGCACCGTGCATTTGCTGGTGATTTCCGGGCAGCACATCGGATTGTTGGCGGCGGTGATGTATCTGCTGGTCGCCGGGCTGGCGCGTTTCGGGCTGTGGCCGCTGCGCTGGCCGTGGCTGCCCTGGGCTTGCGCTCTGGCATTTGCGGCGGCAGTCGGTTACGGCTTGCTCGCCGGGTTTGAGGTGCCGGTGCAGCGCGCCTGTGTGATGGTCGGATTGGTGCTGCTGTGGCGCCTGCGTTTCCGCCATCTCGGCGCGTGGTGGCCGCTGTTGCTGGCGTTCAACGCGGTGCTGGTGCTCGATCCGCTGGCCAGCCTGCGTCCAGGTTTCTGGTTGTCGTTCGCGGCGGTGGCGGTGTTGATCTTCACCTTCGGCAGCCGCCTCGGCGCGTGGCGCTGGTGGCAGACCTGGACCCGCGCGCAATGGCTGATCGCGATTGGCCTGTGCCCGGTGCTGCTGGCGCTGAACCTGCCGATCAGCCTCAGCGGACCGTTGGCGAATTTACTCGCGGTACCGTGGGTCAGTTTCGTGGTGTTGCCACCGGCACTGCTCGGCACCGCGCTGTTACCGTTGCCTTATGTTGGCGAAGGCCTGTTGTGGCTGGCGGGCGGATTGATTGATTTACTGTTTCGCGGTCTGGCGCTGATTGCCGGGCAATGGCCGGCGTGGATACCAGCCGCGGTGTCGTGGTGGGTCTGGATGCTCGGCAGTCTTGGTGCAGTCATGTTGCTGTTGCCACGTGGCGTGCCGATGCGACCGCTGGGCTGGCCGTTGTTATTGCTGCTGGTGCTGCCACCGCGCGAGCGATTGCCCGAGGGCGTGGCCGACATCTGGCAACTCGACGTCGGCCAGGGTCTGGCAATCCTGATCCGCACGCGCAATCACAGCGTGCTGTACGACGCCGGGCCGCGTTTCGGCGATTTCGACATCGGCGAGCGCGTGGTGCTACCGGCACTGCGCAAGCTCGGCGTTGACCATCTGGACCTGATGCTGCTCAGTCACGCCGATGCCGACCATGCTGGCGGCGCCTTAGCCGTGGCGCGTCGTTTGCCGATCGCTCAGGTGATCAGCGGCGACCCAGAGGGATTGCCTGCCGAATTGAATGCCGGGCCATGTGACAGTGGCCGGCAGTGGCAATGGGACGGTGTGCGGTTCCAGCTCTGGCAATGGTCCGAGGCGCACGACAGCAATCAGCGTTCCTGTGTGCTGCAGATCGAGGCCAATGGCGAGCGTATGTTGCTCACCGGGGATATCGACACGCACGCCGAGCGCGTCCTGCTCGATAGCCCGTTGGCCGTTCCCACGCAATGGCTGCAGGCGCCGCATCATGGCAGCCGCAGTTCGTCATCCATGGCCCTGCTCAAAGCGCTGCAACCCGAGTCCGTGCTGATTTCCCGCGGGCAGGGCAATTCGTTCGGCCACCCGCATCCCACAGTACTTGCGCGTTATCGCCAGCAGCGGCTGCGCATCTACGACAGCGCCGAGCAAGGCGCCATTCATCTGCAACTGGGGACCTTCAGCGCACCACGGACGCTGCGTCAGCAACGGCGCTTCTGGCGCGATCCGCCGCAGTCGGCCCGTTGATCGGCGCAGGCACGCTGGCGACATTACGGTCGTCGGGGCAGCGGGTCTTAATCGCGAAACGGTATGGTAAAGTGGCGCACTTTTTCGAGGGGACTGTCACTGTGTGGGAATTGGTCAAATCCGGCGGCTGGATGATGTTGCCGATCATTCTGAGTTCCATCGCGGCCATGGCGATTGTCGCCGAGCGCCTGTGGACCCTGCGCGCCAGTCGCGTCACCCCCGAGCATCTGCTGGGCCAGGTCTGGGTCTGGATCAAGGACAAGCAGCTCAACAAGGAAAAACTCAAGGAACTGCGCGCCAATTCGCCGCTGGGTGAAATCCTCGCCGCGGGCTTGGCCAACTCCAAGCATGGTCGCGAGATCATGAAGGAATGCATTGAAGAAGCCGCCGCGCGGGTGATCCACGAACTCGAACGCTACGTCAACGCGCTGGGCACGATTGCCGCGATGTCGCCGTTGCTCGGCCTGTTGGGCACTGTGTTGGGCATGATCGACATTTTCAGCGCCTTCACCGGTTCCGGCATGACCACCAACGCCTCGGTATTGGCCGGCGGTATTTCCAAGGCGCTGATCACCACCGCAGCGGGCCTGATGGTCGGTATTCCGTCGGTGTTCTTCCACCGTTTCCTGCAACGGCGCATCGATGAGCTGGTGGTGGGTATGGAGCAGGAAGCGATCAAACTGGTCGAAGTGGTGCAGGGCGACCGTGACGTCGATCTGGCCGGGGAAAAAGCGTGAAATTCCGTCGCAAGCCCCGGGAAACGATCGACATCAACCTCGCGTCGTTGATCGATGTGGTGTTCATCCTGCTGCTGTTTTTTGTGGTCACCACCACCTTCACCCGCGAAACCCAGTTGCGCGTCGATCTGCCGGAAGCGGTCAGCGGTTCGCCCGCCGAAGATCAGCAGCTCAAGCAACTGGATGTCGCGATCAGCGCTGAAGGCGTGTTCTCGGTGAACAACAAGATTCTGCCGAAGAACGATCTGGCGACCCTGATGGAAGCCATGCAGAAAGAATCCAACGGTGACACCAACATGCCGCTGTCGATCAGCGCCGATGGCAAGACCCAGCACCAATCGGTGATCACCGCCATGGACGCGGCCGGCAAGCTCGGTTTTAGCCATCTGCGCATGACCACGGTCGAGGCGGCGCCCAAATCCTGATGAGCCTGTCCGATCGCTTGCTCGCCGCGTGGTATCAGGGGCATCCGGCCCTGACGCTGTTGCGGCCGCTGGAAATGCTCTACCGCCGCGTGGTGGTCAACAAGCGCCAGCGCTTTCTCGACGGCGAAGGCCAGATCTATCGGTCGCCAGTGCCGTTGATCGTGGTCGGCAACATCACCGTCGGTGGCACCGGCAAGACGCCGATGATCCTGTGGCTGATCGAACACTGCCGCCGCCGCGGCTTGCGCGTTGGCGTGGTCAGCCGTGGTTATGGCGCCAAGCCGCCGCATTTTCCGTGGCGGGTCGAGGCCGAGCAGAGCGCCGATATCGCCGGTGATGAACCGCTGTTGATCGTGCAACGTACCGGCGCGCCGTTGATGATCGACCCGGATCGCAGCGCAGCGGTCAAAGCCTTGCTCGCCAGCGAACCGCTGGATCTGATTCTTTCCGACGATGGTATGCAGCATTACCGGCTGGCCCGCGATCTGGAGCTGGTGCTGATCGATGCCGCCCGGGGCCTGGGCAACAAACGCTGTCTGCCGGCAGGGCCATTGCGCGAGCCGATCGAGCGCTTGCAGAGCGTCGACGGCGTGCTGTTCAACGGTGCCACGGCGGATCGTGACGATGGCTTCGCGTTTCGCCTGCAGCCGACGGCGCTGGTCAATCTGCGCAGCGGCGAACGCCGGCCGCTGGATCATTTTGCCCCCGGTCAATCCGTGCACGCTGTGGCCGGGATCGGCAATCCGCAACGTTTCTTCAATACCCTCGAAGCGCTAGACTGGCGGGCAATCCCCCATGCGTTTGCCGACCACGCCGAATACAGCGTGCAGGCCTTGAATTTCACACCGTCATTGCCGTTGGTGATGACCGAGAAGGACGCGGTGAAGTGCCGTGCCTTCGCGGCGGACGACTGGTGGTATCTGGCCGTCGATGCCGTGCCGTCAGCGGCCTTCGTGGCCTGGTTCGACAGCCAATTGCTGCGCCTGCTGCCCGATCGTCTTTTGCCTTAACTCTTTATCCAGGGAATGTTCATGGACACCAAACTGCTCGACATCCTCGCGTGCCCGATCTGCAAAGGCCCGCTCAAGCTCAGCGCCGACAAGACCGAACTGATCAGCAAGGGCGCCGGTCTGGCCTATCCGATCCGTGACGGCATCCCGGTGATGCTGGAAAGCGAAGCACGCACCCTGACCACCGACGAGCGTCTGGATAAATGACCACTGCCTTCACCGTTGTCATCCCGTCGCGTTACGCCTCGACCCGCCTGCCGGGCAAGCCGCTGCTGGACATCGCCGGCAAGCCGATGATCCAGCACGTCTGGGAACAGGCGCGCAAAAGCAGCGCCGCCCGTGTGGTGGTGGCGACTGACGATGCGCGCATCGTCGAGGCGTGCCAGGGTTTCGGCGCCGAAGTGGTGCTGACCCGTGAAGACCACAATTCCGGGACTGATCGCTTGGCGGAAGTCGCGGCGAAACTGGGCCTGGCGCCGGACGCGATCGTGGTCAACGTGCAGGGTGACGAGCCATTGATCCCGCCGAGCGTGATCGATCAGGTCGCGGCCAACCTCGCGGCCCACACCGAAGCGCGCATGGCCACACTGGCCGAGCCGATCGAAGACGTCGAGACCCTGTTCAACCCGAACGTGGTCAAAGTCGTCAGCGACCTCAACGGTCTGGCCCTGACCTTCAGCCGCGCGACCCTGCCATGGGCGCGCGATGCCTTCGCCAAGAGCCGCGAGCAGTTGCCCGAAGGCGTGCCGTACCGTCGACACATCGGTATTTATGCCTACCGCGCCGGGTTCCTTCAGGACTTCGTGAACTGGGGCCCGTGCTGGCTGGAAAACACTGAATCGCTGGAGCAACTGCGTGCCCTGTGGCACGGCGTGCGGATTCATGTGGCCGACGCGTTGATCGCACCGCCCACCGGCGTCGACACCGTTGAAGACCTCGAGCGCGTTCGTCGCCTGCTGGGGGCCTGATGCGCGTTCTGTTCGTGTGCTTGGGCAACATCTGCCGTTCGCCCACCGCTGAAGGCGTGTTGCGTCACAAACTGCGTGAAGCCGGGCTGGCCGATCAGGTCGAAGTGGCTTCCGCCGGCACCGGTGACTGGCACGTCGGCAACCCGCCGGACAAACGCAGCCAGGCCGCAGCCAAAGTGCGTGGTTATGATCTGTCGACGCAACGTGCGCAACAGGTCAGCCGCGCCGATTTCGCCAGTTACGACCTGATTCTGGCCATGGACCACAGCAACCTGCGCAACCTCAAGGCGCTGCAACCGTCCACCGGCAAGGCGGAACTGGACCTGTTCTTGCGTCGTTACGCCGGTGTAGTCGACGAAGTGCCAGATCCGTACTACGACGGCGATCACGGTTTCGAACAGGTGCTGGACCTGATCGAAACCGCGTGTGACCAACTGTTGATAGAAGTGAAGGGCCGGTTATGAGTTTGCAACTGCAATCGCAGGTTTCGCTGAAGCCGTTCAACAGTTTCGGCGTCGACGTTCGCGCGCAGCTGTTTGCCGAGGCCCACAGCGACGCCGATGTTCGCGAGGCATTGGCTTATTCCGCGGGCCATGACGTGCCGTTGCTGGTGATCGGCGGCGGCAGCAATCTGCTGCTGACCGCGGATATCCCGGCACTGGTGCTGCGCATGGCCAGCCGTGGCATTCGGCTGATCAGCGATGACGGCAATCGCGTGGTGATCGAGGCCGAAGCCGGCGAACCGTGGCATCCCTTCGTGCAGCACACGCTGGCGCAGGGTTTTTCCGGTCTGGAGAACCTCAGCCTGATCCCCGGCACTGTGGGCGCGGCGCCGATGCAGAACATCGGCGCTTACGGGGTCGAGATCAAGGATGTGTTCGCCGGCCTCACGGCGCTGGATCGCCAGACCGGCGAGTTGCGTGACTTCAGCCTGGAGGAGTGCAACTTCGCCTACCGCGACAGTCTGTTCAAGCAGCAACCGGGGCGTTGGCTGATTCTGCGTGTGCGCTTCAAGCTGGATCGCGTCGCGCATCTGCATCTGGAATACGGCCCGGTGCGCCAGCGCCTGACCGAACTGGGCATCGAGCAACCGACGCCCAGTGATGTCAGTCGCGCGATCTGCAGCATCCGCAGCGAAAAACTGCCGGACCCGGCGGTACTCGGCAATGCCGGCAGCTTCTTCAAGAATCCGCTGGTGCCGGCGGCGCTGGTGGCGCAGATCAAGCAGCAGCACCCGGATCTGGTGGCCTATGCGCAACCGGACGGGCAGATGAAACTGGCCGCCGGCTGGCTGATCGAGCGCGCGGGCTGGAAGGGCTTTCGCGAGGCCGATGCCGGCGTGCATAAATTGCAGGCGCTGGTGCTGGTCAATTACGGCACGGCCACCGGCCTGCAATTGCTGGAACTGGCGCAACGCATCCAGAAAGATATTGCCGAACGTTTCAATGTCGAGCTGGAAATGGAGCCCAATCGGTATTGAAGCGGCTGCAAGCTTCAAGCTTCAAGCTTCAAGCTACAATTCCAGATCGTGAGCTAGCTACTGCTTTTCCTTGAAGCTTGTAGCTAGCAGCTTGCAACTACCAATAATATGCGGGCGTGCCCATGATTACCCTGAAACTCAATGGCCAGGACCATCAACTGGACGTCACCGAAGACATGCCACTGCTCTGGGCTATCCGTGATGTCGCCGGTTACAACGGCACCAAATTCGGCTGCGGCATGGGCCTGTGCGGCGCGTGCACCATTCATATCGACGGCTTGCCGGCGCGCAGCTGCATCACGCCGATTGGCTCGGTAGTCGGCAAGGACGTCGCCACCATCGACAACCTGCACGCCGACCCGGTTGGCCAGGTCGTCCAGCAAGCCTGGCTCGACAGCGCCGTGGCGCAGTGCGGGTTCTGTCAGGGCGGTCAGATCATGTCTGCCACCGCGTTGCTCAAGACCAATCCGAACCCGAGCGACGAGCAGATCGAAGAGGCGATGGTCGGCAACATTTGCCGTTGCGGCACCTATAACCGGATCAAGACCGCCATCCGCCAGGCTTCCACTCACCTGAAGGAGGCCAAGGCATGAGCCGCTTGCCGAATGATTTTGCCCTGAGCAACCTCAGCCGCCGGGGTTTCCTCAAAGGCGTTGGCGCCACCGGTGCCTTGGTGCTGGCCGCGACCTGGGGTTGGCAGGATGCGTTGGCGGCAGATGCACCGAAGAAGTTCGGCGCCGACGGCATGCCCAACGGCTGGATCGACGATCCAAAGGTCTACGTCAGCATTGCGGCGGACGGCACGGTCACGGTGGTGTGCAATCGTTCGGAAATGGGCCAGGGCGTGCGCACCAGTCTGAGCATGGTGGTCGCCGATGAACTGGACGCCGACTGGGCCAAGGTCAAAGTGCAGCAGGCACCGGGCGATGAAGTGCGCTTCGGCAATCAGGACACTGACGGTTCGCGCAGCATGCGCCACTGGTATGAACCGATGCGTCGTTGCGGCGCAGCGGCCCGGACCATGCTCGAACAGGCCGCCGCCGCGCAGTGGCAGGTACCGGTGGGCGAGTGTCACGCGCAGTTGCACAAGGTCCTGCACAAACCGTCCGGCCGCGAGCTGGGATATGGCGAACTGGCTGCCGCTGCCAGTGCGCTGGCGGTGCCGGCGCGTGACAGCCTGCGCCTTAAACAACCGTCGGAATTTCGCTACATTGGCAAGGACGGCACCAAGGCCATCGACGGTGCCGACATCGTCAATGGTCGCGCGGTGTACGGCGCCGATGTGCATTTCGACGGCATGCTCTACGCCACCGTCGCCCGGCCGGCAGTGTACGGCGGCAAGGTCAAATCGCTGGATGACAGCGCGGCACTGAAAGTCCCTGGCGTTCTGAAAGTCATACAGATCGAAAGCCGTCCGTTGCCGTCGGAATTCCAGCCGTTGGGCGGTGTGGCGGTGGTCGCCAGCAATACCTGGGCAGCGATCAAGGGGCGCGAGGCGCTGAAAATCGAGTGGGACGACGGCCCCAACGCCAGTTACGACTCGGTCGCTTATCGTCAGGAACTGGAAGCAGCGTCGCGCCAGCCCGGCAAGGTCGTGCGCAATACCGGCGATATCGACAAGGCCCTGAGCGGCGCGGCCAGCAGCCTCGAAGCCTCCTACTATTTGCCGCATCTGGCCCAGGCGCCGATGGAACCGATGGTCGCCATCGCCCGCTACAACAACGGCACGTGCGAGGCGTGGGCGCCAAGTCAGGCGCCACAGGTGACCCGCGAGCGTATCGCCGAACGCTTGGGGCTGCCGTTCGATAACGTCACCGTTAACGTCACGCTGCTGGGTGGCGGTTTCGGGCGCAAATCGAAACCGGATTTCGTCATCGAGGCGGCGATCCTCGCCAAGGAATTCCCCGGCAAAGCCGTGCGGGTGCAATGGACCCGTGAGGATGACATCCACAACTCGTATTTCCACACGGTGTCCGCCGAGTACCTGAAGGCCGCTGTCGACAAGGACGGCATGCCCTCTGGCTGGCTGCACCGTACGGTGGCACCGAGCATCACCGCGCTGTTCGCTCCCGGCATGAACCATGAGGCGGCGTTCGAACTGGGCATGGGCTTCACCAACATGGCCTATGCGATACCCAATGTGCGCCTGGAAAACCCGGAAGCCAAGGTGCACACCCGGGTCGGCTGGTATCGCTCGGTGTCGAACATTCCCCACGGCTTTGCGATCCAGAGTTTCGTCGATGAACTGGCGCACAAGGCCGGCGTCGATCCGCTCAAGTATCAGATCAAGCTGCTCGGTCCGGACCGGCAGATCGACCCGCGCACCCTCAGCGAAGAGTGGAATTACGGCGAATCTCCCGAGCGCTACCCGATCGACACCGGGCGCATGCGCACGGTGCTGGAAACTGCGGCCAAGGCTGCCGGTTGGGGGCGGACCCTGCCCAAGGGGCGTGGGCTGGGTTTGGCGGTGCATTACAGCTTCGTCACCTATGTGGCGGCGGTGATCGAAGTCGAGGTCAAGGACGATGGCACGCTGATCGTGCACAAGGCCGACATCGCCGTCGATTGCGGGCCGCAGATCAACCCTGAGCGGATCCGCTCGCAGTTCGAAGGCGCCTGCGTGATGGGCCTGGGCAACGCGGTACTGGGTGAAATCAGCTTCAAGGACGGCAAGGTCCAGCAGGACAATTTCCATATGTACGAAGTGGCGCGCATGTCGCTGGCGCCGAAGGACATTGCAGTGCATCTGGTGACGCCGCCGGGCGACGTGCCGTTGGGCGGTGTTGGTGAACCGGGTGTGCCGCCGATTGCCCCAGCGCTGTGCAACGCGATCTTCGCCGCCACCGGTCAGCGCATCCGCAATCTGCCGGTGCGTTATCAGTTGCAGGGCTGGCAGAAGGCGCAGGCGTAAAAACTGCGCCAACTCAACGTTCGGTGCAGCGTGCGCGAATGGCGCTGCGCCGGATAGCTGTCGTGAGGAGGATGTATGAAGCGATCCATCGCAGTCATCGTATTGGCGGCGGGCGAGGGCAGTCGTTTTCGCCAGATTGCCGGTGCGGATAAAGACAAACTGCTCGCCGATTGCACCGGGCGCGATGGTGCGGTGCGTTCGGTGATTGAACAGGTGCTGGTGAATCTGCCGGCCGACCTCGGTAAGCGCGTGCTGGTGACCACCGAGGCACGGCCGCAGGTGATGCGCATGGCGCAGGCTTATGGCTGTGATGTGGTGTCGATTGAATCCACTGGAATGGGCGACAGTATCGCCGCAGGCGTCGCAGCGTGTCCGCAGGCGGATGGCTGGTTGATCGTGCTGGGGGATATGCCGTTTATCCTGCCCTCGAGTATTGAGCGGGTGGCGGCGGCGATTGCCGATGATGCGGTGAGTGTGCCGGTGCAGGCGGGCGGGTTTGGCCATCCGGTGGGTTTCGGGCGTTCGTTCGGACCGGAGCTGCAGGCGCTGAGCGGCGATCGGGGTGCCAGGGGGTTGTTCAGGCAGGGGCGGGTGGTGGAGGTGGCGGTGGATGATCCGGGGGTGTTGTGGGATATCGATGTGCCAGAGGCGTTGGTTTTCAAATAAAAGACAGATCAAAAGATCGCAGCCTTCGGACGATCTTTTGATTTTGAATATAAAAAAGCCCCGCCTGATCGCTCAGGCGGGGCTTTTTATTGGCCTTTGGAATCAGACGAGCGGTTTAGGCTCGTGCTCTTTTTCCTCGGCCGGCTGGTGATGCTCGACCGCGTCCTGAACGGAGCGCGGGGCTTCGGCGATGACCGATTCAACCACGGCTTCTTCAGTCACGGCAGGCGCTTCGACCACTTCAGTTGCCGGCGCTGCAGCGGCAGCCAGTTCGGCTTCCTTCTGCAGGCGCTCGGCTTCACGCTTGCGGCGACGCACTTCACGTGGGTCGTTTGGTGCGCGACCGTTAGGCGTCAGGGCGCTGGCTGGAGCGGCTTCAACCACCGGGGCCGGGGCTTGTGCAACCACTGGCGCTTCGACGACCGGCGCTTCAACCACTGGCGCCGGAGCAGGTTCAGCGGCTTGCACCACTGGCTCGGCGGCCTTGGCCTCTTCAACCGCCGGGGCTTCGACGGCTGGCGCTGGCGTTTCAGCGACGGCTGGCTCGGCAACCCAGTTGAAAGCGGTCTGTTCTTCGCGAATTTCACGCACGGTTTCGGTCACGGTTTCAGCGACGGTTTCAACCGCAGGCTCTGCAGCCACAACCGGTGCCTCGACAACCGGAGCAGGCTCGGCAGCGACTTCAACCTGAGGTTGAGCTTCGCGAACCGGGGCGACTTCGACTTCCGGAGCGGCAACCACTTCCACCGGGGTGGTGGCTTCAACCACCGGCGCTTCCACTGGAGCGTTTTCCAGAGTGGCAGCGGTGGCGCGTTCGGCTTGCTCGTGAGCCTGTGCTTCCGCAGGAGCGCTAATCACGCTGCTGGCCACGGCGGCGGTCACGGCCAGGCCGGCAGCCAGATCGGCGGTGCCCGGAGCCTCGGTGTTTTCGCCGGATTCGGACTCTTCCGAACCTTCGATCACGTTGCCGTTGGCATCACGCTGACGCTCGCGACGGTTGCTGCGACGACGCTGACCACGGGAGCGACGACGTGGACGATCACCTTCGGCGTGGTCCTGACCGTCTTCCGGCAGTTGCTCTTCGTTGCTGTTCACTTCTTCTTCAGCGACGGCAGCAGCGGCCTGTTCGGCGCGCGGTTGACGCTCTTCACGCGGCGGACGCGGTGCGCGCTCTTCGCGTGGCTGACGCGCCGGACGCTCTTCGGCAACCACCGCTGCAGCGGCAGCCACTGGCGCGGCCGGGGCAGCGTCGAGAGGTTCGCGCAGTTCACGCACACGCTCTTCGCGCTCGCCACGCGGCTTGCGGTCTTCGCGTGGAGCGCGCGGTGCACGTTCTTCACGCGGGGCGCGTGGAGCACGTTCTTCGCGGGCGGCCGGTGCGGCTTCGCTGCGGGCTTCACGTGGCTCGCGAACTTCACGGGCTTCACGTGGCTGACGCTCTTCACGCGGCTCGCGTGGGGCGCGTTCTTCACGCGGTGCACGTTCTTCACGCGGCTTGCGTTCTTCATCGCGGCGACCGTTACGGTTGCGGCTCTGCTGGCGACCGTTGCGACGCTCTTCGTTACGTGCCGGACGCTCGGTGGCCGGTTTTTCAACCACGACCGGAGCGGCTGGCTCTTCTTTAGTGGCGAACAGGCTGACCAGCGACTTCACCAGGCCTTTGAACAGGCTTGGCTCTGGCGCGGCAACCGGGGCCGGTGCAGCGGCGGCAGGCGCGGCAACTTCGGTTGGAACCGGAGCATTGGCGCGGGCCGGTGCAGTTTTAACGGCAGCTTCCTGGCGAACCAGGGTGCGGGTCGCCGCGGCTGGCTGGACTTCTTCGATTTCGGCAGCGGCAGCAGCGATTTCGTAGCTGGACTGGTTGGTCGCAGCTTCCGGGCTGTCGTCACGCAGGCGCTGAACTTCGAAGTGCGGGGTTTCGAGGTGATCGTTCGGCAGAATGACGATACGGGCGCGGGTGCGCAGTTCGATCTTGGTGATCGAGTTGCGTTTTTCGTTGAGCAGGAACGCGGCGACCGGGATCGGCACCTGCGCGCGCACTTCGGCAGTGCGGTCTTTCAGGGCTTCTTCTTCGATCAGACGCAGGATCGCCAGCGACAGCGATTCAACGTCACGGATGATGCCGGTGCCGTTGCAGCGCGGGCAGACGATGCCGCTGCTTTCGCCCAGCGATGGACGCAGGCGCTGACGGGACATTTCCAGCAGGCCGAAGCGCGAGATGCGGCCGATCTGCACGCGAGCGCGGTCGGCTTCCAGGCATTCGCGGACTTTCTCTTCCACGGCGCGCTGGTTCTTGGCAGGCGTCATGTCGATGAAGTCGATGACGATCAGGCCGCCGATGTCGCGCAGGCGCAACTGACGGGCGATTTCTTCGGCGGCTTCAAGGTTGGTCTGCAGCGCGGTTTCTTCGATGTCGCTGCCTTTGGTGGCGCGCGCCGAGTTGATGTCGATGGACACCAGGGCTTCGGTCGGATCGATGACGATGGAGCCGCCGGAAGGCAGTTCAACGACGCGCTGGAAAGCGGTCTCGATCTGGCTTTCGATCTGGAAACGGTTGAACAGCGGCACGCTGTCTTCGTACAGCTTGATCTTGCTGGCGTACTGCGGCATCACCTGGCGGATGAAGGTCAGGGCTTCGTCCTGGGCTTCGACGCTGTCGATCAGCACTTCGCCGATGTCCTGGCGCAGGTAATCGCGGATGGCGCGGATGATCACGTTGCTTTCCTGGTAGATCAGGAATGGCGCGGAGCGATCCAGCGAGGCTTCTTTGATGGCGGTCCACAGTTGCAGCAGGTAGTCGAGGTCCCACTGCATTTCTTCGCTGCTGCGGCCCAGGCCTGCAGTGCGCACGATCAGACCCATGTCGGCCGGAGCGACCAGACCGTTCAGCGCTTCACGCAGTTCGTTGCGCTCTTCGCCTTCGATGCGACGGGAGATGCCGCCGGCACGCGGGTTGTTCGGCATCAGTACGAGGTAACGACCGGCCAGGCTGATGAAGGTGGTCAGGGCTGCGCCCTTGTTGCCACGTTCTTCTTTCTCGACCTGAACGATGACTTCCTGGCCTTCGCTCAGGACGTCCTTGATGTTGACGCGGCCTTCAGGGGCTTTCTTGAAGTATTCGCGGGAGATTTCTTTGAGGGGCAGGAAGCCGTGGCGCTCGGAGCCGAAATCGACAAAGGCAGCCTCAAGGCTTGGTTCGATGCGAGTGATACGGCCTTTGTAGATGTTGGCCTTCTTCTGCTCGCGTGCACCGGATTCGATGTCCAGGTCGTAGAGGCGTTGGCCATCTACCAGTGCAACACGCAACTCTTCGGGTTGAGTTGCGTTAATCAGCATTCTTTTCATGTAGTACCGTCGGTTTCCGGGCTGCCGGAAACGGCGTTCGGCACACACGACTTCTCACGGTCGGTGTCAGGTGCGTCGGGAGTGGTTGGCCATTCCCGTGTCCAGCGATGTCAGGCCAATTGGGCCGATATCGCGACGTACGCGTCCTGCTTGCTGTGGCTACTTAAGCACTCAGTCAGGAGGAGGAATCAACCAGTGGCTGTGGACGAGATGAAGCGTCTTGATAAAGCCTATTGCTACACAGTCCAGCGGTTGTGCATCTCCACCCTACACGTATCCCTGATAATTCGGGTGCTGCCGCGCGCAGAATCCGCAGCGGGTTGGCATTTACCGTGAGCTCCGAAAGGGGAGGTCACGCATCATGGCTAATTCAGGCGATGTTTCCGAAGCTTTCGCTCGGGGTCATTCGCAGCTGACTGCACTTTGTGAACTGGCCTTGAATGTTTGCCTCTCGGGCGAGTGAAAACTCTGCTCGACGGTGTAATTCAGGCCTCATGTCACCTGCGCTTGTTACAACTGCAAACTCCACCGTTACGTAGCGAAAGCCCCGTAGGACGGCCTCGCGTCCTGGTGAATTGCGTTGGTCAGGGCCGGTTTTTGACCGTGGTTCCGCTGTCCAGGCCGCTTTTGGCGGCGTTCGCGACTATAGCAGCAATGATTAAGTGCTTCAATTCCATAAAAATTGTTATCATCCGCGGCATGACAACTACTGCCCCTTCGACTCCAGGCGTTCAACTGCTTGAAGTCTCGCCGGAGTATGCCGGCCAACGAATCGACAATTTCCTCCTTGCCCGGCTCAAAGGCGTGCCCAAGACCTTGATTTACCGCATTTTGCGTAAAGGCGAAGTGCGCGTGAACAAGGGCCGGATCAAGCCCGAATACAAGCTGCAGGCCGGCGATATCGTGCGCGTGCCGCCAGTTCGCGTGCCTGAACGCGACGAGCCGGTGCCATTGGCCCAAGGGCTGTTGCAGCGCCTGGAAGCCTCGATCGTCTACGAAGACAAGGCCCTGATCGTGATCAACAAGCCCGCCGGCATTGCGGTTCACGGCGGCAGCGGCCTGAATTACGGGGTGATCGAAGCCTTTCGTCAGTTGCGTCCCGATGCCAAGGAGCTGGAGCTGGTTCACCGTCTCGACCGGGACACCTCCGGTCTGCTGATGATCGCCAAGAAGCGCAGCATGCTGCGGCACTTGCACGCGGCATTGCGCGGTGACGGTGTCGACAAACGCTACATGGCGCTGGTTCGCGGTAATTGGGCGACTTCGATCAAGCAGGTCCGTGCGGCGCTCGGCAAGAGCAATCTGCGCTCCGGCGAGCGTATGGTCGAAGTCGACGAGGAGGAGGGCAAGGAGTCGGTGACCGTGTTCAAGGTCCTGCGCCGCTTCGGCGACTTTGCCACCCTGATCGAAGCCAAGCCGATCACCGGTCGTACGCACCAGATCCGCGTGCACACCTTGCACGCCGGGCACTGCATTGCCGGTGACACCAAGTACGGCGATGACGGTTTCAGCAAGGAAATCCGCGATCTGGGCGGCAAGCGCCTGTTCCTGCACGCCTACATGCTGACCGTGCCGCTGCCCGATGGCGGTGAGTTGAAGTTGCAGGCACCGGTCGATGAAATGTGGGCCAAGACTGTGGAGCGATTGAGTGCGCCCATCTGATTGCAAACTGCTGATTTTCGATTGGGACGGCACCCTCGCCGATTCCATTGGTCGGATTGTCGACGCGATGCATTCGGCGTCCGCCCGTTCCGGTTTCGAGTTGCGTGATGATTTTGCCGTCAAAGGCATCATCGGCCTGGGCTTGCCCGAGGCGATCCGTACCTTGTACCCGGCGATCAGCGATGCCGAGATGACGTTGTTTCGCGAGTATTACGCCGATCACTACATCGCGGCCGAAGCCGTACCTTCGCCGTTGTTCGAAGGTGTAGTCGAGTCGATGGCGTCGTTTCGCGAGCAGGGTTATCACTTGGCGGTGGCGACCGGCAAGAATCGTCGCGGACTGGATCGGGTGCTCAAGGCCAATGGCTGGGAAGATTATTTCGATATCACCCGCGCTGCCGACGAAACGGCGAGCAAGCCGCATCCGCTGATGCTGGAACAGATTCTCGCGCATTGTCGCGTGCGGCCTGAACACGCATTGATGGTTGGCGATTCGTCCTTCGATCTGCTGATGGCGCGCAACGCCGGGATGGCCTCTGTGGCGGTCAGTTATGGCGCGCAGTCGATCGAATCGCTGCAGCAGTTCGAGCCGCACCTGTCGATCGACCGTTTTTCTGAATTGCACGCCTGGCTGGGGCAGCAGGCTTAATACGATTTTGCTGGGGTACCGCGCATGACCGACGAATGGAAAGCACCGGCCAAGGCAAGTGCCGACGACGGTGACGAGAAAAGCTGGAAGCTGCTGGAAAAGACGTTGCTGGCTGGCGTGCAGGAGCAGCGTCGCTCGCGGCGTTGGGGGATTTTCTTCAAGCTGCTGACGTTTGTTTATCTGTTTGTTGCGCTGATCCTGTTCACGCCGCTGATGGACATGGAAAAGAGCGCCACCCGCGGTCCGAACTACACCGCGCTGATCGACGTCACTGGGGTGATCGCCGACAAGGAGCCTGCCAGCGCCGACAATATTGTCGGCAGTCTGCGGGCGGCTTTCGAGGACAAGAAGGTCAAGGGCGTGATCCTGCGGATCAACAGTCCTGGCGGCAGCCCGGTGCAATCGGGTTACGTGTACGACGAGATCAAGCGTCTGCGCGGCCTGCATCCGGATACCAAGGTGTATGCGGTGATTTCCGATCTCGGTGCGTCCGGCGCCTATTACATCGCCAGTGCGGCGGATCAGATCTATGCCGACAAGGCCAGTCTGGTCGGCTCCATCGGCGTGACGGCGGCGGGTTACGGCTTTGTCGGCACCATGGACAAACTGGGTGTCGAGCGCCGCACTTACACCTCGGGCGAGCACAAGTCGTTCCTGGACCCGTTCCAGCCGCAGAAGCCTGACGAGACTGCGTTCTGGCAGACCGTGCTGGACACCACGCACAAGCAGTTCATCAATAGCGTCAAGCAGGGTCGCGGTGATCGCTTGAAGGACAAGGAGCATTCGGAGCTGTTCTCCGGTCTGGTCTGGTCCGGCGAGCAGGCGCTGCCACTGGGTTTGATCGATGGTCTGGGCAATGCCAGTTCGGTTGCGCGGGATGTGATTGGCGAGAAAGAGCTGGTGGATTTCACCGTTCAGGAATCGCCGTTCGATCGCTTCTCGAAGAAGCTCGGTGCCAGCGTGGCTGAGCAGTTGGCGATGTGGATGGGTTTCCACGGGCCATCGTTGCGCTGATTGGTTTTCAAGAACAAAAGATCGCAGCCTGCGGCAGCTCCTACAGCTGCCGCAGGCTGCGATCTTTTGCTTTAAGGGATTTGCACGCCTTCGGCCAGCAACATGTCGATCAGGCGAATCAGCGGCAGGCCGATCAAGCTGGTGGCGTCCGGCCCTTCGGTGGACTGAAACAGGCTCACGCCCAGACCTTCGGCCTTGAAGCTGCCGGCGCAGTCATAGGG
Source organism: Pseudomonas sp. Eth.TT006 (assembly GCF_054456575.1). Taxonomy (NCBI): domain Bacteria; kingdom Pseudomonadati; phylum Pseudomonadota; class Gammaproteobacteria; order Pseudomonadales; family Pseudomonadaceae; genus Pseudomonas; species Pseudomonas sp. Eth.TT006. The sequence goes on along the minus strand of NZ_JBTJEN010000021.1, from coordinate 37,359 downwards.
TTGCTCCAGGTGCAGGTAACGCTCTATGCGCGCTTCGTCGAGCTGGCGCATGTGTACGGTGAAGGGCACGCAGTCGACCTGGCAATGGCCAGTCTGGCTGTTGAGCAGGGCGAGGCCGGTGAGGAAGGTCACGCTGGCGCCGCTGGCGGCCAGCAGTTGCTCGCGGGCCTTGTCGAAGGTGTGGGGTTTGCCGACGATGCGCTCGCCGAGCACGGCGACCTGGTCCGAGCCGATGATCAGATGAGCCGGGTGACTGGCAGCCAGTGCCCGGGCTTTCTGTTCGGCGAGACGCTTGACCAGTGCGATGGCGGATTCGCCTGGTTGGTGGCTTTCGTCGATATCCGGCGAGCTGCAGACGAACGGCAGGTGCAGGCGGGCGAGCAGTTCCCGACGGTAAGTCGAGCTGGAAGCAAGTAATAAAGGCAGCATGGGCGTCTCCTGAGGCAGGTGCGAATTCTAGCGGAGGCACGCAAGTGACGGACAGGGCACAATTTCCTTTGACATGGGTGGGGGCATCCCTATAATGCTGCGCCTATGTTGAATGACCCGATTCCACCTCACGTTGACCCGCGCAAATTGGCTGACCGTGGCACCACCCTTCAAGGTGAACTGCTGCTGGCCGATTTGAAGAGACTCTGCGACCCGCTTTCCGACGATGTCGGTACGGTGCAGGCCAAATTCGTTTTTGAACGAGATGAACGTAAATCTGTGGTAATCCACAGCTTTATCGACACCGAAGTCAAAATGGTTTGCCAGCGTTGTCTTGAGCTGGTCACCCTGCCGATCCACAGCGAATGCAGTTACGCTGTAGTGAAGGAGGGTGCGAATACCCAGTCGTTACCGAAAGGTTATGACGTGCTGGAACTGGGCGAAGATCCATTGGATCTGCAGTCGCTGGTCGAGGAGGAGCTTCTGCTCGCCTTGCCCATTGTGCCTGCTCATCATCCGGAAGAATGCCAGCAGCCGGCGGGAGCAGATGAACCCGAACCGAGCGAGGACGAGGTAACGCGGTCCAACCCGTTCAGTGTATTGGCGCAGTTAAAGCGTGACCCAAACGTTTAGGAGTTAATCAATTATGGCTGTTCAGCAGAACAAAAAATCCCGCTCTGCCCGTGACATGCGCCGTTCGCACGACGCTCTCGAGGCTAGCACCCTGTCTGTAGAAAAAACCACTGGTGAAGTTCACCTGCGTCACCACGTATCGCCAGAAGGCGTATACCGTGGCCGTAAAGTGATCGACAAGGGCGCTGACGAGTAATCACTTGTCCGCTCAAGTCATCGCGATTGACGCAATGGGCGGGGACTTCGGTCCCCGCAGCATTGTTCAGGCCAGCCTTGCTTGCCTTTCTGCTACGCCCTCGCTGCACCTGACCCTCGTCGGTCAACCCTCCCTTCTTGAAGAACTGATCAACGGCCAGTCGGCTGCCGATCGCGCGCGCCTGACGATTGTCCCGGCGTCTGAAGTCATCACCATGGACGAAAAACCGACCCAGGCCTTGCGTGGCAAGCCGGATTCGTCGATGCGTGTTGCCCTGGAACTGGTGCGTGACGGCAAGGCGCAGGCCTGTGTCAGCGCTGGCAATACCGGTGCGCTGATGGCGTTGTCGCGGTTCGTGCTCAAGACCTTGCCGGGGATTGACCGGCCGGCGATGGTCGCGGCGATTCCGACGCAGAAGGGTTACTGCCAGTTGCTCGACCTCGGCGCCAACGTCGATTGCAGCGCCGAACACTTGCTGCAGTTCGCGGTGATGGGGTCAGTCGCAGCGCAGACGCTGGGCATTGCCCGGCCACGGGTGGCGCTACTGAATATCGGCACCGAAGACATCAAGGGCAATCAGCAGGTCAAGCTGGCCGCGACCTTGTTGCAGGCGGCGCGTGGCATCCACTACATCGGTTTTGTCGAGGGCGATGGTCTGTATCGCGGTGAAGCGGATGTAGTGGTCTGTGACGGCTTTGTCGGCAATATTCTGCTCAAGTCCAGCGAGGGTCTGGCGACGATGATCGCGGCGCGCATCGAGGCGTTGTTCAAGAAAAACCTCGCGTCACGCGCTGTGGGGGCACTGGCGCTGCCGTTGATGAAGCGTCTGCAGGCTGATCTGGCGCCGGCGCGACATAATGGCGCAAGCTTTCTCGGCTTGCAGGGTATTGTGGTGAAAAGTCACGGTTCGGCTGGGGTGCAGGGCTTTCAGAGTGCGATTCAGCGCGCACTGATCGAGATTCAGGAGAATCTGCCCGAGCGTCTCCATGGTCGTCTTGAGGATTTGTTGTCTTAGGCGTTTTCGTCGGACAATGCTTAAATGTGACCGCCCGGTTCAAAGGGCCATCCAACTGTCAGTTTCTTGCGTCCCTCTAGCGGGATGCCATTTTTCCGACGACAAGATCATTAGGGGCTTGTTACATGTCTGCTTCCCTCGCATTCGTCTTTCCAGGACAGGGTTCGCAGTCCCTCGGCATGCTGGCCGAGCTGGGCGCGCAACATCCGCTGATTCTCGAAATATTCAAAGAAGCCTCCGATGCTCTGGGCTACGACCTGTGGGCACTGACCCAGCAAGGTCCGGAAGAGCTGCTCAATCAAACCGACAAGACCCAACCGGCCATTCTGACCGCCTCGATCGCCCTGTGGCGTCTGTGGCTGGCTGAAGGCGGCGCGCGTCCGGCATTCGTTGCCGGTCATAGTCTGGGTGAATACAGTGCGCTGGTTGCTGCCGGCAGCCTGAGCCTGGCTGACGCGGTGAAGCTCGTTGAGCGCCGTGGCCAGTTGATGCAGGAAGCGGTTCCCGCCGGGCAGGGTGGCATGGCCGCCATTCTCGGTCTGGAAGACGCTGACGTACTGGCAGCCTGCGCCGAAGCGGCGCAAGGCGACGTGGTCAGCGCGGTCAACTTCAATTCCCCAGGCCAGGTTGTGATTGCCGGCGCCAAGGCTGCCGTTGAGCGTGCCATCGAACTGTGCAAAGCCAAAGGCGCCAAGCGCGCCATGCCGCTGCCAGTCAGCGTGCCGTCGCACTGCGAACTGATGCGTCCGGCTGCCGAACGCTTTGCCGAATCCATCGCCGCCATCGACTGGCAGGCGCCGCAGATCCCGGTGGTACAGAACGTCAGCGCGCAAGTGCCGGCCGATCTGGAAACCCTCAAGCGCGATCTGCTCGAACAACTGTACAAACCCGTGCGCTGGGTTGAATCGGTGCAGACGCTGGCTGCCAAGGGCGCCACCAGTCTGGTCGAGTGCGGGCCGGGCAAAGTCCTGGCCGGTCTGAACAAACGTTGCGCCGAAGGCGTTTCGACTTCCAACCTCAATACCCCAGACGCTTTCGCTGCCGCCCGTGCAGCGCTGGCCTGAATCAGGAGAAACTTGCATGAGTCTGCAAGGTAAAGTTGCACTGGTCACCGGTGCAAGCCGCGGTATCGGCCAGGCTATCGCCCTGGAACTGGGTCGTCAGGGCGCCATCGTTGTTGGCACCGCGACCTCCGCCAAAGGCGCCGAAGCGATTGCCGCGACGTTGAAAGAGCACGGTATCCAGGGCACGGGCCTGGAACTGAACGTCACCAGCGACGAATCGGTCAGTGCAGTGCTGGCGAGCATTCAGGAGCAGTTCGGTGCGCCGGCGATTCTGGTCAATAATGCCGGTATCACCCGCGATAACCTGATGATGCGCATGAAAGACGATGAATGGTACGACGTGATCGATACCAACCTGAACAGTCTGTATCGCCTGTCCAAGGGCGTTTTGCGTGGCATGACCAAGGCGCGCTGGGGTCGAATTATCAGTATTGGCTCGGTGGTGGGTGCCATGGGCAACGCCGGCCAAGTAAACTATGCAGCCGCCAAGGCCGGTCTGGAAGGTTTCAGCCGGGCAATGGCGCGTGAAGTCGGTTCGCGTTCGATTACGGTCAACTCGGTAACCCCAGGGTTTATCGACACCGATATGACCCGCGAACTGCCTGAAGCACAGCGTGAAGCCTTGCAGACGCAGATTCCGCTGGGTCGTCTGGGGCAAGCTCAAGAGATCGCGTCCGTGGTCGCTTTTCTTGCATCCGACGGTGCGGCATACGTCACTGGGGCTACAATCCCGGTGAACGGTGGGATGTACATGTAAGTAAAATGTGACGGATTGCTTCAAAAAAATGTCATACGAGCTGTCTAAAATCCGTTATAAAGCTGCAATCTATTTATAGGCAGGTGGCCGCAGGGTTCGAGGAATGAAGCTTTCAGTTGAAAAGCTGAAAAGCCTTTCTATACACTTACCCACTGGCCAGCTGCCTGAATTTGTCCATTAGGAGTGAAAACAAGGTATGAGCACCATCGAAGAGCGCGTCAAGAAAATCGTTGCCGAGCAACTGGGTGTTAAAGAAGAAGAAGTGGTCAACACCGCTTCCTTCGTTGAAGACCTGGGTGCCGACTCCCTTGACACCGTTGAGCTGGTGATGGCTCTGGAAGAGGAATTCGAGACCGAAATCCCTGACGAAGAAGCTGAGAAGATCACTACTGTACAAGCTGCAATCGACTACGTTACTAGCCACCAGGCGTAATAGTTTGTAATCGTTGTCTGCTGTCATGGAAAAACCGCACTGCCATCATGGCGTGCGGTTTTTTCTTTAGGCCTGATGCAAAGTCGTCATTTGAAAAAGGAGAGTGCTGTGTCGCGTAGACGCGTCGTAGTCACCGGTATGGGTATGTTGTCGCCACTGGGCACGGATGTGCCGAGCAGTTGGCAGGGCATTCTGGCTGGCCGCAGTGGCATTGGTCTGATCGAACACACCGACCTTTCTGCCTATTCCACCCGTTTTGGCGGCTCGGTAAAGGGCTTCAATGTCGAGGAATACCTGTCGGTCAAGGAAGCGCGCAAGCTCGACCTGTTCATTCAGTACGGTCTGGCTGCGGGGTTTCAGGCGGTGCGCAACGCCGGGCTGGAAGTCACCGACGCCAACCGTGAACGCATTGGCGTGGCCATGGGGTCGGGCATTGGCGGTCTGACCAACATCGAAGAAACCAGCCGTACCCTGCATGAGACGGGCCCGCGTCGAATCTCGCCATTCTTCGTGCCAGGCTCGATCATCAATATGATTTCCGGTTTCCTGTCCATCCACCTGGGTGCGCAGGGGCCTAACTACGCCATCGCCACGGCGTGTACCACCGGTACGCACTGCATCGGCATGGCGGCGCGCAACATCATGTACGACGAAGCCGACGTGATGATCGCGGGCGGTGCCGAAATGGCCGCGTGCGGTCTGGGCATGGGTGGCTTCGGCGCGTCCCGTGCGCTGTCGACCCGCAACGACGAGCCAACCCGCGCCAGCCGTCCGTGGGACAAGGGCCGTGACGGCTTCGTGCTGTCCGACGGTGCCGGCGCGCTGGTACTTGAAGAACTCGAGCACGCCAAGGCGCGCGGCGCGACCATCTACGCCGAGCTGATTGGCTTCGGCACCAGCGGCGATGCGTTCCACATGACCTCGCCACCTGCCGATGGCGCCGGTGCAGCGCGCTGCATCACTAACGCCCTGCGCGATGCGAAGATCAATGCCGATCAGGTGCAATACATCAACGCCCACGGTACTTCGACGCCGGCTGGCGACCTCGCCGAAGCCAATGCGCTCAAGTCGGTGTTCGGCGAGCACGCCTACAAGCTGGCGGTCAGCTCTACCAAGTCGATGACCGGTCACCTGTTGGGTGCGGCGGGCGCAGTGGAGGCGATCTTCAGCGTACTGGCGATCAACAGCCAGGTGGCGCCGCCGACCATCAACCTCGAAGAGCCGGACGAAGGCTGCGATCTCGACTTTGTGCCGCACACCGCGCGCAACATGGATATCGACGTCGTACTGTCCAACTCCTTCGGCTTTGGCGGCACCAACGGCACGTTGGCGTTCCGTCGGTTCGCTGGCTGATGGACAGCTGGGTCGACGGTCAGCCGGCTGACGCTCTGTCGCTGAAAGATCGCGGCCTGGCTTACGGTGATGGTCTGTTCGAGACCATTGCCGTGCACGGTGGCCAGCCCGTGTTGCTGGACCGTCATCTGGCGCGTCTGGCCGAGGGCTGCGCGCGTCTGGCCCTCGCGGCTGATCTTGAGCGGGTCCGCCAGGAGTTGCTGAGCTACGCGGCGGCGATGGGCGAGGGCGTGCTCAAGTTGATTCTCACCCGCGGCGACGGCCTGCGTGGTTATGCGCCCGATCCTGCAGCGCCGGGTCGGCGCATTCTGCAAGGCAATCCGCCTGCTGCTTACCCTGCCGCGCATGGCGAACAAGGCGTGCGTCTGTTTCCCTGTGTCACGCGGCTGGCGAACCAGCCTCTGCTGGCCGGGCTCAAACATCTGAATCGTCTGGAGCAAGTGCTCGCCCGTGCCGAGTGGCGCGACAGCGAGCATGCCGAAGGGTTGATGCTTGATCAGGCCGGACGCGTCATCGAAGGTGTGTTCAGCAATCTGTTTCTGGTGCGCGACGGCGTATTGATCACGCCGGATCTGAGGCGTTGCGGCGTTGCCGGTGTGATGCGTGCTGAAATATTGTTTCAGGCCGAGTCATTGGCCATCCCCACCCAAATTAGCGACATCAGCCTCGAACAGCTGCAATGGGCTGATGAAGTGTTTATCTGCAACAGCGTGTATGGCGTCTGGCCGGTACGTGCCTACGCTGCGCTGAGCTGGCCGGTTGGCCCGCTCACCCGTAAACTGCAAACCATTTCCCGCGCTCTACTGGATGCCTGATACGTGAGACGTAAACTCTTGCTGCTGCTGGAAACCGGACTGGTTCTGGCAGGGCTGCTGATGGGCGCCAGCGCCTGGAAGATTCATTCGGCGCTGGAACAGCCCCTGAACATCACGCAGGAAGAACTGCTGGATGTGCCGAAAGGCTCGACGCCGACCCGTACCTTTCTTGAGCTCGAAACCGACGGCGTGATCAAGGATGCCTTCTGGTTGCGCATCTACTGGCGCTTCAATCTGGCTGGCACGCCGATCCATAGCGGCGAATACCGCATGCAGCCGGGCATGACCGTCAACGGTCTGATCGACCTGTGGAAGCGTGGCGAAGTGGTGCAATACAGCCTGACCCTGGTCGAGGGCTGGAACTTCCATCAGGTCCGCGCCGCCCTGGCCAAGGATGACAAGATCGAACAGACCCTCAAGGGCCTGAGTGACAGCGAAGTGATGGAGAAAATCGGCCATCGCGGACTGTTCCCGGAAGGTCGGTTCTTCCCGGATACCTACCGTTTCGTACGTGGTTTCTCCGACGTCGATTTGCTGAAAAAAGCCTTCGACCGCCTCGACGAGGTGTTGGCCAAGGAGTGGGAAAACCGCTCGCCGGACGCACCCTACAGCGAGCCCTATCAAGCGCTGATCATGGCGTCGCTGGTGGAGAAGGAAACCGGCGTACCGCAGGAGCGCGGGCAGATTGCCGGCGTGTTTGTGCGCCGCATGGCGCTGGGCATGCAGCTGCAGACTGACCCGACGGTGATCTACGGCCTCGGCGATCGCTACACCGGCAAGTTGACCCGCGCCCATCTCAAAGAGCCGACGCCGTACAACACCTATGTGATTCCCGGTTTGCCGCCGACGCCGATCGCCATGGTCGGACGCGAAGCGATTCATGCCGCACTGAATCCGGTGCCAGGCAACAGCCTGTATTTTGTCGCCCGTGGCGACGGCAGCCACGTGTTCTCCGATGATCTGGAGGCGCACAACAGTGCGGTGCGCGAGTTCCAACTCAAGCGTCGCGCCGATTACCGCTCCAGCCCGGCCCCGGCCAATGCTCCGGCTGCACCGGCCACCGCGACCGAAGAGGCGATTCCCGCTGCGTCGCCCAATACTGCGCCGCAAGTGCTGCCGCAGGTCGCGCCTCAGGATCCTGCGCCGGCGCCTGCTGCCGAGCCAGAGCTTGCGGCACCGCAAAACGCGCAATGACTTTGATTAAGGACTGCCTGTGACTGGCTTGTTTATTACCCTGGAAGGCCCGGAAGGCGCCGGCAAGAGCACCAACCGCGAATACCTCGCCGAGCGTCTGCGCGCCGAAGGTATTGAAGTGGTGCTGACCCGCGAACCGGGCGGCACGCCACTGGCCGAATGTATTCGTGATGTGCTGCTGGCCCCCGCCGACGAAGTCATGAACCCCGACACTGAGCTGTTGCTGGTGTTCGCCGCCCGCGCCCAACATCTGGCCGAGGTGATCCGCCCGGCACTGGCCCGTGGCGCGGTGGTGTTGTGTGATCGTTTCACTGACTCGACGTATGCCTATCAGGGCGGCGGTCGCGGTTTGTCGCTGGAACGTATCGCGACACTGGAGACGTTCGTCCAGGGCGATTTGCGCCCCGATCTGACACTGATTTTTGATCTGCCGGTGGAAATCGGTCTGGCCCGTGCCAGTGCTCGCGGCCGACTGGATCGCTTCGAACTCGAAGGCCGGGCGTTCTTCGAAGCAGTGCGCGGTGCGTTTCTCAAGCGGGCCGAAGCCGATCCTGCACGCTATGTGCGGATCGATGCCGGGCAGCCGCTGGTCGACGTGCAGCGCTCACTGGACGCGCTATTGCCGCGTCTGCTGGAGTTGAGCCGTGGCTGAGGCCTATCCATGGCAGGACAGTCTCTGGCAGCAACTGGCCGGCCGTAAGCAGCATGCTCATGCGTACTTGCTGCATGGCCCGGCCGGGATCGGCAAGCGCGCGCTCGCCGAACGGTTGATGGCCAGCCTGCTGTGCCAGCGGCCGACGCCCGAGGCCTGCGGCGAGTGCAAATCCTGTCTGCTGCTCAACGCTGGCAGCCACCCGGACAACTACATCCTTGAGCCGGAGGAGGCCGACAAGGCGATCAAGGTCGATCAGGTGCGCGATCTGGTCAGCTTCGTGGTGCAGACCGCGCAACTGGGCGGGCGCAAAGTGGTGCTGATCGAACCGGTGGAGTCGATGAACATCAACGCCGCCAACGCCTTGCTCAAAAGCCTCGAAGAGCCCTCCGGTGATACTGTGCTGTTGCTGGTCAGCCACCAGCCGAGCCGTTTGCTGCCGACGATCAAGAGTCGTTGCGTGCAGCAGGCGTGTCCGTTGCCGGGCGAGGCCATGAGCCTGCAATGGCTGGCACAGGCCCTGCCGGAATGTTCCGCAGAAGAGCGCGTCGAACTGCTGACGCTGGCGGCGGGTTCGCCATTGGCGGCGGTCAGCCTGCAGGCTCAGGGCGTGCGCGAGCAGCGCGCGCAAGTGGTCGAAGGCGTGAAGAAGTTGCTCAAACAGCAGCAATCGCCGACGCAACTGGCCGAAGAATGGAAAAACATTCCCATGCTGCGCCTGTTCGACTGGTTCTGTGACTGGTCGAGCCTGATCCTGCGTTATCAATTGACCGAGGATGAAAACGGCCTGGGTCTGACCGACATGCGCAAGGTCGTGCAGTATCTGGCGCAGAAAAGCGCGCAGGGCAAAGTCCTCGAGATTCAGGACTGGATTCTCGCGCAGCGGCAGAAAGTTCTGAGCAAGGCCAACCTCAATCCGGCCTTGTTGCTGGAAGCGTTGCTGGTGCAATGGGCGAGTTTGCCGGGCCGACGTTAATCGCCCCGGAACGGCTGTGTGCGCCTAGACTCTGAAGATCAGCAGAGGAGGTCAACATGAATGAACCCATGAGCCCGGGGCCGCGCAACGGCATTCTGTCCCTTACTATCAAGGACAAGTCGGTGCTGTACGCCGCCTACATGCCGTTCATCAAGAACGGCGGCCTGTTCATCCCGACCAACAAAAGCTACAAGTTGGGCGACGAGGTGTTCATGCTGCTGAACCTGATGGACGAGGCGGAAAAGATACCGGTCGCCGGCAAGGTCGCGTGGATCACGCCCAAAGGCGCGCAGGGCAATCGTGCCGCCGGTGTCGGCGTGCAATTCAACGATGGCGACAACACCGCCCGCAGTCGCATCGAAACCCATCTGGCCGGAGCCCTCAAGTCCGACCGTCCCACTCATACGATGTAAGTTGCAGCCCTTTTATGCTCGTAGATTCTCATTGTCACCTTGACCGCCTCGACCTCGCCGCCCATGACGGCTCGCTGGATGCCGCACTCGATGCCGCCCGGCAACGCGGGGTAGGGCACTTCCTGTGTATCGGCGTCAGTGCCGACAATGCGGCCGACGTCAAAGCCCTCGCCGAGCGCTATGCCGATGTCGATTGCTCGGTCGGCGTGCATCCGCTGGATGTGCAGCCGGGCGCTGCGCCGGCGCTGGACTGGCTGCTGCACGAACTCGATCACCCGAAAGTGGTGGCGATCGGTGAAACCGGTCTGGATTACCACTACGAGCCGGAGGCCGCCGAATTGCAGCAGGAATCGTTCCGTCTGCACCTGCAAGCGGCGCAGCAGACCGGCAAACCGGTGATCATCCACACCCGTGGCGCCCGTGCCGACACTCTGAACCTGCTGCGCGAGGCTGCACTGCCCCAGGCCGGAGTGCTGCATTGCTTCACCGAAGACTGGGACATGGCCAAAGCCGCGCTGGACATGGGGTATTACATTTCCCTGTCGGGCATCGTCACCTTCCGCAATGCCGATGCCCTGCGCGATGTGGCGAGCAAAGTGCCGGCCGACCGTTTGCTGGTGGAGACCGATTCGCCGTACCTGGCGCCGATTCCGTATCGCGGCAAGCCCAACCTGCCGCAGTACGTGCGTGAGGTGGCGGAGTTTCTGGCGATGCTGCGCGGGGAAAACTACGAGCGGTTTGCCGAGCAGACCACCGAGAACTTCAAGCGCCTGTTTCCGCTGGCCCATGTAGAAACCTGATCCTGTAGGAGCTGCCGAAGGCTGCGATCTTTTGATTTTAAAAAAACAGATCAAAAGATCGCAGCCTGCGGCAGCTCCTACAGGGTGCGATGTGCGTAAGTGACAGGGATTTGCGCCAAATCGCAGGCAAAAAAAACCCGGGTTCTGGGGGGTGAATCCGGGTTAAGACCATTAGGAGTAAAACAAAGGCACGCGGTCCCTTGGTACCTTTACCGGCGCGGCACTTGGGGGAGATGCCGCCCGACAGTTCAAGTATTGATCAGTCTGGCGTGCAGTCCAGTTAGCCGGTCGGAGTTTTTAAACAAATTTGGAATACGCGCGCTTCAGTTGAGTTCTCATTCCACCCCGCGCGTTCGCAAAATGAACAAGAAACACAGATATGGTCGGATGATCCGTGCATTTTTGTGCAAGTTAGGCATAATACGCGGCTTCGAATTTTGACCCCTACAGACCTTTTCTTATGCACAAAGAACCCCGTAAGGTCCGTGAGTTTCGTCGCCGCGAGCAAGAAATTCTCGATACCGCGCTCAAGCTGTTCCTCGAACAAGGTGAAGACAGTGTCACCGTCGAGATGATTGCTGATGCCGTGGGTATCGGCAAAGGCACGATCTACAAGCACTTCAAATCCAAGGCCGAGATCTATCTGCGGCTGATGCTCGATTACGAGCGCGATTTGAACGAGCTGCTGCATTCGGCCGATGTCGACAAGGACAAGGAAGCGCTGTCCCGTGCCTACTTCGAATTCCGCATGCGCGACCCGCAGCGTTATCGCCTGTTCGATCGTCTCGAAGAGAAGGTCGTAAAAGGCAATCAGGTGCCGGAAATGGTCGAGGAGCTGCACAAGATCCGTGCCTCGAACTTCGAACGCCTGACCTTGCTGATCAAGGGCCGGATCAGCGAAGGCAAGCTCGAAGACGTGCCGCCGTACTTCCACTATTGCGCGGCCTGGGCGCTGGTGCACGGCGCCGTGGCGCTGTATCACTCGCCGTTCTGGAGCAACGTGCTGGAAGATCAGGAAGGTTTCTTCCAGTTCCTGATGGACATCGGCGTGCGCATGGGCAACAAGCGCAAGCGTGATCCGGAAACGCCGAGCAGCTGAATCATTCAGCGGCCTTATTGCGCCATGATTTCGAACATGACGCAGTACCGCAGGAATATACTCAGGCATAGGGCTTGCTAAAACTTGAGTTGTGAGTCAAGTTTTAGCGGCTCGAAATTCTATCGCCGGAGTGATCATGATCGTTGACCGTCAAGGCAGGCGTTTTCGCAATTTGCGCATCAGCCTGACCTCCGCCTGCAATTACGCTTGTACCTACTGCGTGCCCAATGGCAAGCGGCTGGTGGCTGCGCAGGATGAGCTGTCGGCCGAGGCCATGGCACGCGGCGTGGCCTACCTGATTGAAGCCGCCGGCATCGAGCGCTTGCGCATCACCGGCGGTGAGCCGCTGGTCAGCCCCAAACTCGAATCGTTCATGAGCGCCGTCGGCAAGATGGGCCTGGACGACATCAGCCTGACCACCAACGGTCAACTCCTGGCGAAGAAACTGCCGCTGCTGGTGGACGCCGGTCTGCGCCGGATCAACGTGTCCCTCGATACCCTCGACGCGGCAGCCTTTCGCAGCATCGCCCGTGGCGGCGATCTGGCCACCGTGCTCGATGGCATGGATCAGGCGCAGGCCGCCGGGCTGAAGATCAAGGTCAATATGGTGCCGTTGCGCGGGCAGAACCTGGATCAGGTGATGCCGCTGCTCGAATACTGTCTGGAGCGCGGCTACGAGCTGCGCTTCATCGAGTTGATGCGTATGGGCCATCTGGCCAGCGACGGCAATGCCTTCCTGCAACAGTTCGTCAGCCTGCAACAATTGCTGAGCCTGATCGGCGAGCGCTACGAATACGCCCAGGCCGATGCGCCGGTAGATGCTACCGCCGTGCGTTACGCGATTCCTGGTGTCGGTCATTTCGGCGTGATCGCCAACGAAAGCGTGCCGTTCTGCCGCACCTGTTCGCGCTTGCGCCTGTCCTCGACCGGTTGGCTGCATGGCTGCCTGTCGTCGAGCAACCGCCACTATGTCGGCGACCTGCTCGACAAACCACGCCATCAGGCGCTGCCGGCATTGCAGCGCTTGCTGGTCAAGGCGCTGGGCGACAAGCAGGAAGTGGCGTTCTCCGGTGGCGCTACCGTCATGAAGATTATCGGCGGTTGATCAACCGCTTTCGCGAGCAAGCTCGCTCCCACCTTTGGAATGTGTTCCCCTGTGGGAGCGAGCTTGCTCGCGAATGCATTTTATAAACCCCCGAAGATCCTGAGCTGGCGCAAAAGCTGCATTCAACGGCCATTCGCCGGTTTTCCGTCACCGGCTTCTGGAGGATGAGGATGCGTAGCCTGGTTTTGCTGCTGGCCGTTTTGGCGCTTGGCGGCTGTATGACTGTCAGCGATATGGCCGAAGGCACTCGCTATCAGATGAGCGACGCGGGGCTGCTGGATCACAGTGACAGCCGCCGGGTGAACAACTTCCGCATTCAGCCGGACTCGTTCATTTACATCGCCCAGGGCGCTTTTGCGCCGCCGGGTGGCTCCTACCCGCGGCCGAACGTGGTCGCCGAAGAAGCCTTCAAGGGCTTTGTCGAATACTTCCCGATGGTCCGCCGCGCGCGGGCGCCGGAGGGTCTTGATCAGGCGATGGGCGAAGCCCGCGATGCCGGCGCTCACTACCTGCTGTACACCCGTTTCGCCAAGGCTGACGACCGCATCGGCAACTCCGACGAGTGGCTCGATGAGGAAGCCGTGGATCGCTTGGGCATCGACAGCGGGGTGATTCAGATCATGTTGATCGAGACCAGCACCCAGTATTTGATTGATACTGCACGGATCAAGAGTCGTGGCGGTTTACTGACGTTCCACGACAACAAGCCGGAAGACCTGATCGGCCCGCCACTGGCGCAATACGCGCGCAGCCTGCTGGGAGTCGGCGACCAATAACCCAAGGAGTACGCCATGAGTGGCCCGCAAAAAGCCAATGACCTGTTGGGACAGATCCCCAAAACCAAAGGCCTGCCGCCGGTGCACTTGTGGAACCCGGACTTCTGCGGCGACATCGACATGCGCATCGCCCGCGACGGCACCTGGTATTACCTGGGCACGCCGATCGGGCGCAAGCCGATGGTCAAACTGTTCTCCACCATCATCCGCCGCGATGGCGATGATTACTTCCTGATTACTCCGGTGGAGAAGGTCGGGATCACGGTTGACGATGCGCCATTCGTGGCGATTGCCGTGGAAGTCGAAGGCGAGGGCGAGGCGCAATTGCTGCGTTTCACCACCAACGTCGAAGAGACCGCCGAGGCCGGGCCGGAACATCCGATCCGCGTCGAGATCGATCCGCAGACCCAGGAACCCGCGCCTTACGTGCACGTGCGCAGTAACCTCGAAGCGCTGATCCACCGCAACGTGTTCTACCAACTGGTGGAACTGGCGGTCAGCCGCGAAATCGACGGGCAGCGTTGGCTCGGCGTGTGGAGTGGCGGCGAGTTCTTTCGCATCGGCCTTGAACCTTGAAAAGATCGCAGCCTTCGGCAGCTCCTGCATGACGTATACCTGTAGGAGCTGCCGAAGGCGGCGATCTTTTTTGTCGTTGACAGCCAATCATATGATCATTAGCGTGTTCACCCATCGCGACTCGCCTTGAGGTTTTCATGTCCAGCAGCTTTCATGCGTCAACGGTCGACTGGCTGGGCAGCTGGATCGCTGCCGGCCAGGTCAGACCGGGGCAGACGATCAAGGTCGAGGCGGATCTGGGCCAGCAGCTCGGCGTCAGTCGTACGGTGATCCGCGAAGCGATCAAAACCCTTGTCGCCAAAGGCATGCTCGAAGTCGGGCCGAAAGTCGGCACCCGGGTATTACCGGTGCGGCGCTGGAACCTGTTCGATCCGCAAGTGGTCGGTTGGTTGTCACGCAATGGCTTGCCGGAAAACTTTGTCGACGACCTGCTCGATCTGCGCCGCACCATCGAGCCAATGGCCGTGCGCTGGGCGTGTGAACGCGCCAGCCTGGCGCAGATCGAAGCAGTGCAACTGGCTTACAACGCGTTGGAGCGGGCGGTGGATAGCGGCATCGATTACAACCGCGCCGACCAGGTGTTCCACGAATGCATTCTGGCGGCCAGCCACAATCAGTTCATCGAGCAAATGGTCCCGGCCCTCGGTGCGCTGCTCGCGGTGTCGTTTGAAGTGTCCGCCGCCGACCCCGACGAATTGCGCCGCACCTTGCCGATTCACAAGGACATGGCCGACGCCATCGCCACCCGCGATGCCGCGCGCGGCGTGTGGGCTTGCATGACCCTGATTGACAACGCCGACCTGGCGATCAAGCGTTTTTACCCGAAAGTCATGGCCGACAGAAAAGCCAGCTGAACACACCGACATCCCCTGTGGGAGCGAGCTTGCTCGCGAATGCGTCAAGTCAGATATTTCACTGTTGACTGACACTCCGCTTTCGCGAGCAAGCTCGCTCCCACAGTGAAAACAATATGATCCAAGGAGTTGCCATGACGTGGACCGCCGTAACCCAACACCGCGCCCGACTCGGTGAAGGCCCGTTCTGGGACGCCCCGACGCAGGCGTTGTACTGGGTCGATATCGCCGGCAAACAGGCGCTGCGGCTGATCGGCGACAATGTGCAGATCTGGCAGATGCCCGAGCACGTTTCCGCGTTTATTCCCTGTGCCAGCGGCGATGCGCTGGTGACCCTGAGCAGCGGCGTCTATCGCCTCGATCTGGATTCCCCCGGCCTCGAACCACGCCTGACCCTGTTCTGCATCGCCGATCCGCAACCGGGCAATCGGCCCAACGAAGCGCGTTGCGATGCCTTGGGCCGGTTATGGCTTGGCACCATGCAAAACAACATCGGCGACAACGGTGAAGACCTGCCGATCGAGCGCCGCTCCGGTGGCTTGTTCCGCATTGATCCTGACAAGCGCGTCACGCCACTTCTGCTTGGGTTGGGCATTCCCAACACGCTGCTGTGGAGCGACGGCGACACCAGGTTGCTGTTCGGCGACAGTCTCGATGGCACGCTCAATCGTTATTTCATTCACACCGACGGCACGCTCGGCGCTCCCGAGCTCTGGTACGGCGCGGACGGGCAGGGCGGGCCTGACGGTTCGGCGATGGATGCCGAAGGTTACGTGTGGAACGCTCGTTGGGACGGTAGTTGCCTGTTGCGCCTGACACCGGACGGCAAGGTCGAGCGCAGGATTGATTTGCCGGTCCGCCGTCCGACCAGCTGCGTGTTCGGCGGCGAAGACCTGAAAACCCTGTACATCACCAGCGCGCGCAGTCCGCACAACCATCCTTTGGATGGCGCGGTGCTGTCAATGCGGGTCGACGTGCCGGGCAAGCTCTGCACGCGATTTGCGGGTTAAATCCCAAAATATGGGATGCAAAATTATATATTGAGATTATTTGGCGGTCGGGTTTATAGTCGGCTCCAGCAGTAACACGCACTCACACTTAAAAAAACAAAACAGGTGAAGTGATGCAGCGAATTTCCATCGCACTCCCCAGCGGAGTCAGCGTTTCGCAACGGCCCGGCGTCGCTCGCCGCGCCTGCCTGTTTGTTTTTCACAGCCTTCCAGACCGGACATCGGCAGATGCCCGGTTTTTTTGTGCTGAACAAACAGGAGTCCTGATTCATGGCTGAACCTCTTACCTTGCCGCCGGTGCCCGCACCGCCGAGGGGCGAGCGTCTGAAGAACAAAGTCGTGCTGTTGACCGGCGCTGCCCAAGGCATCGGCGAAGCGATCGTCGCCAGCTTCGCCTCGCAGCAAGCAAAATTGGTGATCAGCGATATTCAGGCGGATAAGGTCGAGAAGGTCGCCGCCCACTGGCGCGAGCAGGGTGCCGACGTCCAGGCGATCAAGGCCGACGTGTCGCGCCAGCAGGATCTGCACGCCATGGCCAGACGCGCGGTCGAGTTGCACGGGCGTATCGATGTGCTGGTCAACTGCGCCGGGGTCAACGTATTCCGCGACCCGCTGCAGATGACCGAAGAGGACTGGCGCCGCTGCTTCGCCATCGACCTGGACGGCGCCTGGTACGGCTGCAAAGCCGTTTTGCCGCAGATGATCGAGCAAGGCGTCGGCAGCATCATCAACATTGCCTCGACCCATTCCAGCCATATCATTCCCGGCTGCTTCCCGTATCCGGTGGCCAAACACGGCCTGCTCGGACTGACCCGGGCGCTGGGCATCGAGTACGCGGCGCAGGGGATTCGGGTCAACGCGGTCGCCCCGGGCTACATCGAGACGCAACTGAACGTCGATTACTGGAACGGTTTTGCCGACCCGCACGCCGAGCGTCAACGCGCATTCGATCTGCACCCGCCCAAACGCATCGGCCAGCCGATTGAAGTGGCGATGACCGCCGTGTTTCTGGCCAGTGATGAAGCACCCTTTATTAATGCCTCATGCATCACCATCGATGGTGGGCGCTCGGTGATGTACCACGACTGAGCGGATCGGGCTTAAGGCGTTAAAGTACGCCTGAAATCCAATCATCATACGATATGACTATTGTCGACAGATTGCAGGAATACCCAGTAACACCACACCAAGCTTTTCAAAAACATGCTCAAAAAAAATAACAAGGAGTCAGCTTATGAAACGTCGATTCGGAATTCGTACCCTGTGCAGTGCCGCGCTGGCGGTCACCGCGTTCAGCCTGAGCAGTTCGCTGTTGGCCGCCGATGCCGTGAAAATCGGTTTCCTGGTCAAGCAGGCTGAAGAGCCGTGGTTCCAGACCGAGTGGGCCTTCGCCGAGAAGGCCGCCAAGGACAAGGGCTTCGAACTGATCAAGATTGCCGTGCCGGACGGCGAGAAAACCCTCTCGGCCATCGACAGCCTCGCCGCCAACGGCGCCAAGGGCTTCGTGATTTGCCCGCCGGATGTGTCGCTCGGTCCGGCAATCATGGCCAAAGCCAAACTCAATGACCTCAAAGTGATTGCCGTCGACGACCGTTTTGTCGACGCCAACGGCAAGTTCATGGAGGACGTGCCGTACCTCGGCATGGCCGCGTTCGAAGTCGGCCAGAAGCAGGGCAACGCGATGGTCGCCGAAGCGAAGAAACGCAACTGGGACTGGAAAGACACCTACGCGGTGGTCAACACCTACAACGAGCTCGACACCGGCAAGAAACGCACCGACGGTTCGGTCAAATCCCTGGAAGACGCCGGCCTGCCGAAGGATCACATCCTGTTCGCCGCGCTCAAGACCCTCGACGTGCCGGGCAGCATGGACGCCACCAACTCGGCGCTGGTGAAACTGCCGAGTGCGGCGAAGAACCTGATCATCGGCGGCATGAACGACAACACTGTGCTTGGCGGCGTGCGCGCGACCGAAGCGGCCGGGTTCGCTGCAACCAACGTGATCGGCATCGGCATCAACGGCACCGACGCCATCGGCGAGCTGAAAAAACCCAACAGCGGCTTCTTCGGTTCGATGCTGCCGAGCCCGCACATCGAAGGCTACAAGACCGCCGAGATGATGTACGAGTGGGTCACCACCGGCAAAGAGCCACCGAAGTACACGGCGATGGACGACGTCACCCTGATCACCCGCGAAAACTTCAAGCAAGAGCTGGAAAAAATCGGCCTGTGGAATTGATCGCGGCACGAACGGTGTAAAGAGGTGGCTTTATGCACGCGCAAGTACAGACACAACAACGCAGCAGCGGCGGCAGCCTGCGCTTCAACGGGATCGGCAAGACCTTTCCCGGGGTGAAGGCGCTGGACGCCATCAGCTTCGTCGCCCACCCGGGGCAGGTCCATGCCTTGATGGGTGAGAACGGCGCCGGCAAGTCGACCCTGCTGAAGATCCTCGGCGGGGCCTACATCCCGAGCAGCGGCGAGTTGCAGATCGGCGAGCAGACCATGGCGTTCAAGTCGACCGCCGACAGCATCGGCAGTGGCGTCGCGGTGATTCACCAGGAGCTGCATCTGGTGCCGGAAATGAGCGTGGCCGAGAACCTGTTTCTCGGCCATCTGCCGGCCAGTTTCGGCCTGATCAATCGCGGCATCCTGCGCCAGAACGCCTTGGCCTGCCTCAAGGGCCTGGCTGATGAAATCGATCCGCAGACCAAGGTCGGGCGCCTGTCGCTCGGCCAGCGGCAACTGGTGGAAATCGCCAAGGCGCTGTCCCGTGGCGCGCATGTGATCGCCTTCGATGAGCCGACCAGCAGCCTTTCGGCCCGCGAGATCGACCGTTTGATGGCGATCATCGGGCGCCTGCGTGACGAGGGCAAAGTGGTGCTCTACGTCTCGCATCGCATGGAAGAGGTGTTCCGCATCTGCGACGCGGTGACGGTGTTCAAGGATGGCCGCTATGTGCGCACCTTCGACGACATGAGCCAGTTGACCCATGATCAACTGGTGACCTGCATGGTCGGGCGCGATATCGAGGACATCTATGATTACCGCAGCCGCCCGCGTGGTGCGGTGGCGCTGAAAGTCGATGGTCTGCTCGGTCCGGGCCTGCGTGAACCGGTGAGTTTCGAAGCGCACAAGGGCGAGATTCTCGGTTTGTTCGGCCTGGTCGGCGCAGGGCGTACCGAGTTGTTCCGGCTGCTCAGCGGGCTCGAACGCAGCAGCGCCGGACGCCTGGAATTGCGCGGTCATGAACTGAAGCTGCGCTCGCCGCGCGACGCGATTGCCGCCGGGATTCTGCTGTGTCCCGAGGACCGCAAAAAAGAGGGAATCATCCCGCTGGCCAGCGTCGCGGAGAACATCAACATCAGCGCGCGCGGGGCCAATGCCAGTCTCGGCTGTCTGCTGCGCGGACTGTGGGAGAAGGGCAACGCCGACAAGCAGATCAAGGCGCTGAAAGTGAAGACGCCGCATGCCGGGCAGCCGATCAAATTCCTTTCCGGCGGCAACCAGCAGAAGGCCATTCTCGGTCGCTGGCTGTCGATGCCGATGAAGGTCTTGCTGCTCGACGAACCTACCCGCGGCATCGACATCGGCGCCAAGGCCGAGATCTACCAGATCATCCATAACCTGGCCGCCGACGGCATTTCGGTGATCGTGGTGTCCAGCGATCTGATGGAAGTGATGGGCATTTCCGACCGCATTCTGGTGCTGTGCGAAGGCGCGTTGCGCGGCGAAGTCAGCCGCGACCAGGCCAATGAATCCAACCTGCTGCAACTGGCTTTGCCGCGCCATCGCGCTGACGGCGTGGCGAACTGAGAGGTGAACATGATGACCATCCAAAACAAGGCGCTGCCGACTCCCCGCAAACCGCTGGACCTGCGGCGCTTCCTCGACGACTGGGTCATGCTGCTGGCAGCGATTGGCATTTTCGTCGCCTGCACCTTGCTGATCGATAACTTCCTCTCGCCGCTGAACATGCGCGGGCTGGGCCTGGCGATTTCCACCACCGGCATTGCCGCGTGCACCATGCTGTATTGCCTGGCGTCGGGGCATTTCGACCTGTCGGTAGGCTCGGTGATTGCCTGCGCCGGGGTGGTGGCGGCAGTGGTGATGCGCGACACCAACAGCGTGTTTCTCGGGGTCAGCGCGGCGCTGGTGATGGGCCTGATTGTCGGGCTGATCAACGGCATCGTGATTGCCAAGCTGCGGGTGAATGCGCTGATCACCACGTTGGCGACCATGCAGATCGTCCGTGGTCTGGCCTACATTTTTGCCAACGGCAAAGCGGTGGGCGTCTCGCAGGAATCGTTCTTCGTCTTCGGCAACGGCCAGTTGTTCGGCGTGCCGGTGCCGATCCTGATCACCATCGTCTGCTTCCTGTTTTTCGGCTGGCTGCTGAACTACACCACCTACGGGCGCAACACCATGGCCATCGGTGGCAACCAGGAAGCAGCGCTGCTCGCCGGGGTCAACGTTGACCGGACCAAAATCATCATCTTCGCCGTGCACGGTGTGATCGGCGCGCTGGCCGGGGTGATTCTGGCCTCGCGCATGACCTCCGGGCAGCCGATGATCGGCCAGGGTTTCGAACTGACCGTGATCTCCGCGTGCGTGCTCGGCGGGGTGTCGCTGAGCGGCGGCATCGGCATGATCCGCCATGTGATTGCCGGGGTGCTGATTCTGGCGATCATCGAGAACGCGATGAACCTGAAGAACATCGACACGTTTTATCAGTACGTGATTCGGGGTTCGATTCTGCTGTTGGCCGTGGTGATTGACCGCCTGAAACAACGCTAAGATCAAGAGCCCCTCACCCCAGCCCTCTCCCAGAGGGAGAGGGGGAAGGGAGCAGATCTCATGGGTTTTCAAAACCTGAGTTCGATTCGATATTTCAGGTCGATGTAAATAGAACAAACTCCTCGATCAGTTCCCTCTCCCTCCGGGAGAGGGGGAAGGGAGCAGATCTCCAGGGTTTTCGAAACCTGAGTTCGACTCGATATTTCAGGTCGATGTAAATAGAACAAACTCCTCGATCAGTTCCCTCTCCCTCCGGGAGAGGGGGAAGGGAGCAGATCTCCAGGGTTTTCGAAACCTGAGTTCGACTCGATATTTCAGGTCGATGTAAATAGAACAAACTCCTCGATCAGTTCCCTCTCCCTCCGGGAGAGGGGAAAGGGAGCAGATCTCCTGGATTTTCAAAACCTGAGTTCGACTCGATATTTCAGGTCGATGTAAGTAGAACAAACTCCTCGATCAGTCCCCTCTCCCTCCGGGAGAGGGCTAGGGTGAGGGGGGCTTTTGATCTTCCCGCCTTTCGTCACGACCCCCAAATTTCCCTTGCCCGCCCACACCCGTTTCGGGTATCAATTTGTACATGATTAGACAGGTACGATTTGACAAGAAACAACGGGTGGTCGACGAGCTCGTCCGGCGCATCGAAAGCGGCCTCATGGAGGACGGCTTTCTGTTGCCCGGCGAACATCAGTTGGCTCAGGAATTCCAAGTCAGCCGCGGCACGCTGCGCGAGGCGCTGGCCGAGCTGAAGCGGCGTAATTACATCGCCACGCAAAGCGGCGTCGGCTCGATCGTCACCTTCGACGGGGTGGTACTCGACCAGCGCAGCGGCTGGGCGCAGGCGCTGGCCGACAGCGGGGTGCTGATCAATACCGAAGTGCTGCGGCTGGAAGCCGTGACCCGGCCCGATCTGCTCTCGCGTTTCGGCACCGACCAATTCATCACTCTCGACCGGCGTCGGCGCTCCAACGACGGCACGCTGGTCTCCCTCGAACGCTCATTGATGCCGGCCACCGGCGGCCTGGAAAGCCTGCCGCGCGTCGGTCTGATCGACAATTCGCTGACCATCACCCTGGCCGCCTATGGCTACATCGGCGAGCGCGGCGATCAATGGATCGGCGCCGAACCGCTGAATGCCGAAGACGCCGAACTGCTCGGGCGTCCGGTGGGCACGGTTTTCCTCAAGGCTCTGCGCACCACCTACGACCGGCAGAACCGCTTCATGGAGCAGGTCGAAAGCCTGCTCGATCCCGTGCATTTCCGCCTGCACCTGCAGTTCGGAGAGTCGAAATGAACGCCCTCAACCGCGCCCTCGGTGCGTTTTATGGCCTGGCCCTCGGCGATGCGCTGGGCATGCCCACACAATCGCTGAGCCGCGAAACGATCAAGACCCGTTTCGGCCGCATCAGCGATCTGCAGGACGCCGGCCCCCTGCAACCGATCGCCGCCAATATGCCCAAAGGCTCGATCACCGATGACACCGAACAGGCGATTCTGGTCGGCGAGTTGCTGCTCGAAGGCAAGGGCCGGATCGAGCCGGCGATCCTCGCGCAGCGTCTGATCGAATGGGAAGCCGAGATGCAGGCCAAGGGCTCGCAGGATCTGCTCGGGCCGTCGACCAAGCGTGCGATTGAAATGATCCTCGCCGGCCACTCGCCGGAAGAGGCCGGGCGCTATGGCACCACCAACGGCGCGGCGATGCGCATCACCCCGGTGGGGATCGCCGCTGATGTTGCCGATCCGCAGCGCTTCATCGCCGCCGTGGTACAAGCCTGTCAGGTCACCCACAACACCACACTGGGCATTTCCAGCGCGGCGGCGGTGGCGGCGGTGGTTTCGGCCGGGATCAACGGCGTGGATCTGGGCGAGGCGCTGAACCTCGGCCAGCAGATTGCGCAACAGGCAGAAACCCACGGGCATTGGGTCGCTGGCGGACGCATCGCTTCGCGCATCGGCTGGGCGCGGACCATCAGCGTCGACAGTGACAAGGCGTTACTCGCCGATCTGCTGTACGACGTGATCGGTACATCAGTAGCGTCGCAGGAGTCGGTGGTGGTCTCGTTCGCCCTGGCGCAGCAAGTGGCGATCGGCGAGATGAATGCGTTCGAGGCATTGTGCATGGCCGCCAGCCTCGGTGGTGACACGGACACCATCGCGGCGATTCTGGGCGCGATGCTCGGGGCCTGCCTGGGCCTGGAGAGCTGGCCGGCACCGATGATTGCCACGGTCAAGGCGGTCAATCATCTGGAGCTTGAACCGTTGGTGCAGGGGCTATTGGCCTTGCGCTGATTGAACTGACGCCATCGCTGGCAAGCCAGCTCCCACAGGGATAGTGCATACCTTAAGGTTCACTCTGGACATGTGGGAGCTGGCTTGCCAGCGATTGGCACACCGCATAATCGAATATTCACCCGCAATGGATCGCGCAGACAGGCCCAGGAAGGCCGGATGTCTTGTCGTTTGCATCATTGCCACAACCACAAAAAAGGCAAACAGGAGCACCGTTCATGAGTTCATCAAACGCCGGGCAAAGCGTCGGGCAACTGGAAACCCGGGGCATCGAACCGGTGCCGGAAGCCGAGTGCAACGGTCACCCGCTGCAGCTGTTCTGGGTCTGGTTCGCTGCCAACATTTCCATCCTCGGGCTGCCGCTGGGCGCCACGCTGGTGGCGTTTCGCGGGTTGGCGATCTGGCAGGCGATCATCGTCGCGATTGTCGGTGCCGCCGGGTCGTTCGCGGTGGTGGGGATCATCTCGATTGCCGGCCGTCGTGGCCGCGCGCCAAGCCTGACCTTGTCGCGGGCGATCTTCGGCGTACGCGGTAACATCGGCCCGACGCTGGTCTCGCTGATGTCGCGTCTGGGTTGGGAAACGGTCAACACCACCACCGCGGCGTTCGTGTTGCTGTCGCTGTGCTCGATCCTGTTTGGCTCGCCAGTCGAGGCGAAGAGTGCACCCGTGCTGACGCTGATCTTCATCGCGATTTTCGTCCTGCTGACGCTGTCGGTGTCCGGCCTCGGCCACGCCACCTTGCTGGTGATCCAGAAGTGGGCGACCTACGTGTTCGGCGCGTTGAACATTCTGGTCGGCGGCTTCCTCTGCGCCACCATCGACTGGAGCGCCGTGTTCAACGCCACCCCGGCACCGCTGAGCGCGATGATCATCGGCATCGGCACCATGGCCGCCGGCACCGGGATCGGCTGGGCCAACGCCGGTGCGGACATGTCGCGCTACCAGCACCGCAGCGTCAAAGCCGTGCGTCTGGTGGCGTCGGCGGCGTTCGGCGCGGGGATTCCGCTGGTGCTGCTGATCACCCTCGGCGGCCTGCTGTCGGTGGGCAATAACGACCTGGCGTCGGCGACGGATCCGATCGTGGCGATCCGCGACATGCTGCCGACCTGGATGGCCGTGCCGTACCTGATCACCGCGTTCGGTGGCCTGCTGCTGTCGAACAACCTCTCGGTGTACTCCGCCGGTCTGACCACTCTGACGCTCGGCCTGAAGGTCAAACGGGTGTACGCGGTTGTGGTGGACATCGTCGCGATCTTCGCCGGCTCGATCTACTTCATGCTGATCGCCGACAGCTTCTACGGCCCGTTCATCACCTTCATTTCCCTGCTGGCGGTGCCGATTACCGCGTGGGTCGGGATCTTCGTGGTCGACCTGATTCATCGTCACTACTACAGCCCGCAAGACCTGCTCGACGTCAGCCCGAGCAGCGCCTACTGGTATCGCGGCGGCGTCGAGTGGCGCGCGTTCGGCGCGTGGGCGATTGCCATCGTGCTCGGCTTCAGTTTCACCACCATCGGTACCACTGCCGAGAACGTCTGGTTCAAGGGCTTTCTGTCCGACTCATGGCTGGGCCACAACGGGCTGGGCTGGATCGTGACCTTCGTCGTGGCCGGTGGTATTTATCTGGTGCTGGGCGGGGCAAAAGACCGTCGCGCCGCGCAAGTCGAGGGTGCTCATGCCTAAGCTGTTGCACACCGGCCAGGTCATTATCGACCTGGTCATGACCGTGGATCGCTTGCCGCAAGTCGGCGGTGATGTGCTGGCGCAGTCCGCCGGTTTCGAGGCCGGTGGCGGTTTCAATGTGATGGCTGCTGCCGTGCGCAATGGCTTGCCGGTGGTTTATCTCGGCCGTCACGGCAGCGGGCGATTCGGCGACCTTGCGCGGCAAGCGATGCATGACGAAGGCATTCACATCGGCATCCACACGCCTGCGCCACGCGACACCGGAATCTGCGTGGCACTGACCGATGCCTCGGCCGAGCGCAGTTTTATTTCCTACATCGGCGCCGAAGGGGAGGTGACCGAGGAGGACTTGAACAGCGTGGCGGCCGAGGTGGGCGATTACGTTTATGTCAGCGGTTACAGTCTGCTGCATGCAGGCAAGGCGCAGGCGCTGCTGGACTGGACGCTGGCATTGCCGCAGGCGATCAACGTGGTGTTTGATCCGGGTCCCTTGGTCGAGTCGCCGGATTCAGCGCTGATGCAGGCGCTGCTGCCACGCATCGATGTGTGGACCAGCAACAGTGTCGAGGCGCTGCGCTTTACCGGGGCAGCGGACATCGCCGAGGCGCTGGATCGGCTTGCCGAGCATTTGCCGACCGATGTCTTGATCGTGGTCCGCGATGGGCCGCAGGGTTGCTGGATTCAACAGGCCGGGGAGCGTCGGCAGGTGCCGGGGTTTACCGTGAAAGCGGTGGACAGCAATGGCGCTGGGGATGCGCATGCCGGGGTGTTTGTTGCTGGGTTGGCGCGGGGTTTGGACATGTATGAGGCGGCTTCAAGGGCAAATGCGGCGGCGGCTTTGGCGGTGACGCGGTGGGGGCCGGCGACTGCGCCGGGGGCGGCAGAGGTGGATGCGTTTATCCGTGAGTCCTGCGGCGCCTGATCTGACGCTTTCGCGAGCAAGCCCGCTCCCACATTGGATTTTTGAACGACACAAATCCAATGTGGGAGCGGGCTTGCTCGCGAAGGGGCCATCAGCCTCCCAACAAAAATCAACTGGCCTTGCGCAACGCCGCAATCAACTCATCCTTGCGCATCGAAGAACGCCCCGGAATGTTCTTCGCCCGAGCCTCCTTGCGCAAACTGTCGACAGTCTGCTCATCGCGCGACGCTTTGCTGTCCCGCGCATGCCCCTTGCGGCTGGCCACCGCACGTCGCGATGATTCCTTGCGATCCTCGGACTTGGCGCTCGCCGGCTTCTTGCGCCCGGAGCCGCCGGCCTTCTCGCCGCCGCCCGACTGCTTGTTGACCGTGGCCCAGGCACGGGCTTCGGCCTCGTCTTTGGACAGGCCCTTGTGCTCGTAACTGTCTTCGATATGTTCGGCCTTGCGCTTCTGCTCGGCGGTGTATTTGTCTTTGCTTCCACGAGGCATGGGATTTCTCCTTGCGTCGGTAGATGAGATTCACACGTGGTCATCTGTAGGAGCTGCCGCAGGCTGCGATCTTTTGATCTGGATTTTAAAATCAACAGATCGCAGCCTGCGGCAGCTCCTACAGGGTTACGCGTTCACGACTTTCTAGTTCTCAAGCTTGCGTGCCGCTTCGACGCCAGCGGCGCTGAGCTTGATCGGCAGATTCAACGAGTGTTCGCCGGCCTCGTTGCAGGTCACATGGCCATGGTGGATCAGTCCGCGATCCTGCAGGGCGGCGAGGGCGCTGGCCACGACTTTCTCACCGCGATAGTTGTCCAGCACCTCTTTGCCCAGTCCGCTCGGATGGGCGTGCAGCAGGCGGGTGAGGACTTCTTTTTCCAGGTTTTTATCGACGTTCATGGTTACCTCTTCATGGATGTGAATAGGACGCTCGCGTCGGCGAACTACTGGCTGCCGCCCTCGGAACCCGAACCACCGGTGGTGGTTTTCGAGCCGACGCCGGGGCCGGCGTTATCGGGGGTGGCAGGGGCGTCAGGGGTGTTCATGCCACCCTGGCGGCCAGGATCGCTGCCTTGGGTGCGCGGGTCGGTGCCGGTGGCGGGTGGCTGATTGATCAATGGCACGCCGGAACCATCGGTGTTCATCCCCGGTGCACTGTTGATGGCGGGGGCACGTGGCGATGGAACCGGGTCGGTAGGACCGGTGCCTGCTGCGGTGGTCGAAGCGGCAAACACCGCAGGACTGAGCAGGGCGGCGAAAACGAGGGCAGTCAACCTTGACGGGATCATAGGGCTTCTCCAGTGATTGAATTCCTTACCTCTGATTGGTCTGCCCTGAAACTGGATTGGTGCCTGATGAACGACGAACGGTCTATTCCGGCGCGAGGGTTTTGATTCCGGCGTAACGCCACAGCAGTCGGCCAACCGTGATCAGCCAGTTCATCAGTGCCACGCCCAGCACAGCGAGCAGCAACGTTGGCAAGCCGTGTTCGACGATGATTTTCCCGGCCAGCAAAGGGAAGCCGAACACGCCGATGAAGTAAGCCAGGCTGAACATTAACAGCGCCTGGGACGTGGCGCCGTGGGGCGCTTCGTTGGCGGCGAGGCCGTTGATCACCGAGTACGTCAGGCCATAACCGACGCCGAGCATGAGTGCTGCCAGCAGATAGCTGAAAGCGCTTTCTACGCCGAACGCGAACATTACGATCGAGCCCAGCATCAGCCCCGACAACAGACACGAAGCCCACAGAGGATCGCGCTTGACCACAAAGCCTGCGATCAGCATTCGGCTGCTGATAGCGGCGCTCATGAAGCCCAGAAAGAACAGTGAGTAGTCCAGCGAGCGAGCCGTGGCGTAACTGGTCTGGAAGCTCGACAGCCCGCCGAATACGCAGCCACCCAGACCGACCATGATGATCGGGAACAGGGCCCGGGAGCCGAGCACCGAAGTTGTCGCCTGCCAACTAATCCTGGCCGCCGAAGCGGTTTGCGTACCTTGCAGGCGTGCTCCCAGACGCCAGAACAGCAGCACGCCGATCAGGCTCGCCAGCGCCGCCAGGTAGAAGGCCGAGGTCAGGGGCAGGCCGCAGGCACTGGCGGCCCGCCCGAGCAACGGTCCGCTGCCGATGCCGCTCATCATGCTCCCGGACAACAGCGCAAAGTATTTCGCCCGTTGCGCCGGGGTCACCAGACTGGCAACGATGATCGGCCCCAGCGTGTAGAAAACGCCCCAGCCCAGACCCAACAGCAAACCGAAAAACAGCAGCAGATGGCCGAACCCCGGCGTCAGCGCGAAACCCAGGCTGGCGACCACCAGCAACAGGCCGAACAAAGCGACTGAACGGGTCGCACCGAGAAGATCCGACAGGTGCCCTGAGACCAGCACCGCGACGAACGTGCTGAGCATCGCCGCACTGATCACGCTGCCGGCATCGTGTTCGTTACCCCCGCGTGAGCTGATCAATAGCGACAGTAAAAACGTCGACCCGTACGACAGTGACAACAGATAACTGGCGAGGCAGAACAGGCCGAACAGGCGGCTCGAGACCAGGGGTGTTGCTGACGGCATGGCGCGGTTCCTTGACCGGCAGAGTTGAGCTTCAACTATCTAACATGCCATCGGCGCGGATTAGTTCTGAGCTTGCTGATCTCAGGATCACCGCACGCCGGAGTAACGGCTACCAGTCGATACCGATTTCTTCCTTGAACTGCTCCATGAAACCTTTCAGACGCTGATGACGAACTTGCGCCAGACGCTGCCCGGCAGCGGTCTGGAAACCGTCGGCGAGGTGCAGCAGTTTGGTCTGGAAATGGTCGAGGCAATAGCGCGTGTCGTCGTAGTCGCGGGCCTTGGCTTCGGGGTCGAGCGGGTCGTACAGCGCGCTACCCATGCGCCCGGCCACGTAGAAGGTACGGGCGACGCCGAGCATGCCCAACGATTCTAGCCGGTCGGCGTCCTGGACCAGTTTTGCCTCCAGTGTCAGCGGAGTGATATTGGCGGAAAAACTGTGGGCTTCGATGGCGTGGGTGACGGCGCTGATTTTGCTTTCCGGCCAGTTCAGGTCGGCCAGTACGCTGGCGGCTTTGTCTGCGGCAAGCCGCGAAGCCTGCGAGCGCAGCGGTGAATTCTTTTCCACCGCCACGCAGTCGTGCAGCAATACGGCGGCGAGCAACACTTCAAGCTCGCCGCCTTCTTCGGCCTGCAGCGTGCGCGCGTTGTGCCACACCCGTTGCAGATGGGCGAGGTCGTGGGCGCCGTCGCCGGAGGGTTCCAGCGCGTGGGGCAACAACTCGGCGGCGAGTGAGGTGAGCGGCGTAAAAGCAGTGGCGTTCATGAGCCTCCTTGCAGGCTTAGCCAAATTTTGCAGCGAATGATACTTCTGTGGTGAGGGGATTTATCCCCGATGGAGTGCGAAGCAGTCCCATTTTTTCAGGGCTGCTGCGCACCCCATCGGGGATAAATCCCCTCACCACAAGGTTCTCTACCTGGTTTGGCATGTGACGAGCGCGGTCCGCGGCCTTAGTATGGCGCTTTCCTTTTCCGACAAGGCCTGTTCATGACGATCGAAATCCGCCCGGCGACTCCCAGCGATGCGCCGCAAATCCTCGCCTTCATCACCGAACTGGCAGATTTCGAAAAGGCCCGCCACGAAGTCATCGCCAGCGTCACCGACATCGAACGCAGCCTGTTCAGCGAAGGCGCTACCGCCCACGGCCTGATCTGCCTGCGCGACGGTGTACCGATCGGTTTTGCGGTGTTCTTCTTCAGCTATTCGACGTGGCTGGGCAGCAACTGCCTGTACCTCGAAGACCTCTACATCACCCCCGAACAACGCGGCGGCGGTGCCGGCAAAACCCTGCTGCGGCATCTGGCGAAAATCGCCTGCGACAACGACTGCGGGCGCTTCGAATGGAGCGTACTGGACTGGAACACCCCGGCCATCGAATTCTACAAATCCCTCGGCGCGCAGCCGCAGGAAGAATGGGTGCGTTATCGCATGGATGGCAAGGTGCTGCGCGAGTTCGCCGAGGGTCGCTGACCCTGTAGAAAAGATCGCAGCCTGCGGCAGCTCCTACATGCTCATCCCTGTAGGAGCTGCCGAAGGCTGCGATCTTTTTTACTCTAATCCCATAATATGGGAATGATATTTATATATTGAGATTTTATCACGCCAAGGTTTATAGTCCGTCGCACTCACTGCCAAAAAACAAAACAGGTGAAGCGATGCAGGCGCAATTGATCGCGCTCGATTGGGGGACGACCTCATTACGTGCTTACAAACTCGCGGCGGGCGGGGTGGTGCTGGAGCAGCGTGCGCTGTCGTCCGGGATCATGCAGCTACCGAAGACGCCGCGCGTCATCAACGGCCGTGAATGCGCCGACGGCTTTGAACTGGCTTTCGAAGAGGCCTGTGGTGACTGGCTCGCCGCGCAACCGGAGCTACCGGTAATCGCTTGCGGCATGGTCGGCAGCGCCCAGGGCTGGCGCGAAGCGGCCTACTGCGAAACGCCGGCGAACGTCGCCAATCTCGGAAACTCCCTACAAACCCTGATCAGTCTGCGCGGCACTCGGGTGCACATCGTTCCGGGCGTGATTCAGCGCTCACGGCTGCCCAATGTGATGCGCGGGGAAGAGACTCAGGTACTTGGCGTGCTGCAGAACCTGCCGGCGGAGGCGGGCGGCGATCTGTTGATCGGTCTGCCGGGCAGCCATTCCAAATGGGTGGAAGTGGTCGATGGCCGCATCACGCATTTCGATACGTTCATGACCGGCGAAGTGTTCGCCGTACTCAGTGAACACAGCATTCTCGGGCGCACCCAGCAACCGGCTGCGTCCTTCGATGGCCCGGCGTTTGACCGTGGCGTGCAGGTCGCGCAGTCAGCGGACGGCG
The DNA here is from genome assembly GCF_054456575.1 of Pseudomonas sp. Eth.TT006. Taxonomy (NCBI): domain Bacteria; kingdom Pseudomonadati; phylum Pseudomonadota; class Gammaproteobacteria; order Pseudomonadales; family Pseudomonadaceae; genus Pseudomonas; species Pseudomonas sp. Eth.TT006. The sequence goes on along the minus strand of NZ_JBTJEN010000021.1, from coordinate 6,639 downwards.
AACTCGGCGTGCTCTCGACACTGTTCAGTGCCCGTACCCTGGGCCTGACCGGCGAACTGGCGCCGACGGCGCAGGCGGATTACCTCTCGGGGCTGATGATCGGCCATGAGCTGGCAGCACTGGCTGGAGGGCAACGCCGTCGGCGTAACAGTCCGCATCTCCCATCGATCATCCTCATCGGCAACGCGCAACTCTGCACCCGCTACAGCCGCGCCCTCGATGCCTGCGGTTTCGCCAACGTGACGCTGGCCGAGCAGGCCACCGAGCGTGGCCTGTGGCAACTGGCGCTGGCCGCCGGACTGCTCGATTCCTCATCCCGTTAACCCTGACTGGAGGCCTGACATGCTCAAACAAGCACTGGCAGAAAACGGTCTGATCGCGATTCTGCGTGGCCTGCATCCGCAGGAAGCCGCCGCTGTCGGAGAAGTCCTGTATGCGGCTGGATTTCGCGTCATCGAAGTACCGCTCAATTCCCCTTCGCCGTACGACAGTATCCGCATCCTGCGTCAGACCTTGCCTGCCGATTGCCTGATCGGAGCCGGCACGGTGCTGACCGCCGAACAGGTCGAGCAGGTGAAAGCCGCGGGCGGTCAGGTGATCGTCATGCCGCACAGCGACGCCAAAGTGCTGCGCGCGGCGAAAGCGGCGGGGCTGTACCTGTCACCGGGGGTTGCCACGCCGACCGAAGCCTTCGCGGCGCTGGAGGAGGGCGCGGACATTCTCAAGCTGTTCCCGGCCGAGCAGATGGGGCCGGCGGTGGTTAAAGCCTGGCTCGCGGTGCTGCCTGCGGGAACGGTGCTGGCGCCGGTCGGCGGGATCACCCCGGACAATATGCAGGCGTTCATCGATGCCGGCGTGAAAGGTTTCGGCCTTGGTTCCGGTCTGTTCAAACCGGGCATGACAGTTGAGCAAGTAGCGGTAAATGCCAAGGCCTACGTCGCCGCCTGGAAAGCCCTTCGCTAACATTTCTGGCGCATCTACAAGAGAGACAAGAAGATGAAAATCACCAAACTCACCACCTTCATCGTCCCGCCGCGCTGGTGCTTCCTCAAGGTCGAAACCGACGAGGGCGTGACCGGTTGGGGCGAGCCCGTGGTCGAGGGCCGCGCCCACACCGTGGCTGCAGCGGTCGAGGAATTGTCCGACTACCTGATCGGCAAAGACCCACGCAATATCGAGGACATCTGGACCGTGCTTTATCGCGGCGGCTTTTACCGTGGCGGCGCGATCCACATGAGCGCGCTGGCCGGTATCGATCAGGCGCTGTGGGACATCAAAGGCAAGGCCCTCGGGGTGTCGGTCAGCGATCTGCTCGGCGGTCAGGTGCGTGACAAGATCCGCGTGTATTCATGGATCGGCGGCGACCGTCCGGCCGACACCGCTCGCGCCGCGAAAGAGGCGGTGAGCCGGGGTTTTACGGCGGTGAAAATGAACGGCACCGAAGAGCTGCAATTCCTCGATTCCTTCGAGAAAGTCGATCTCGCGCTGGCCAACGTGGCCGCCGTGCGTGACGCAGTCGGGCCGAACGTTGGTATCGGTGTCGACTTTCACGGTCGGGTGCACAAGCCGATGGCCAAGGTGCTGATGAAGGAACTCGATCCGTACAAACTGATGTTCATCGAAGAACCGGTGCTCAGCGAAAACTACGAAGCGCTGAAAGAACTGGCGCCGTTGACCAGCACACCGATTGCCCTCGGTGAGCGGCTGTTCTCGCGCTGGGACTTTAAACGGGTGTTGAGCGAAGGCTACGTCGACATCATCCAGCCGGATGCTTCCCACGCCGGCGGCATCACCGAAACCCGCAAGATCGCCAACATGGCCGAAGCCTATGACGTGGCGCTGGCGCTGCATTGCCCGCTGGGGCCGATTGCGCTGGCGGCGTGTCTGCAACTCGACGCCGCTTGTTACAACGCGTTTATCCAGGAGCAGAGCCTGGGCATCCATTACAACGAGAGCAATGATTTGCTCGACTACGTGAAGGACCCACGGGTGTTCGACTACGACCAGGGCTTCGTGAAGATTCCGAACGGCCCGGGGCTGGGCATCGAGATCAACGAGGAATACGTGATCGAACGCGCGGCGGTCGGCCACCGCTGGCGCAACCCGATCTGGCGCCATGCCGATGGCAGTTTTGCCGAGTGGTGAGCACCCTCTGATCCACCCCAATCCCTGTGGGAGCTGGCTTGCCAGCGATGACGGCGGCACATCCGACACTGATGTAACAGATGCACCGCTATCGCTGGCAAGCCAGCTCCCACAGGGGCCGGTTCAGCTTCAAGACTGTCCTCAAATAATCATAAAAAGAGGCACCCCCATGCCACCGCAAACCCTTACCGGGCAGGCGTGTCTAGTCACGCCCAGCCGCAAGCGATTCTTCATCATGGTGCTGCTGTTCATCACCGTGGTGATCAACTACCTCGACCGCAGCAACCTGTCGATTGCCGCCCCCGCGCTGACCAGCGAACTGGGCATCGATCCGGTGCACGTCGGGCTGATTTTCTCCGCGTTCGGCTGGACCTATGCGGCGATGCAGATCCCCGGCGGCTGGCTGGTGGATCGGGTGCCGCCGCGCATTCTCTACAGTGTCGCGCTGCTGCTGTGGTCGCTGGCCACGGTGCTGCTGGGTTTCGCTGCCAGCTTCATCGCGCTGTTCGTATTGCGCATGGCGGTCGGCGCACTGGAAGCGCCGGCCTATCCGATCAACAGCCGCGTGGTCACCACCTGGTTTCCCGAGCGCGAGCGGGCCACGGCGATCGGTTTCTACACCTCCGGGCAATTCGTCGGGCTGGCGTTTCTGACCCCGGTGCTGGCGTGGCTGCAACATGAATTCGGCTGGCACATGGTGTTCGTCGCCACCGGCGCGGCGGGGATTGTCTGGGCGGCGATCTGGTACGCGGTGTATCGCGAGCCGCGCGATTTCAAGGGCGCCAACGACGCGGAGATCGAGCTGATCCGCGAGGGTGGCGGGCTGGTCGACATTCAAACGCAAACCGCCAAGGCTGCGTTCAGTTGGACTGATCTGGGCATCGTCCTGAGCAAGCGCAAGTTGTGGGGCATCTACCTCGGCCAGTTCTGCCTGAACTCGACGCTGTGGTTTTTTCTGACGTGGTTTCCGACCTACCTGGTGAAATATCGCGGCATGGACTTCATCAAGTCCGGCCTGTTGGCGTCGTTGCCGTTTCTCGCCGCGTTCGTGGGCGTGCTGTGTTCCGGGTTCTTTTCCGATCTGCTGATTCGACGCGGCTGCAGTGTGGGTTTTGCGCGCAAGCTGCCGATCATTGGCGGGCTGCTGATTTCCACCTCGATCATCGGCGCCAATTTCGTCGAGTCGACGCCGTTGGTGATTGCCTTTCTGGCGCTGGCGTTTTTCGGCAACGGGCTGGCGTCGATCACCTGGTCACTGGTTTCGACCTTGGCACCGGCGCGCTTGCTCGGGCTGACCGGCGGGGTGTTCAACTTCATCGGCAACCTGTCGGCGATTGCCACGCCGATCGTCATTGGTTTCCTCGCCAGCGGCGATTCGTTTGCCCCGGCGATCACCTACATTGCCGTGCTGGCGTTGATCGGTGCGTTGTCCTACGTGCTGCTGGTGGGCAAGGTCGAGCGTATCGAGTTGTAGTGCTTCGCGTCGGGCGACCATAATGCCGCCCGTTCCCTCGCTCAACGGTAAAGGCTGGATATGCAGGAAGACGCCCCGGAAAAAACCAAGGACGCCGCGCCCACCGGCACCCAGACGCTGCTTCGCGGACTGGGGGTGGTGCAGGCGGTGGCCAGTGGCGCGCGCGATCTGAAAGAGATCGCCCGGCTGATCGGCACCACGCGCAGCACCACCCATCGTCTGGCCAGTTGTCTGGTGGACGAACGCTATCTGCGCGTGGTCCCGCAAATCGGCTACCTGCTGGGGCCGAAGCTGATCGAGCTGGGGTTTCAGGCGCGCGAAGAGTTGCCGCTGGTGAGTCTGGCTGCGCCGTATCTGGACGAGTTGTCGGCGCTGACCGGTGACACCGTGCATCTGGGCATTCGCGAAGGCGACGAGGTCTTGTATCTGCTGAAAAATCCGGGACGTTATGGCCCGGAAATGCGTTCGCGGGTCGGCCATCGCATGCCGCTGGCGCGTACCGGAATCGGCAAGGCGTTGATGCTCGATGATGCGCCGCAGGATTGGCAGCGGCTGTATGATCTCAGCCTGCCGGCGGGTGGGAAAAGTCAGTTCTGGCCGCAGCATCCCCAGCAATCGTGGGAACAGCTTGAGCAGCGCATGACCGAGTACGTGGCCGGGGGCTACGCCTTCGATCTGGAAGACAACGAACCGTCGATCCGCTGCGTGGCGGCGCCGATTCGTGACGCGAGCAAGCGCATTGTGGCGGCGATCAGCATCGCCAGCACCGTGCCGTACATGCCGCTGGAAAAAATGGCCGAGCTGATCCCCCTGATCAAAGGGGTCACAGCCCGGCTGTCGGCGGAGCTGGGTTTAAAGATTTAAACCTTGAGCGTCGCCATGTCGATCACGAAACGGTATTTCACGTCACCGGCGATCATCCGCGCGTAAGCCTCGTTGATCTGGCGGATGTCGAGCATTTCGATGTCACAGGTGATGTCATGCTCGGCGCAGAAATCCAGCACTTCCTGGGTTTCGGCGATGCCGCCGATCAACGAACCGGCCAGCACACGACGGCCCAGCACCAGGTTGGCGGCATGCACTGGCGGATCGATCGGTTCGATCAGGCCGACCAGAATGTGCACGCCATCAAAGCGCAGGGTTTGCAGGTACGGGTTGAGGTCGTGCTGCACCGGAATGGTATCGAGCAGGAAGTCGAAACGGCCGGCAGCGGCGGCCATCTGCTCGGCATCGGTGGAGACGATCACATGATCGGCGCCCTGACGACGACCTTCCTCGGCCTTGCTCGCCGAACGGGTGAACAGCGTGACTTCCGCGCCCATGGCCTTGGCGAACTTGATGCCCATGTGCCCGAGGCCGCCCATGCCGAGAATCCCGACCTTGTCGCCAGCCTTGACCCCGTAGTGCTTGAGCGGCGAGTAGGTGGTGATGCCGGCGCAGAGGATCGGCGCGGCGCTGGCCAGATCGAGTTTCTCCGGAATGCGCACGACGAAGTGCTCGCTGACCACGATACTGTCCGAGTAGCCGCCCATGGTGTTGCTGCCATCGACCCGGTCCGGCGTGGCGTAGGTCATGGTCGGGCCTTCGAGGCAGTATTGCTCGAGGTTCTGCTGGCAGGCGGCGCAGGTGCGGCAGGAGTCGACCATGCAGCCGACACCGACCAGATCGCCGACTTTGTGTTGGGTGACGTTGGCACCGATGGCGGTGACTTTGCCGACGATCTCGTGGCCGGGCATCAACGGGTACACGGCGATGCCCCATTCGTTGCGCGCCTGGTGGATGTCGGAGTGGCAGACGCCGCAGTACAGAATCTCGATCGCCACGTCGTCAGCGCGAGGGCTGCGGCGTTCGAATTTCATCGGGGCGAGGGGGGTGGTGGCCGATTGAGCGGCATAGCCGATAGCGGTGTACATGAGGAACCTCGCAAAAGCAGTGACAGGTGAGGTGGCACATTCTGGGCGCCGTCTGTCGCTGCGGCCATGACGATTCCTCCGGGTCTCATGCCTAATCCTCCGGCATGCAGGTCTGGGCAAACGCATTGGCGAAAGGATCTGCGATGATGCTTGCCTGCCTTTTTCCGTGACTTTTTTGAAGACCCCTCCGATGCAGTTGACCCGCCACCTTGATGCCAATGCCACACTGGTTTCGCTGATCGAGCCGCTGGCGCTGTGCGATGGTTACAGCCAGACCGGGTTGCCCGGCGTGCAGGTGTTGCGCGCCAGTTGCGACGTCGCGCGCGGCCCGCACATTTATGAGCCGAGCCTGATGATCATCGCCCAGGGCAGCAAACTGGCGTTCCTCGGCCCGCGCACCATGGAATATGGCGCTGGGCACTACCTGATTCAGGCGCTGCCGGTGCCGTTCGAGTGCGAAACCTTTGCCTTGCCCGACGCGCCGTTGCTTGGGGTGTCGGTGGCCATCGACCGCGTGCTGCTCGGCGAACTGGTGCTGGCCATGGGGCTGGCGCCGGGGCGGCACATTCCGGCGCAAACCCCGGAGTCGATGACGTCAGTGGTGCTCGACGATGACATGCGCGGCTGCGTCGAACGCTTGCTGCGTTGCCTGCACGATCCGCTGGAGCGGCAGATTCTCGGCCCGGCGCGGGTGCGCGAATTATTGTTCACCGCGCTGCGCGGACCGCAGGCCGATGTGTTGCGCGCACTGGTGGAACAACAGGGGCAGTTCGCCCGGGTCGCGGCGTCGATCAGCCATCTGCACGCGCATTACACCGAACCGCTGAATGTCGAGACTCTGGCCAGTTGCGCCAACATGAGCGTTTCGTCGTTTCACGAACACTTCAAACGCAGCACGTTGTTGTCGCCGGTGCAGTACCTCAAGCGCTTGCGTTTGCTCAAGGCGCAGACGTTGCTGGTGGCAGAAGGGCTGGGCGTGGCGCAGGTCGCGCATCGGGTGGGGTATCAGAGCACGTCGCAGTTCAGTCGTGAGTACAAGCGCTACTTCGAGCGCAGCCCGGGCGAAGAACGCGTGGCCTGAGTTGCCGCACAATAGGCTGAATTGGC